>JAHDFZ010000027.1:0-17586 GCA_020627905.1 Verrucomicrobiota bacterium
TCCGATGATCACGCCGGGGTGGGTGCAGAATTGGCCATTGCCCAGAGTCATCGCTTCGAAAAAGGTGTTAGCGAGGGACTCGGGATCAGCGAGCGCATCTTCGAGGAAGAAGACAGGATTGACGCTGCCCATCTCCGCGTAAACGGGGATGGGATGCGGGCGCGCGGCACAGGTATCCATGATCGCACGACCACCGGCTAAAGAACCCGTGAAAGCAACGGCTTTGATCGCAGGGTGTTTCACAAGTGCCTGCCCGATTTCAATATCGCGTCCATGCACCATTTGAAAGAGGGCAGCCGGGAGGTCACAGTCAGCGATGCTTTCAGAGAGAATCTTCGCTGCCAGATGACAGGACAAAGGTTGTGCCGGGTGTGCTTTGAAAATGACAGGGCAGCCTGCGGCCGAGGCGGACAAGGTGTCGGCGCTGAGGACAGAAATGGCGATAGGGAAATTGGCCGCCCCGAAGACAGCGACCGGGCCGATGGCAACGCGGCTCTGGTGGAGGGAGGGCTTGGGGATTGGTTTGCGCTCGGGATCTCCCTTATCCTGGCTCTCCTGCATACAGCGGCCTGACTGCAGTTCGTCCGAAAAATGGGCAATCGCGCCCAGCACGCGGTCGACCTCGTTTGCGCAGCGGGCAGCTGGGTAGCCAGACTCACTCATGGCTGCCTGCTCGAGATTGGACCGATGTTTTGTCAGGTTTTGATGGATCGTGCTGAGCAGCGCAAGACACTCTTTTGTCCTCAGATTTCGGCCTGCAGCAGCCACAGATTGGGCACATTGAGCGGCATGGCTGACCTGTGCGATCGTCGCCTCGGCCACTTCTGGTCCAGTTTCTTCTCCAGTGAAGGGATCATGCGCCCGAAATGTGGATTCACCGGCAGAGTGCTCGGCTCCATCGATCCATTGTCCGATCCTGGCGGGGTGATTCATTCGTGAACCATCCCTAGGCTGGGGGCGAAGCGCAATCGAGAATTTCTCGTGTCGTTTGTGTGGGGAGGTCGGAATTCATTCCGGCGGCGAAGGCCTAGCGGCTCAAGCCAGATGTCGCCTACGAATCAATTCGCTATTTCCCAAAGGTGCCCGATGCGAGCTCGGGAAGAGGGACTTTCCTGTCCCTCAGCAAAAGCCCTGCCGTCCGCGCCAGGTTACAGGCGTTCACCCCGGAGGCGCGTAACCATCTACCTTTCGTCTTTACTTGAGCCCCTTCAGAATCCGAGCTGCCAGCTCAGGATCGGCCATCCCCTCCAAATACTCGTTGGCCTGCAGAAAACTGTCGGTTCGCATGAGGGTCTCGATGAAAAACTCCGCACTGGGATTCCGCCCGATCAGGGGATTGAAGAATCCGTGTTTCGCGCCTTCATAGAGATGGAGTTCCGAGGCCACTCCCACACTTTCGCACTTCGCTTTAAATTCCCTCATCTGCTCAACGCTGGTGAGGCCGTCCTCCGAACCAAAGAAAACAATGTTGTCGGGGGTATCTTTGGAAATCTGGTGGAAAGGGGAGATGGCAGGAAACCACTCTTTCACTCGGTCATGCCCATACCCCTCCGGGCCGTTGTGGTAGACCGGGTTGAACAGCAGCAGAAGGTCCGCCTTCGTAGAAATGCTTGTGTCTTCGCCCTCTGCATCAAACCCCTGACACATGCTGGTTGCAGCAGCCAGGTGGCCGCCAGCCGAGCCTCCACCAACGGCGATCCGGTCGGGATCGATGTTGAACTCCTTTGCATTCCGACGAATGAAACGGATGGCAGATTTGGCATCTTCCAGAGCGATATTGGGAGCGGTTTTATGAGAGCTGAGGGTGCGGTAGGTGGGCAGGAATACGGTCACGCCGCGCTCAGCCAGGTATTCCCCCTGTGGCAGAAAGTGAGCGGCGTTACCCCCTTTCCAGCCTCCGCCGAAAAAGAAGACAACGGCGGGTTGAGGCGAGGAAGCGTCTTTCGTTTTTCCTGCCTTCCAATATACGTGCAGACTGTCTTTTTTCACTTCTTTGAAGGCGACTGCTTCCCAGCCCTTTTCTGTGATCGACTGATTCGGCTCATCTGCCGTCAGCGGGGCTATTGCGAGAAGCGGCACGAAAACAGAGATGAAAGTGGCGAGCGTCTGGCGGCGAGAGCGTTTGTGATTTCGCATAGAGTCTTCGTATCAGAATGGGTAAAGGCGTGCCATCACATCATCGCGGCCCGATCAGCGGAAGGGAGTCGCGGAAACGGTAAGTCAACGAAGCCGGGGACAAATTCGTGACTTTGCTGCAGAAATCCTGTAGTCATTCGTATGAAAGGTCGCGCCATGGGCGTGCGACCCTTCATTGAACCCAACTTATTTTTTTATCATGGACGCAGTCAAAATTCTCGGAAGTCTTCTCAATAGCAATGCAATGGGATCCAGCACAGGAAGCAACATCCTCGGGTCATTGCTCGGAGGTGGGCAGTCAGGCGGCGGCGGAAACGCAGCCATGAGCATTCTAGGCACTCTCATGGGAGGGCAGAACCGCGGTCAGTCGGGCGGACTCGGCGCTCTGGGCGGTCTGCTAGCCGCCGCAGCCGGTAATCGGGGACAGGGTGGCAGCGGGGGGCTGGATGCTCTCGGTTCTCTACTCGGTTCTTCGTCCGGCCAGGGGGGAGGCCTCGGCGCACTCGGTCAGCTTCTTGGTGGGGCCAGCGGAGGCCAATCGGGAGGAGGCGGACTTCTGGGCGGTCTCCTCGGCGGCGGTGGCGGGCAGAGCTCCGGTGGCGGGATGCTGGGAGGATTGCTCGGAGCTCTTGGTAAAAGTCAGGGCGGCCAGTCCGCTGGCGGGGGGCTCGGCTCCCTTCTCGGAGCGACAGCGAGCGGTGGCAATGGCAGCCAAATGCTGGGGGCCCTGCTGGGCGGAGGACAGGCAGCTGCGCAGGCTCCGCCGCAGGAAGCGCAGGATGAAGCAGAAACCCTTATCCAGGCCATGTGTATGGCCGCGAAGTCGGACGGTCGGGTAGACGAAGCAGAGCGTGAGGCGATTCTTGGGCGACTGGGAGATCTCGATGAGGATGAGATCGCTTACCTGCGCGAGCATCTTTCGGGGCCAGTGGATGTGGATCTCGTCGTGAAGAATACCCCAGGTGACATGGCTGAGCAGGTCTACGCCTTTTCGCTTCTCGCCATCAAGCTCGATACCCAGGAAGAGGCACAGTATTTCGCGCATCTGGCTCAGGGATTGGGGATGTCAGCTGATCAGGCGAATCACATTCATGCCCAGCTCGGTGAGCCGCAGATTTTTGCTTAGAGCGCAGTTGTGGTTCGGTAAGCTCGACGGGGAATTCTCCGCATGGGTGCGTGTGGAGGTTCCCTTTTGCCGTTCATGGCTTTTGAGCAGATTCTTTGAGGAGCTCGTCATTGGGCACCTTTGGGGCAGAAGAATATGGGACTCGACACGGTAGATCTTGTGATGTCGTGGGAGGAGACCTTCGGAATCTCAATTGACGATTCGGAAGCGGTTGAGCTGCGGACTCCGCGGCAGGCGATCGACCTGATTTCGGATAAGCTGGGTGCTTCTGATGCTCCGTGCTTTTGCCCTACCATGCGCGCGTTTCATGTATTCCGCTCGGGCGCGCGGCAGGCGTCTGACGATCCTCATCTAAAAGTGAAGCTGTCGGACGCACTTTGGAGCCTATCAGCTGGAAGCACGAAGAAGGATTTCTGGAGGAAGTTTGGCAACGCGACGGGAATAGAGAATTTCCGCCCGCCCGAGATTCTTTTTTGCCGCGCTAGAGTTCGCGATGCCGTCGAGTTGCTCGTTGAGCGGCATTTGAAGAGCCTTCTCAAGCCGTCGGAGACATGGACGCGTTCTCTGGTTCGAGCTGGAGTGAGGTATGGGGTTCTTGGTGTTGTCGGAACGAGGGAATTCTCCGACGATGATCGATTTGTTGAGGATATAGGGATGTGCTGATGGGCATCAGAGGTATGTTCGGGAAACTCAATAGCTGACGAAAATGCCGTTCCCTGTAGATCCTAAATTCATCGATCAAGCTGAAGCAAAGCTGGGCACTTCTTTCCCAATGGAATACCGGAAACGGATGAGTGCGTTGAATGGCGGTGAGATCCAGACAGGTGAAGATCACTGGCAGCTCTATCCGTTCTTCGACACGTCGGACAAGAAACGACTGAAGAGAACTGCTAACGATATTGTTCGCGAGACTGCATCAGCGAGGGGCTGGGCTGAATTTCCGGGGGATGCCGTTGCGGTCGCCTCGAACGGTTTTGGCGACCTCGCGATTCTGGTCCCTGTGGAACACGGTAGTCGCGATCTTCAGGATGTCGTTTTCCGATGGAACCATGAGACCGGAGAAGTCGTAATTTTGTCACCGACGACGGCGATCTGGTTCAATAAACGGGGTCAAAATTGACCTACGTCGACCGAGACATATCTGATCAGGATCTGCTCAAGGTCGTTTGGGAGTGGATCAGCCTTTTGTCTGCAAAGCGTTATGACGATTTTTTTGACGCATTGGGCTACTCCATGGGCGGTGACTCTGCGTCAGCCGATTGGATCGAGTCCGATCTGAAACGATACCGATCGGATTTCTATCCAGGCGTCACAGAGTTTTTCGTTACTGATTGGGAAACAGCGGAAGGTGGGTATCCGAATCCGGTGGAGAGAGTCGTTTGGTATCGACCAAACGAAACCAGATTGGCTGCTGCGGTGTCCCTTTCATTGCCACTCAATGGGAGGTGGAGTGACGCAACCGCTGACTTTATTCTGATCGAGACTGGTTCTGCAGAAGGTCTTTTGTTGAAGCTTGAGGAAATCTGCATTCCGGTTCGCGATGAAGATGCTTAATGAATGCAACGCACTAACGCTTGACCAGAGTCGAGTCTCTTACATCATTTGCACGCATCCTTCTCGCGTGGACTCATCTGCGCCGAAGGTTGAGATTACACTCTGATGAAATCTGCTTGAATGGAACAGGACCGCCCAAACTCAAAATCACCGCTTTCGTTTGTCATCGTTTTTGGCGTTGCCCTTCTCTACGGGCTCATTGCTCGGCTGATCTTCGCCTTTGGGGTATTTGAGGATCACGGTTTGATTGTCTCCTGGTCCTTCATCAGCCTCATGCCTTTCGCTTTTGGAGCGCTTGTAACCTTCCTCGGTTTTAAGATTGTCGGGCCATCAACTTTCTGGAGGGTCTGGGCTCCGGTCCTTGTGATCACTCTTGCCTTTTTTATATCGATTATCACTGACCTTGAAGCTGTTCTCTGCGTCATCGTCGCAGTCCCGATCATGGCGCCTTCGGCGATTTGTGGAGGAGTTGTCATGGCGTTTTTCCTTAAAAAGTCATCGGGTAACCTCCATGTCAGTGTTCTGGTTTTCCTACCGTTCCTCTCAGCTCCGCTCGAAAATTTGTGGCAGCAGCCTCACCAGCAGGTCGGAATCACAGATACCATCGAGATTAACGCCACGTCCGAGCAGGTTTGGGCAGAAATCGTTTCGGTTCCGGCCATCGAACCTGATGAGCTTCCCTTTCAATGGATCTATCTCCTCGACTTCCCGAGGCCGATCGCTGCGGAAATTGATCACTACGGCGTCGGTGGGAAACGTCTGGCTACCTTTGAACGAGATGTTTCGTTCTTTGAAGTCGTTACTGAATTCGAACCCCGGAGGAAGCTATCGTTCACCATTGAAGCCGACCCGGAGTTTATTCCTCACACAGCATTCGATCAGCACATCATTGTTGGCGGAAGATTCTACGACGTCCTCGATGGTTCATACACGATCGAGGAAACCGAAACCGGGTGCAAACTGATCCTAACCAGCAATCATCGTCTCTCGACACCTTTCAACCGATACGCAGGTCTCTGGTCAAAGTGGACGATGAACCAGATTCAGGGATCTATCCTCACGGTCATTAAAAATCGTGCAGAAACGGCGGGCTGAATAGGCTTTTTCCTGTTCGCTCTGGAACAGGGACTTCAGTCGTGGTCATTATCTGGCTGGGGCGTTAGGGCTTTTACGAATTGAAGGGATAAAGCCACTGCTTTCGGAATCATGCTGGTATGAAACAATCACAGGGGACTTTAGTAGTGCCTACGCGTAGCCTCGCTCCCGAGGCCCAGACGCAGTCTGATCTCCATAAAAAAATCTCTTGATGAGCTTTCGCTTTCGATGACGGTCCATTTTTACGCTCATGGCAAGACCCCGTAGATCAAAACAGGCTGGCAATCGCCCCCGCGAGGCGCGGGAGAATGCTCACTCAAGTGCGTCCACCGGGATTGCCCGCTTGTCAGAGGAGGCTCTCTTTCAGGGGCTGGATGAGCTCATCGCCGAGGGCGAGGATGTGCTGTTGCTCATTCTCGATGAGGTGCAGGATCCCCATAATCTCGGAGCCTGCCTGCGTTCGTCCGATGGAGCGGGTGTCGCTGCCGTCATCGTTCCCCGCCACAAATCAGCACCGGTGACCGATACGGTGGTCCGCGTGGCCTGCGGTGCGGCGAAGAGTGTGCCGGTGGTGTCGGTCGGAAATATGGCGCGGTTCCTCGATCGTCTGCGGGAGGAGCTGGCTTTTCGGGTCGTCGGCACGGCAGATCAGGCCAGCCACGATCTCTATGAGCAGGATTTCACAGGCAATGTGGGGATCGTGCTCGGAGCTGAGGGCAAAGGCATGCGCCGACTGACGCGGGAGGGATGCGACGATCTCATCCGCATCCCCATGCTGGGCGATGTCGAGTGCCTGAATGTCTCGAACGCGGCAGCAGTCTGTCTCTATGAAGCCGTGCGACAACGGCGTTAGGGGGCGAAAGAAGCCAACCGCGACACTTTTTTCGCAAAAAAAGACGTGCCAAACCGCTTTCTCATCGGATACATTCACGAATTATGAACGGATACGCTAATCCCTACACTGTCGCAGAAGCTGCCCCGACCGAACGCGCCGCGTTCATTCGCCGCACCTATCTTCACCTGGCCTTTGCCATTCTCGCTTTCATTGGACTCGAGGCTTTTCTTTTCACGCAGAACTGGGCGCTGAATCTCGCGCAGACGATGGGTGGAAACTGGTTGATTGTTCTGGGCGCTTTTATGGGTGTTTCCTGGATCAGTGATAAGATGGCCCGCTCAGCGACCTCTCAGGGGGCGCAATACGCAGGTCTGGCGCTCTTCGTCGTCGCTCAGGCGATCATCATGCTGCCGCTTTTGCTGATGGCGCAATATCAGGCTAAAGACGGCAGCACCATTCTCCAGGCAGGCGTGACAACTCTCTGCGTCTTCGGTGGGCTGACGCTGGCGGCCTTTATGACCCGCAAGGACTTCTCGTTCCTCCGGTCCTTTTTGGTTGTCGGTGGTTTTATCGCCATGGGAGTCATTGTCGTCTCCATCATCTTCGGCTTCAGCTTAGGAACAATCTTCGCTGGAGCGATGGCGCTCTTTGCTTCGATCTCGATCCTCTACAACACATCCAACATCATTCACCACTACCGGACGGATCAGCACGTATCGGCTGCTCTGGGCCTCTTCTCGAGCGTGGCACTTCTCTTCTGGTATATCCTGCGCATTTTCATGGCGCGTGACTAGGTTCTGCGAAGACTTCATTCTTCAGAAGGCACTTTCTCTTTCGGGAGGGTGCCTTTTTTTGTGCCAACTTCCGGGCGGGAATATCGACTCTCCCTGCGAAAGGCTTGCTTTTCCGGCGTTCCTTCCGATACAAAGAGGGGCGGGTTAGTGCCCTGAGTTGTCCTTATGTCGAATTTCAAATTAGCCTGTCCCATGTGCGGCCAGAAGGTGGTTGCGAATGAGAGCTTTCTTGGGAAAAAAGTGCCCTGTCCCACTTGCGAAGGCTTTGTCGAGTTTCCTTCTGCTGAAATGCTGGCAGAGAAGCCGGAGCTCATCCTCGGGGAGGAGAGCAGTCTTGCCAGTGCGGAAGCCGCTTCACCTGAGGTATCTGCTGACGAGGTTGTCGGATCAGCCGACTCCCCAGAACAAATTGCCGACCTGCCGCGCGCTGAGATCCCTCAGAGCGAAGGCGATGTCGACTATATCAGTGGGGCATATGAGGACTTTGCCGGCGAAGATGCTCTGCAAGAGAATGGACTCGGCATGCCGGCAGATGCTGACTCCGGCGGTTATGGAGCGTTTCTTTCAGGCGAAGGTCAAGCCGAGCGTGACGAAGATGAGGACGGAGCGGAAGCTGCAAATCTGCCTTCCCCTGCCTGGGGAGCTGCCTCCTTCACCTTCGCACTCGGTGCATGGATCACGGTCATAGGTGGTGTGCTGCTGGCTCCCATGGCGATTGTTGCCGGGCATCTTGGTTGTCATCGCTACCGCGAAAGTCCGATTCAACCGGCTCCGGGTCATAGTCTGGCGGCGTTGGGAATGGTGTTTGGGTATGCTCAGGTGGTGTTTCTGATGATCCTGCTCGGGGCCCTGGTCCTATTCCGCGAGCCGATTGGCCAGCTGGCTGAGGGGCTCCTGAAGCTTGCTGTTTGAAGGGCGTCGATTCAGCGAATCGGAGGGACGGCTTGTAGCCGTCCTTTCTCTAGCGCGATCAGAGACCAGGCAGGCAAAGGAAGGACAATAGACCCTGCACCCGAGTTGGCCCTATGGCGCCTTCGCAAACCAGCTTCGCCAGCTTTTGACGTTCCGGTTCTGCGACCGATACCAGAGCAGCACCACGCCGATGATCCCGATGATGATATTTGTCCCCCAGGCGGCAAAAAAGGGCGGCACAGCATTGATCTGGCCCATGGAGAGCAGAGTGCCATCCAGTAGATACATGAGAGCAAAGATGATAATGGCCCCCGTCACGCCACTCATCGCGCCCTTCCGAGAATAAACGATGCCGAGAGGGGCGGCCACCAGCACCATGATGAAGCAGGAGGCAGGGTTAGCGAAAAGATACCACCAGTGCGTGGAGAAAGGGGCCCGTAGCGAGGCATCCTGATTGGCATTCGCACGCAGAAAGGCGCTCAGCCCGCTCATGCCGAGGTATTTCGGATTCTGGGCGGAGCTCAGGACCTTCCAGGGGGTCTCGTCCCAACCTTGCATGACGATTTGATCCTGCTGCCTGATGCGGGGGATCCGGTCGGCTTTCCATTCATAGATCCGGACATCATCAAGTATCCATAGTGGCTCATCTCCCGGTGTTTCAGCGGGCTTCCATCGGGCACGTTCTGCTTTCCAGAGGATCTTTGGCTGATGATCATCAGTGACCTCCCAGATGGTCACCTTCGCCATATCACGGGATAGGTCGAAGGGGATGTTGGCGACGAACCAGGAGCGTTTGGCGGATGGGTTGACGTGCATCCAGCTCTGCTCGGCCCAGACGTCGGCGTTCTTGTTGTCCGCGCGTGCGGCTGCCGTGGAGTCAGACAGCAGCGCCTCCTTGTAGCCTTCAGAATTCGGTGCCCATTCGAATTTCAGAACCAGGCAGATAAAGGAAAAATAAAGCCCCATGCCGAAGAGGGGCATGAGAATCCGAAGGACGCTGCGGCCAGCTCCGATCATGCTGATGAGTTCATTGAACTTGGAAAGGCGGCTGACAGCGGAAAGGGAGGCCAGTAGCACAACGATAGGCATGATGAACATGATCAGCGAAGGCATCTGCACGAGGTAAAATTCTACGACGAGAGAGACGGGCTTGTCAGCGAAGTGGGAGCCATTGTCGGTCAAATCCCAGACGATGAAGATGGAAATCAGAGACCCCAGGCAGAAGGCAAACGGAGAGAGGAAGCTATGAATGACATAGCGATCCATCAGCGAAAGCCGAAAGTAGATGATCGAGACGAGTGGGACACTCAGCAGCAGGGCCGTAACGAGGATGCGCTGCACGATGTAGGATCCCGTGGTGGGCGGTTGGCCGGATGCGCGGAAACTCTCGGCGGCCTGCTGTGCCTCCACGACAGAGCTGGGCAGCCAGGCGATCAGTCCGGCGATCGAAAGGCACCAGAGGATACCAACGACGAGCCGGGGACGCTGAGGTGTGCGCCGTGTGAACTTCCGCAGGAGAAAGCTGGCCCCGAACCCGAGGGCAGCTACCGCGACGCTGAGGACGAGCCACAGTCGCGACACCTGCAGGCCGTCTTCCGCCCCTGATCGGATAGCGAGAATGAGAAGCCCGAGAAACACCGCCCCGCTTAGAATCTGGAGGCCCAGACCACCGCGGTCCCCTCTGCGCAGGACCATCTCTGCCAGCTTCTTTGTGAGCTGCCGGACCTTCTTTACAGGCTGCTGCAAGCTGTCCGTGATCGAGCTGAGTGACATGATGAGATAGCTACCCGGCCGCGTAAGGGCTGCGGCAGAGGGTTATCGAGGAAGAACAGCCCGAAAGCGAATGATCCCTTCGGCGATGGCCTCGGCCTGCTTCTGTCGGTAAGCATCTTCGCTGACGTTCTTTGCTTCACCGCGATGGCTGAGGAAGCCGCCTTCAAAAAGGACGGCGGGTTTGTTAATCCCTCTCAGGACATTGAAGCGTGCCCGTTTCAGGCCGCGGTCGACAGGCTTGAGGCTGCTGATGATGGGGGCATGGATCGCAGTGGCAAGGGCGATGTTTTCTGCATCGCGGGCATTGCCGGTAGACGAATAGCTGGATGCTGAGCCGCCATGAGTCGACCGTGTGCCTTGAGGCGCAAGCGCGAAGGTTTCCACCCCACTGGCACTCGATGAGCCGGAAAAATTGTAATGAATGCTAACGAAGACGGCGTTCTTCTGCTTATTGGCGATCCGCACGCGCTCTGAAAGGGAGAGGAACACATCTGTGCGGCGGGTTAGTAGCGTTTTGAACCCCTTCTGCTTGAGGATGCGCTCGAGCTTCAGCGACGTATCGAGGGCAAAGGTCTTCTCCGGGCCAAATGGGCCGACAGCCCCTGAATCATGTGCGCCGTGGCCGGGGTCGATGATGACGGTATCGAATAAAGCGGGGCGTTTGATGAAACTGGGGCGTAGCACCGGGTCGATCAGTTTTGCCAGGTCGACCGTGGAGATCATGGCCCGGCCCTTGCTGTTCGAAACAGGGAAGCTCAGGCTGAATTTAATGTTGTTGATGTAAACGGATTGAGAGCCCGTTTTCCACTGCATCTTGATCCCATCGCTCTGGAAAAAGCGCTCCGTCCCCCGCTCCTGATAGGTGGGGAAGCTGTAGAAGTCAGCCACATTCTTGTCCGTCACATAGTCTCGGCCGGAGATGCGAAAGACATTCCACGTCTTCGCCTGGAGATCGTTCAAGAAGGCTCCACTGGCGAGAGCCGCCGCGCTGCCGATCATCCCGCGGCGGGAGATCTTCTGCTCGGAGTATCGGTCGGGAAACATCAGCTAGAGAAAGTTCGGTATCGGGAATGATTAACAGATGCGAAGAATAGTCAATGAGAGCGAAATTCGCAACGCCGGATGTCAGAAAATCCCGGCGTCACTGCGGAGGCTTTTTCTCATTGCAAAGACCTCTGACTAGGCGAAATACTAGCCACCACCGCTGTGGGAGAGCTTTGCTATCCGCTGCGGTGTTTGTGTCTCCGGGCGACTAGATCGGCAGGAGGCTGCATGTGCATTTACAAAGTCACCAGAGAATCCCTACCGCATTATGGCAGAAGAACTTTCATCAGGCTACATCCCCGGCGACGTCGAGCCGGGCTGGTATAACCGCTGGATCGATGCGGATTGCTTTCGCGGAAATGAGGAGGGGACCGGAGAGCCCTATTCTATCGTCATTCCTCCGCCGAATGTGACCGGCATTCTGCACCTCGGCCACGTTCTCAATAACACCATTCAGGACATTCTCGCTCGTCGCGCGCGCATGGAGGGCAAGGAAGTGCTCTGGCTCCCCGGCACGGACCACGCCGGGATCGCCACCCAGTCGAAAGTCGAGCAGCAGCTGCGTAAAGAGGAAAAGCTCTCCCGCCACGACCTCGGGCGTGATGCCTTCCTCGAGCGAGTCTGGGAGTGGAAGGAAAAACACGGTGGCATCATCATCAACCAGCTGAAGCGCCTCGGCTGCTCCTGTGACTGGAGTCGTGAGCGATTCACCATGGATGAGGACTACAGCGAGTGGATCTCCAAAATCTTCGTCGATCTTTTTGAGGAAGGCCTCATCTATCGTGGTAAGCGCATGGTCAACTGGTGCCCGAAATCGCTGACTGCCCTATCCGATGAGGAAGTCATCATGAAGCCGCAGCGCTCGAAGCTCTACTACATGCGCTACCGCATCGCTGGTGAAGAGGATCGCTGGGTGGAGATCGCTACGACGCGTCCTGAGACGCTGATGGGGGATAGTGCGATCGCCGTGAACCCGAAAGATGAGCGCTACGCGGATCTCATCGGCAAGTCAGCGATCCGCCCATTTCCTGAGAAAGAAATTCCAGTGATCGCCGATGAGCATATCGATCCTGAATTCGGAACCGGTGTCCTGAAAGTGACGCCTGCTCATGATAAGGCTGACTTCGAAATCGGGCAGAAAAACGATCTGGAGATCATCGATGTCTTCAATCCTGACGGGACACTCAATGAGCTTGCTGGCCCGGAGTTTGCCGGAATGGAGCGCTTCGAGGCACGAAAGAAAGCCGCCGAGAAACTCGAGGAAATGGGGCAACTCGTAAAGGTCGAGGATTATGAAAATAATGTCGGCTTCAGCGAGCGCGCCGACGTTCCGATCGAGCCACGGATCTCCATGCAGTGGTTCCTGCGCTACCCCTGTCAGAAAGAGGCAGCGGAGGCTGTGGCTAACGATGAAATCCGCTTCCGTCCTGAGCGGTGGAAGAAGACCTTCGCCTTCTGGATGGATGGCATCCAGGACTGGTGCATCAGCCGTCAGCTCTGGTGGGGACACCAGATCCCCGTGTGGTATCGCAAAGACATGGCTGAGGAGCTGAAGAACCGCGAGTCTCTCGATCTCAAAGATGCCGGAGCGAACATCCATGTAGGGGTGAATCCTCCAGCTGATCCTGAGAACTGGGTGCGCGATGAGGATGTGCTGGATACCTGGTTTTCCAGCTGGCTCTGGCCCTTCGCCACCATGCGGTCCAGTCAGGAAGAGTCGACGCAGACTCTGGCGAAGTTCTACCCGACAGCTGATCTCGTCACCGGTCCTGACATTATCTTTTTCTGGGTCGCGCGTATGATCATGGCCGGCTACCGCTGGCAGGGTGAGCTGCCGTTCAAAAACGTCTTCTTTACCAGCATTATTCGCGATCGGAAGGGGCGGAAGCTTTCCAAGTCGCTGGGGAATTCACCGGATCCACTCGATCTCATCGATCAGTTCGGAGCAGACGGCGTTCGCTTCGGTCTCATGCGCATCGCTCCCACCGGGACGGATGTTCGCTATGATGAGGATCAGATCGTGGAAGGGCGAAACTTCGCTAACAAGCTGTGGAACGCCGCTCGTTACCGCCAGATGCAGGGACCGATCACTGATCGTCAGCTACCAGTGGCAGACCTGTCCATTTATGCCATCGATATCCTCGCAAAGCTTCAGAAGCTGGAATCCAACCTGGCGAATGCTTATGAGGATTATCGATTCAACGAGTTGACGCAGCTGCTCTATGATTTCTGGTGGAGCGAGTATTGCGACTGGTATCTGGAGTCTACCAAGGGAGATTTTTCTGACACAGCTAGTGAAGCACAGCGTCAGGCGACGCTGACCACGATGGACGTCGTGCTGGAGCGATTCCTCATGCTGCTGCACCCGGTGATGCCGCACCTTACAGAAGAGTTGTGGGAGAAGATGGGCTTCGGTGATGGGGAGACCTTCCTTATGCTCACGGCGGTGCCTGAGGAGTCTGTCCTGGCGAGCGTCCCGGATGAGCAAGTGACAGCCGCGCAGGAGCAAGTCGCCAAAATTTATGAAGCTGTCGGTCGTGCGAGGAATCTCAAGGCAGAGTATGGCCTGGGGGCTAAGAAAGACGTTCGTTTCATCCTCGATCCGAGCGATGCTGCATTCGCTGAGAGCGAGGTGTTCCTGACCTTGGCACGTGGTGCTGAGCTGGACCTGCAGCCCGGCTTTGAAGCCGAGAAGGGCGTGCCTGCTGCTCTCACGGCGATTGGGAAACTCTTCCTGCCGCTCGATGGGTTGATCGATGTCGATGCTGAACGGGATCGTCTGCAGAAAGAGCTGACGAAAACCGAGGCCGAGGTGAAAAAGGTCAATGCCAAGCTGGCGAATGAAAACTTTGTGAGTCGTGCTCCCGAAGCCGTCATCACCGAGACGAAAGAGCGTCAGAAGCACTGGCAGGACCGCGCAGCGGAGCTGGAGCAGATGATTGCAAATCTCGGCTGAGGTTCGGGGGGTGAGAATTTATTCTCACTGCGGAAGCCCGGGTAGCTAAGTCAGATGGATGCTCTGCTAGGTCTCCGAGGTAGAGAAGCAGACGGTGGAAAAACGTCTCTCCATGCGAGTATGGAGGCAGGGGCTTTGAGCTTCCGACCTGTCCTCCGAAGCGTTCGCGAAGGAGGAAGCCTTGGCGAAGGAACTTCCTGACCCTGCTCATTAGCCAAGCCCTGCCGTCTGGACCTGGCATCGTCCAAGAATCAATTCGCCCTTCCCTATCTCGAAAGGTGCACACTATGGAATCGCGACTTCAGTCGCGAAGCGAAAGCTGAGCTCTGGAAAAAGGGAGCTTTTATATCGTGCTGTTCAGTTCGTATGGGCCCTTGCAAGATGCAGGCCGCGAATAAATTCGCTCTTCCCCAACTCGGAAAAATGGGCGTTTTGGCCCGCGCAATCACCCTTTCTTCACCGCCGACCCGATTGAGTAGACGGTAAATCCAATCTGCCTTAAGGCCTCTGCATTGATCAGCCGCCGCCCGTCGAAGAAGTGGGCTGGTTTGGGCATTGCCTCATAGACGCGCTGATAGTCCAGCTCGCGGAATTCATCCCATTCGGTCAGCAGGGCGACAGCATGCGCCTGAGCAGTCGCCTCATAGGCATCATTCGTCATAATGATCTCGCCGCGCTCGGCCCTCTCCCTAGCATCGCTGATGCCCGCATACTCCAGATCGGCAATCACCTGCTCCAGTGAGACCTTCGGATCATAGATCGCGAGGTGCGCTTTTTCGATGAGCAGATCGCGGCAGACGTAAATGGCCGCTGTTTCTCTCGTATCGTTCGTGTCCTTCTTGAAAGCAAAACCAAGAATGGCGATGCGCTTGTCTGCGACGGTATTGAATAGGTTCTTGATGATGCGCTGGGCGAAGCGGTGCTTCTGCCAGTCGTTCATTTTGACAACGCTACGCCAGTAGTCGGCCACATCGGGTAAGCCGAAGTAGTCGCACAGGTAGGCCAGGTTGAGGATGTCTTTTTGAAAGCAGGACCCTCCGAAACCGACGGATGCCTGGAGGAATTTCGGACCAATGCGCGAATCAGAGCCGATGGCGCGAGCCACTTCGCCGACATCGGCACCGGTTTCCTCACAGAGAGCAGAGATCGAGTTAATGCTTGATACACGCTGAGCCAGAAAGGCATTGGCGGTGAGCTTGGAAAGCTCAGAGGACCACAGGTTGGTCGTCAGGATGCGCTCACGTGGGACCCAGTTTGCATAAACAGACACGAGCTTTTCGATCGCCTCAGGATTTTCTCCGCCGATGAGCACTCGATCCGGATTGGCCAGGTCAGCCATGGCGGTGCCTTCGGCCAGAAATTCGGGATTGGACAGCACGTCCACCTCGTCGCCTCGCCCGTTGGCCTCCAGCACCGTTTTGATCATCGCTGCCGTGCGAATGGGGACCGTAGACTTCTCGACGATGATCGCTGGGCCATCGATCGTTTCAGCGATCTGGCGGGCGCATTTCTCGATCCAGCGGAGGTCCGCCGCCTCTCCGGCGCCCTCTCCGTAGGTCTTCGTGGGGGTATTGACTGAAATGAAAATGATGTCTGCCGATTTCAGGGCTGGTGCCACATCAGTCGAAAAGAACAGATTGCGTCCGCGTGCTTCGCCGACGATGGCGTCGAGTCCTGGCTCGTAAACGGGAAGTTTCTGCAGATCCGCGTCATTCCAGGCGGCGATCCGCTCTTCATTCATATCGACCACTGTCACATCGATCGAGGGGCAGCGGTGGGCTATCATCGCCATGGTAGGACCGCCGACATAGTCGGCCCCGATGCAGGTTATCTTCATTTTCTCAGACATGTGAAACGGGCGCAGCCTAACGAGGATTCCCATCGGCGCAAGGTGACGAATCTGTCGCCTCGGGTTGTTGCTGAATGCTTGCTGAACTCTCTAAGTTGAAATCTGCCGCGCTTTTTACGCGGATTTGCGGGCTTTTCCGATACCTGAGATCTTGGTAAGAATCTTCTGATAAAAGACATCATGAAAACCTGCGCCTATCATCTCTCGTTATTCTGTCGACTGTTCATAGCTCTGGCCGCAGGCCTGCTCAGTGTTTCCGTTGCCGCTGAACGGCCCAACATCATCTTCATTTTCACCGATGATCACTGCACGCAGACCCTCAGCGCTTACGACGACACGCGCATGGTGACGCCGAACCTTGATCGACTCGCGAAGGATGGCACTCGCTTTGATCGCTGCTACGTGACCAATGCGATCTGCGGTCCGAGTCGTGCAGTCATCCAGACAGGGAAATACAGCCACAAGAATGGGTTTGTGCAGAATGGGGACCTGTTCAACATGGATCAGCAGACCTTCCCCAAGCTGCTGAGGAAGGTCGGATATGAAACGGCTGTCATCGGCAAGTGGCACCTGAAGGCCACGCCACAGGGCTACGATCATTTCGACATCCTCAAGGGGCAGGGGCCCTATTATAACCCGCCGATGGATACCGGTGGGATCGAGGCGAAGGCGACTCTCGAGAAAAATGTCGGCTACACGACTGACATCATTTCCGATAAAACACTGCAGTGGCTCAAGAAAGAGCGGGATCCGAGCAAGCCTTTCATGCTGATGACCCAGCACAAGGCACCTCACCGGGAGTGGCAGCCGGCTCCTGAGTATCTGAACTGGTTGGACGATGTGGAGCTGGCTGAGCCGGCCACCCTCTTCGACACCTACGAGGGCCGTGGTTCCGCCTCGAAAAATCAGGAGATGACCGTCAGCGAGCACCTGAACGAGCGAGATCTCAAGTTTGTGCCTCCGCGTTACCTGACCGAGGAGCAACTGAAGCTCTGGCAGGCGGCCTACGGCCCGAAAAATGAGGCCTTTCTTGAGAAGCGTGACTCGATGACGCCTGAGGAGATCGTGCGCTGGAAGTATCAGCGCTACGCGAAAGATTACCTGCGTGTCGTGAAATCAGTCGATGATGCGGTTGGCGAGCTCCTCGACTACCTCGATGAATCGGGATTGGCTGAAAATACCATCGTCATTTATTCCTCCGACAATGGCTGGTATCTCGGCGAGCACGGGTGGTATGACAAGCGCTGGATGTATGAGGAGTCGATGCGGGTGCCGCTGCTCGTCCGCTGGCCGAAGTCTATGGAGGCTGGGCAGGTGGTAGACGAAATCGTCTCCAACGTTGATTTTGCCCCGACCTTTCTTGACCTTGCAGGCGCCCCGATCCCTGAGGATATGCAGGGCCAAAGCATCGTGCCACTGATGAAGGGGGAGACGCCCGACGACTGGCGTGACTCCTTCTATTACCACTACTATGAATTCCCCGGCTACCACAGCGTGGCTCGGCATTACGGG
>JAHDFZ010000027.1:17596-23791 GCA_020627905.1 Verrucomicrobiota bacterium
ATCCACTTTTATCAGCTTGGTGAGTGGGAGCTTTACGATCTGGAGGCAGATCCTGATGAGCTGCAGTCCGTCTATGGAAAAGCAGAATACGCAAAAATCACCGAGGACCTGAAAGCGAAAATCGCCGAGCAGCGTCGTGTGCTGGAAGTGCCGGATCAGGACCCAGAGCGCCAATCAACGCACCCTGATCGGAATAAAAAAGGAAAGAAAGCAAAGAAGCAGTAGCAATCTGCCCTGCGATCGCGGGAGTCTGTGCGCAGATAATCCACGAATTACGCAAATTTCACGAATTATTGCCTGCCTTGCGAAGCCCGTAGAGCGAAGAGGGCGCTTGTGACGGGGTGACCCAGGGACCTTCTCCAAGGGGATTAATGTGCAGCATCGGCTACAGCCTTCGTCTCCTTCATCTGGCCTGAATTCGTGTAATTCGTGAAATTCGTGGATCTTTACTGCACCTGCCGCGGGATCAGTTTTTGGTGCGAGTTTCGAGCGCGTCGCCATTGAGCGCCGAAAACACGGGCGCGGGTAGACTTTCCGGTTGCCTTCCCAGTTCTTTGGACAACTATACGCTCGCAAAATCGGCAACTAAAAAACCCTATACAAGGCAATGACTGACCTGTCCAAATACAGAAACATCGGCATCTTCGCTCACGTTGACGCGGGGAAAACCACATCTACAGAGCGTATCCTCAAGCTCACTGGTAAGATCCACAAGACAGGTGAGGTGCACGATGGTGCAGCGACGACTGACTTCATGGAGCAGGAGCAGGAGCGTGGTATCACCATTCAGTCAGCCGCTACGACGTGTTTCTGGAATGACCACCGCCTGAACATCATCGATACTCCCGGTCACGTTGACTTCACCATTGAGGTGTATCGTTCTCTGAAGGTTCTCGACGGTGGTGTGGGAGTTTTCTGCGGATCTGGTGGTGTTGAGCCTCAGTCCGAGACCAACTGGCGCTACGCAAACGAGTCCGCCGTGTCTCGCCTCATTTTCGTCAACAAGCTCGACCGAATCGGCGCTGACTTCTACCGCGTCGTCAATCAGGTGAAAGAAGTGCTTGGTGCCAAGCCGCTCGTTATGGTTCTGCCAATCGGTATCGAGGACGACTTCAAAGGAGTCGTCGACCTCATGACCATGAAGGCTCACATCTGGGATGACTCCGGTCAGCCTGAGAATTTCACGATCGAGGAGATCCCCGACGATCTGAAAGAGAAGGCCGAGCAGTATCGCGAGGAAATGATCGAAACAGCTGTCGAGGCTGATGACGATATCATGGAAGCTTACCTGGAAGGCAACGTGCCTGACGAGGAGACTCTCAAGAAGTGCATCCGTAAAGGAACGATCAATCTCGACTTCTTTCCGACTTACTGCGGCTCAGCATTCAAGAACAAGGGCATCCAGCTCGTGCTGAACGCGGTTGTCGACTTCCTGCCGAACCCAACTGAGGTCCCACCTCAGCCAGAGGTCGACATGGAAGGTAACGAAACAGGTGAGAAGGCGATCGTCACTGCTGACGCTCCTCTTCGTGCTCTCGCGTTCAAGATCATGGATGATCAGTATGGCTCCCTCACTTTCACCCGTGTTTACTCCGGTTCTGTGAAGAAGGGCGACACCGTTCTCAATACCTTCACTGGTAAAACTGAGCGCATCGGTCGTATCGTCGAGATGCACGCTGACAGCCGCGAAGATCGTGATTCTGCTGAGGCGGGTGATATCGTTGCTCTCGTCGGCCTGAAGAACGTCCAGACAGGTCACACTCTCTGTGATCCTAAGAATCCTGCCACGCTGGAGCCGATGACCTTCCCGGATCCGGTTATCTCGGTTGCCATTACACCAAAGGACAAGGGCCAGGCAGATAAGCTCGGTGAGGCACTTGGTCGCATGATCAAAGAGGATCCTTCCTTCCACGTGGAGACAGACCCTGATTCTGGCGAGACGATTCTCAAGGGGATGGGTGAGCTTCACCTGGACATTAAGGTGGATATCCTCAAGCGGACTCACAAGGTCGAGGTCGAGCAGGGTGCCCCTCAGGTAGCCTACCGTGAGACGATCACCAAGAAGATCGAGGACAGCTACACGCACAAGAAGCAGTCCGGTGGTTCCGGTCAGTATGGTAAGATCGATTACACGATCGAGCCTCTTGAGGCAGGCTCCGGCTTTGAGTTCGAATCGAAAGTTGTTGGTGGTAATGTGCCGAAGGAATTCTGGCCAGCCATTGAGAAAGGCTTCCGCCTTTCCATGGAAAAAGGTGTTCTTGCTGGATACCCTTGCCTCGACTTCAAGATCACGCTGAACGACGGTGGCTTCCACCCGGTTGACTCCTCAGCTGTCGCTTTCGAGATCGCTGCGAAATCTGCCTACCGTGCTTCTATGCCTAAGGCGGGTGCTCAGCTGCTCGAGCCGATCATGAAGCTCGACGTTTTCACACCGGAAGATCACGTTGGTGATGTTATTGGTGACCTCAACCGTCGTCGTGGAATGATCAAGACTCAGGACACCACTCCTACAGGTGTTCGTGTTAAGGCTGATGCCCCTCTGAGCGCCATGTTCGGTTACATCGGTGACCTGCGGACGATGACTTCCGGTCGTGGTCAGTTCTCCATGGAGTTCTCCCACTACGCGGCGTGTCCGAAGAACATCGCTGATGAGGTGATCGCAGCTGCTGCCGAGCGCGATAAGTAAGCCGACCAGCTTTTCATGGCAGGTCTTTCACGAGTGAGAGATTCCTGCCTATTTTTTCAAAAGCCTTGAGGATCAAACCTCAGGGCTTTTTTTATCTACTCCACCTATCCAAGAAAATGAAATTTCAGGTTTTGCTCTTCATCGGGTCTCTGTTTCTGGCAATCGCCCCAATGGAATCAATTCGCTCGCAGGATGTGGAACGTCCGGACGTTAAGCCCTTGCTCCTTGCGAACTATTACACCTGGTATCGTGACGGGAGTCATGAAAAAGCTCCGTGGTGGGGATGGACAAACAAGGGGGAGGCACCGAATGCGAAGTCCCTCAGCAAGCAGCGCGAAGGCTTTCCAGCACCGTCTTCGGCGCTCACCCCGCTTGTCGGATGGTATGACAGTTGGGATAAGGGCGTTTCGGATTGGCATGTCGATCTCGCGCTATCTGCTGGACTCGACGGCTTTCTCGTAGACTGGTGGGCCGGGCATTACCAGCGGGATGAAGCAGCGGAGGCTGCGATCATTGCCTCCTGTGAGGAAAAAGGCCTGCCATGGGCGATCCTCGATGAGCGGGCCCAATTTCATAAGGATTTCGATTCGTATTGCGACTGGGTTCTCGAAGCGATGGAGCGTTACTTCCCGATGGAGCATTATCTAAGAATCGATGGTGAGCCTCTATGGTATCTCTATCAGATCCATGGCTCCCCGAAGCTGAGCGTTGAAAGCTTCCAGAAGTTGAGGGAGAAGGCAGAGGCGAAGTTCGGTCCCATCTTCTGGGTCCTGGATCATCTGCGTCATGACAGGACGGTTCCTGGAAAGAAAAAGCTGCAGGAGGAGTGGCTGGCGGTCGAGGAACTGGACTGTTTTGTCGTCTACTCAACATTTTCAAATTTCCGAGCCAACCGATATGAGGAACTTTCTCCCGTTTTTTCCCATATTACCCAGCAGGCCCATGCTGCCGGAAAGAAAATGATGCTGCCTGTTCATCCAGGGCACGACAACTCGTTCTTTCGGCCTGCTGACGATTTCTATGACATGAAGCGGAGAGATGGAGACACGCTACGGGATTTTTTGAAAGCTGGAACGCAGGCAAACGCAGACTTTCTCATGGTTACCAGCTGGAATGAGTGGCCGGAGGCCACGGTCGTGGAGCCTGCTGAGGAATGGGCGGATCCCTATCAATACCTGCGCATCATCAGCGACTGGAAGGGCAAAGAGTTTCAGGAAGTCCCCGTCCCGTGAGCTCTCCGTCACGAACGGCCTTGATCTGGTCGCGCAGGTTTCTGTCCGAAACAGACAAACCGATTCTTGACCTGATTCTGGCCTTCTTGCAGGATAATCCAGCACTCAGGTTTCATGGAAGAGGACAATAAAACAGATCAAACGCTTTTCCTCGCGCAGGGTGGGCTTTCGCGCCTCGTAGCTTATCCGGATTATCTGCTTTATGAAAACGGTCAGGGATGGATCCTGCCGACTCTGATCAAGTTCCAGCGCTTCCGCTGGGAAGATATCGAATCGATTACCCGGCGTTCGCGCAGTCGCTTGGGGCATGCGGTCTTCTGGGTGATTCTCTTTCTGCTCTTCGGAGGGATCGCGTTTGCGCTGGCCGCAGCGGTGGCCTCTGGAGGTCCCACTCTCTGGCCGGTGTTCTGGCTGATTTTTTTTACAGCGATCAGCCTCTTCGCCCTGTCTAGAGCTGTTTCCTGTCTCGCGAAGGGGCCGAGTTATCAAGTTCACCTCGCGACACGCCACAGTCGTCAGGAACTCCGCTGCCTGGCTCGTGCAGCAGAGGCATCGCGTGTCGTCCAGTTTCTAGATGAGCGTGTGCGAGAGGTGCAGGCTGGAGAAGGTGGCTCAGGTGAGGATGACCGCGCCACAGGAGTTTCGCTGATACGCTCGGTTCCGAAAATTCTGTTCATCCTTTTTTTCGGTCTGGTGCTGTGTGGTGGGCTTGTCGCGTTCGGGATGTATAGCGGTTCGGGCCTCGGAGGGGCTCTGATTGTGATGGCAGGATTGATTGCGCTGATCCTGTCATTGATCGGTGGGGCCATTGGCGCGAGGAAGCTTTTACCGCCCATGCTCACCATATGGCTTCGGATAACTCGTGTAGCCGCGTTCCTCGCAGTCATCTGCCTCTTTTCGGTAGGCGGTGTTATGGCGGGTCAGGAGCCTGAACTAACGATTGGAGGTCGACTTCTGCCAGCTCTCGGTGAGATCTCATCCCGAGGTGGACTCTCCCTGATCTTCACCTGGGTGGCGAGCGCACTTCTGATTTTGCCCGGCATTGGGGCTTTCTGTGGTGCTATTGCCGCCAGAGGCCGGGCCACGAAGCCCGCGCGTGACTAACGATCCTGCTTTCCTGTCATGTCGATCCAGAATTTCTGCTCAGTCTACCCTGATCGCCCCAGTGAGTTCCGCTGCCCGATCTGTAAGCGTTTCTTCTGTGCTGAATGCGGGACGGAGCATGAGGGGCGAATGATTTGTTCGTTCTGTCTGGACGATATCAGAGCGGCTGCTGCAGAGTCACCGGTGCGCAAGGGGGCTTCGGCAAAGGTGCGCGCAATCCTTCGGAGCGTTGTGTCCGCTCTCGTGATCATTGCTCAGCTGGCGATCCTTGTGTTGGTGACCTGGTCGGTCTTCGCTTTTCTGCTGAATCGTCTTGAGAAACTGCCGGCTGACTTTCACAACGGCACGGTCTGGGAGGAGGGCGTGTTTCAGTAGGGCATCTGTGGTATCATGGCTTCGTCATCTCGATCACCATCAAGAAATGTTACTGCTGTCGATCAGCTTGAGCAGTCCTTTCACCTGCTGCGGCAGGCACCTGTGTCAGCGTTTCTGTGGTTTTATCTAGGGACTTTTCCTTTCGCCCTCGCGGTTATCTACGCCGTAGGGGAGGCGACTCGACCTGAGCGCATGTCGGCTGATTTGGGCCTGCTGGGACTTCTGGTCGCTGTTGCCTACTTATGGATGCGCTGGGCGCAGAGCGAATTTTGCCGACGTTTATGGGCGATCATGCAGGGGGGTGACGAGCCGTTGCCCGTAGCGAAGCGACTTCGTCAAGGCCTTGCCATGTTGTTATGGCAAAGTCTTTGGGGGCCGTTGATGGCTCTGGCTGCGATCCTCGTAGCTCCCACAGGCTGGGTCACAAGTTGCTTTCAGTCGTCGCAGGCTCTGTGTTTCACCTGTGACTTAGGGAAAGCTCCCTTCCTGGCACTCATCGGGAAGAGTTTCCGCAGCACCAGCCGCTCCTGGCTCGCCATGTATGGAGCGCTGGGGGTGCTCACGGTCATTAGCTTCTTCGCTCTTCTGAACCTTTTCATGTTGATTGCCTATGTGCCGAACCTTCTTCAGTCCTGGTTCGCGTTTTCGACTTTCTTCACGGAAAATGCGGTGGAGTCACTCCTCGGGACAGTCACCCTCGTCTCGCTCGGGCTGCTTTGCTATCTAGCTGTTGCACCATTCTTCGCGGCATTTTTCACGTATCGGGCTTTTCAAGCTGAGGCGCAATCATCCGGTGCA
>JAHDFZ010000281.1 GCA_020627905.1 Verrucomicrobiota bacterium
CCTTCGGGCCGCAGCCCTGATTCCGCCTGGCTGCGTTCCTCGTTGCTCAGGTAGCCATGGCTACCATCGCTCCTCGCGCCTTGCCAGACGAAATCAGGGTTGCGTGCTCCGGTCATCCGGTCATCGCTCACCTAGTTTTTCAACGGTCTCTTAGAATACGACGACTCCCTTGGCGTTCCGGCCTTTCAACATGTCGTCCAGAGCATCCCCAAGCCCATCGAGCGAGTATTTGCGCGTTACCAGCTTGTCGAGTTCGAGCCGCCCCTGCTGATAAAGTTTGATAAGCTTCGGGAAATCCCGCTCTGGGTTGGCCTTCCCATAGAGAGGATTCATGTAGATTTTGTCCCACTCGAAGAGGTTCATATCGATTTCGATGGTTTCCTCGATACCCGATACTTGGACGGCTACACAGGCATTGCGAATCATCGCGAGAGGTGCTGCTCCGAGACTGGGGATGCCAGTGCACTCAAAAGCATAATCAGCACGGCGGCCTCCGCAGAGCTGCTCGACCTCCTCGGCTGCTTTGAGGAGACCCGCATCTTCCCGCGAGGCGAGGATGGTTTTCGTTGCTCCGAATTCCTCGGCCATTCGCAGGCGACTCTCCTGCACATCGATGGCGATGACCTCTGCCGCACCAGCGATCCGGGCTGCCTGGATGACATTCAGGCCCACCCCTCCGGTGCCAAGGACGACGGCTGAGCTACCCGGTTTCAGTTTTGCGGCATGGACGACTGAGCCGTAGCCTGTCATCACGCCGCATCCAATGAGGCAGGCGGAGGAAAAAGGGACCTCTTTCGGCAGGGGCACCACGGCGGCTGCTTTCACGATCGTGGCTTGCGAAAGCGTGCCCAGGTGAAAAGAGCGCGTGATCGGGCTTCCATCGAGCATCGTCGCCTCCGCATGAGCGTGGCCCAGGTGCGGTTCTTTCCCGGCCACGGGGGAGTTCTGTTCACAGATATTGGTGTTTCCTTCCTGGCAGGCGAAGCACTCATGACAGGGGATGGCCCAATTCAGGATGCAATGGTCACCGGGCTGGACATGCGTGACGTGCGCTCCCACTTGTCGGACGATGCCGGCCCCTTCATGGCCCATCACCACGGAGTGCCCCCACGAGAGGGAATCCCAGTCTGTATGGCAGATGCCCGAGGCCTTCAGTTCGACGAGCACCTCATCCGCATTCGGCTCTCCCAGCTCGATCTGTGAAATGGTGAATCTGCCCGATCCGTCGGAGATCGCTGCCTCGGCGATCATACAGAGCCCTCCTCAAGTTTGAGGACCAGCTTCTCGAAACCGGTGCGGCGCTCGAAATATTCGTGACTCTCGACGTTGTCTATCTTCTCCAATAGTTGGGCGCTGATGCCGCGTTCGCTGAGTAGGCGCAATAGCGTGCGGACGATCAGTCTCGCATGATGTGAGCCTGCACAGGTGTGCGCACCGCTCCCGAAGGCGATGTGCGGGTTTGGTTTCCGGTCCTCCTGAAACTCGAGCGGCTCCTTAAAGACGCTTTCATCGAAGTTTGCCGAAGCCCAGCAGAGAGAGATACGGCGGTCTTTCGGCGTCGATACTCCATGGACGTCGCGATCCTCCGTATTCACTCGACCGATGTGGGTGAGAGGGGTCACCATGCGGAAGAATTCCTCTGTCGTCGTCGGGATAAGATCGGGATTCTCCTGGATTTTTGCCATGAGATCGGGCTTCTCTGTCAGGAGATAGAAGACAGAGCTGACCGTCTGGATGACCGTGTCGCGACCGCCGGCGAATGCGAGGTTGGCGAATCCCACACACTGCTCCCGAGTCAGGCGCGTGCCATCGATCTCGGCGTGCGCCAGTGTGGAGAAGAAATCTGAGGCACCCGGTGTCTGCTCAGCCTCGTCGAATTTTTGATGAATGTAATCCTCTAACACAGAACCTTTGGCGGCACCGTCTTCTCCATCGCGAAAGACGTGGATGCCCCAGCTGATCCATTCCTCTGCCTCAGACTCATCCACATCGAAGAGGTAGGTCAGGGCGCGGGACTGGAGGGGCAGGGCCAGATCTCGGACGATCTCGATGCTGTCCCGCTCCACGGCTTCATCAATGAGTTCGCTGAGAAGTGCCTCGATCCGTTCGCCGTATTCGGGAGCGAGCGGACGGCGGAAATGCGGCTCGATCAGCGCCCGGTAGCCCTTGTGCTCCGGTGGATCCATCTCGATCGGAAGCTGCCGCACCGAGCGCACATCCTCCTCCGATGGGATAGGGACGCGGAAGGGCGCGTCGGAGGAGAACTCCCCGTGGCTGCGTGCCGCCTTGCGGACGGCTTGGAAGCCGACGATCATCGTCAGGTCCTCACCGTCAAAAGTGATCGGCACGGCGTCACCTTTTGCTCGGTGATCGGAGAAAGCATCGTGAAATGGGCAACCACTCATTTTCCGGGTCGATTGTTTAGAGCGGGGCGACTTCGACGATAAGGCCATCGAGCTCATCCGTGATCTCGATCTGACAGCTAAGTCGCGACCGCTCATCGGTGTCGTCTTCCAGATCGAGCAGATCCTGCTCTTCCTCGGTGGCCTTACCCACTTTCGCCAGCCATTCTGCTTTCACTTTCACGTGGCAGGTGGCGCAGGAACAGACGCCGCCGCAAGCTCCATCGATGCCCTCGATGTCATGATCGCGAGCGACCTGCATGAGAGATCCATCGGCATCTTCAGCGATCACGTGGTCGCCGTCTTCAGTGATAAATGTAACCTTAGCCATAGTAGTAAGAAGGGGTTTTGATTAAAATGACGCCTTTATCCTAAGCGGATTCGATGCAGATGGACAAGGTCGCCGCAAACCAGAACTAACGGGATCTTCACAAAATTCGTGATTTGCGACTGGTTTTATGAGAAATTGGCCTCAAATGAAGCCGATTGTCGAAGCTGTTTCGCCCCATCAGGACCTCTCCTTTCGCTGTCTCGATCATGATCTCGAGGCATTTCATGATGACTACCATCGTCACCCGGCGCTGGAGTTGACCCTCATCACGAAGAGCCGCGGGACCCGTCTGGTGGGGGACAGTCTCGAGCCATTTGCGGCGGGGGATCTTGTCCTCATTGGGGCTGACTTGCCGCACCAGTCTCAGAGTGAACGACATGGGACGGAGCGGGCGCGCGCGCTTGTGGTCCAGTTTCTGCCCACGCTTTACGGCGCTGATTTCTTTCTTTCGCCGGAGTTTTCTCCCATCTCTGACTTGTTTGAGCGGGCCGATCGAGGGCTGGCCTTTCCTGAGGGCGTTCGCACAGCTGTGGAAGATCAGTTTCAGCGGACTTTTACGGAGCGAGCGCCGGGAAGCCGGGCCCTGGCCTTTCTACAGACCCTGCAGCTGCTGGCGGAGGGGCTCATGAAAGCGCGACCCCTGGCTATCGGGTCACACGCTCGCAGAAGGCGGTCGATCGGCTGTCCCGCATGCTCCAGTATCTCCAGCGACAGCTCGATGCTGAGGAAGAGATCGCCCTTGCTGAGGTGGCCCGCATCGGCGCTCTCCATCCGCAATCGGTCAGCCGCTTCTTCCAGCAGCATCTGGGGATGAATTTCCAGGATTACGTGCAATCCATGCGTATCGCGCGTGCCTGTCAGCTGCTTCGCGAAACGCGGGAGCCTGTTTCCCATATCGCGCTTGAGGTCGGCTTTACCTCGGCGTCGCATTTCAATCAGCTATTTCGGCGTATTCACCAGCAGACTCCAACAGAATATCGGAGGGCACTGTCGGGGATTGCAGGTTGAAATAGCGGTTACTTGCAGCGAAATTAACGCCCCGCCCGAAGCTATGAACGAACCTTCCCAACCGCTTTCCTCCCGTGCCGAAAAGGCGCGCCAGATCGCCGAAACTCCCGGCAAATACAAGGTTTGCGTGGGCTGCGACTCGATTGTCGTCAGCAAGACGAACATTTGTCCCAACTG
>JAHDFZ010000028.1:0-4064 GCA_020627905.1 Verrucomicrobiota bacterium
CGAAATAGAAGATCTGCAGCTGGGAGTCCCATCGCCCCCCCACCATCGATCTGCAAAAAGATCATTGTCCGCGCGTTCCGACTGATCGGCCGAGCGCTGCGCTTGCTGAATTCCGTCCCGGGAATCACCCCTTGTGAATCGAGGTCGGTGTCGCGGAGTTGGCGCAAACCTAATTGAGAAGTTTCGTGCTCTGATTGCGTGATTTCCTGGACCTGAAAAGGAGGCACGGTCGCGCAGCCCACCAATAGACAGGCGGCCACCAGCGCAAAGGCTAGACGTGCAGGATTCATACTCTTTTCCCCAGACGAGCTCGTTCATCCATCCAACGTTTAGCTAGGACACCTGGTGAACGCTGACCATAGAAACATGGCTCTGATTGTCAAAGTGTTCCCGTGCGAAACAGAGACCGCGTCTAGAAACAACTCGACACCGAGCGCCATGCTAGACACAGCCATACTTGATTTGGATCGATTCTTCAGGCAAACTCTAGTCCCGAAAATCTTTCTTCCGAGTCCCCGTATGCCCGCAATCGCAAAATGCGCAACCGAACGCTCTCATACGATTGTCGATAAAATAGCGGCAAAGATGAGCACTTCGCAGTCAGTGGCAGTCGTTCACAATGACGCGACACTCTCCTACCGTGATCTGTTTGATGAGGTAGAACAGTTAAGCAAACGGCTCCTGGAATCTGACTTCTTCTCCGAGCTTGAGCAGAAAGAAATCACTCCGCGGATAGCGGTCCTACTTCCGAACGGCCTGGACTACATCCTCGTGGCCCTCAGCATTCTGAAAACCGGTGCCTGTTTCATACCGGTGCCTGACGAACTGGCGGAGCCGGAAAGACGAGACCTCCTCGATCGCACGTCCTGTCACGCGATCATCTCTGCCCAAGACCTGATCAGCGATGCCCTCGTTCCACCGGACTCATCTGTGGCATTGCCCAGCTCGCTCGTTCCGACAGAACTTCTTATTTCGCAACTTCACCCCGAAGCTGCCGATTTTTGCGAAACAGCATTCTCTGCTTCCGGCCCTGCTTTCATTCGCTTTTCTTCAGGAACGACTTCTGAATGCAAAGGGGTAGTTATCTCTCACGACTCCCTGCTAGAGAGGATTCAGGCTGCCAATGAGGGGCTACAAATAAAGCCAGGGACCTCAGTGCTCTGGACCCTACCGATGGCGCACCATTTCGCCGTCTCCATCATCCTATACCTGTATTATGGTGCGACCACCATTGTCGAGGTGAACCGTGATCCTGACAAGGTCATGGAAGCCGCTCGAAAGTATAAAGCAGAGGTCCTCTACGGCAGCCCTTTTCACTACAACCAACTCGCCCATGCGACTGATGTTAGCCCCCTACCTCATCTCCGGTTGGCAGTGGCGACAGCGTTCTCCCTGTCCGCTGAGACAGCAGAACTCTTTCTCACCAAATTCGATTGCTCTCTTGTTCAGGCACTGGGCATTATTGAGATAGGGTTGCCCGTTATCAATCTAAAGGCGTTCAAAGAAAACCCGACCGCGCTCGGCCAGGTCCAGTCTGCTTACGACTGGCGCATCTCTCCACTGAATGGGAATCCGAACCATGGAGAGCTCCTTATTAGAGGCCCGGGCATGTTTGACGCCTATCTGTCCCCGTGGAAAACGCGCGACGCAATTACCGACTCAGACGGGTGGTTTGCCACTGGAGATGTTGTAACACTCGCTGGCGACGGCGAAACCCTTAGCCTTGCAGGCAGGACAAAAAGCGTGATCAATACAGGGGGGATGAAGGTCTTTCCTGAAGAGATCGAAAGCGTTCTCAACACTCACCCCGCGATTAGTCGGTCACGAGTAATCGCTTTTGATCACCCCATATTCGGGACTTTGCCGCAAGCTGAATACGAGCTCAATGATGCCGCATCTGTTTCAGAGAAAGAGCTCCAAAAATTCTGTTCAGGAAAGCTTACAGCCTACAAAGTCCCATTTCGCTTCCAACGCGTCACATCGGTCTCCACCACAGCAAACGGCAAAATCTCGAGGCGCTCAAATCTATCAACAAACTAACGTTTGTGGTTCCGCTTCTCTTCTTTTTTGTAGGCTCTCCGATCGAATGTGAAGAGAGAAGGTGACAACTGCTCGTTCAACCTCGGCGTTTCGAACTCTAACCTCGTGGTCGAATCATCCACTTGCTCCCACTCGACAGACTCCATCCACCCTGTTTCCAGATCGAAGTTCACAACGATCCTCCTGAGCACCGCCTTCATCATCGGAGCCTCCGGCTCAAATACGACCGTAGCATAGCCCTTCCGTCGATCGATTGATTTGATTCGAAACTTGTCTTTGAGATAGTTCAGGCCCGAATCTGGACCTACGCCCAATATCATCCGGAGCATTCTGGCTCGGCGGTCAGTAGGGACCAGTTGCTCTGCGGTCCGCGCCCGTTGGTCAAGAAACGTCGTGTTGCCACCGTAGTAGATCAGAATATGCCGGGGAGGTGCTCCCACTTCCCATCGCAAGGCTTTTCCAGGAATCAGAGACATAGCGCCGGAGACTTCCAGCGGCTGTGAAAGGGTAGGCAATCGCTTTATCTGTTTGATCTGTGCTTGCACCGATTTGTTCTCCTGCTGCTTCGCCAACATTTGAAGAAGGAATGTTTCAGCAGCCTCCTCTGTATTCGACTCCGCCAGGCAAGCACTCGCTATCACATGCATCTGAAGCATGAAGGCAAAAAAGCGTATCTTAGGGGAACAGAACATGATGAGCAGGACGATCCACGATAAGGTGATATGATCTTATCGCACTCAGCAAGAGGATTAATTAAGGACAAAAAGAAATTCGTGGCTAGTTTCGCAGCATGCCTCCCCTTCTCAAGTGGTTGCTCATCCTGAGCACTCTGATCCTAACCGCTTTAGGGCTGGCCCGTGTCTCTTTTGAAACTGATATCCTCGGCGTATTGCCCCAGAAATTGCCTTCCGTCCAGGCAATGCGGGATTTTCAAAGTCACTTCGGCGATGATCGCAGTCTCCTGCTGGTTATTGAGGCTCCCGAATCATCATCGGCTCCGCTGAACATACAGGATCTCGTCAGCCGGCTTGAAAGCACTGACGAGCGCTGGATCGTTGAAAACGAGGGTGACCCTTCATTTGATGCCAAGGCATGGGCAGAAACCGTAGCGCTCCTGTGGTTGAACTCCGATCCATCGCAGTTCGGTGAGATGATTCAGACTATCTCTGAGGAAGAGCGATCAGCTGAGAGGCTTCTCTTCATTAAGGAAGAACTGACATATGGTCTAGACCCCACTCAAGCCTTGTTGTCATACGATTTGGTAGCCCTGCTCGATCACCCTACTCTGCAATCGCTCAGGGCATCAGAATTAGCCAACGGCTCTGTATCGGGACGACACCTGCTCCTCCGTGTCAGCAAAAGGGATACAGCACCGGTTTCATATGAATCAGATGCGGCTTGGGTAGCTTCTGTCCGCAACATTTACGAAAGCTGGTCTGCAGACAATCCCCATAGCAAACTCCTCATCACAGGTGGACCGGCATTCAATGCCGAAATCGGAAGCAACATGGAACGTGATATGACAGCAACACTTGGTGCCTCGACGGCACTTATCGCGCTGCTATTCTGGTTCTTTCAGCGCTCCTGGAGAGAATTTCTCGTCATCATTGCCGTTGTTGCCGTGACTTTCCTTATCACTTTGGGGTCAGCAGGCTGGATTTTAGGCTCCCTGAATGCAGTCAGTGTAGGATTTGCTGCCATCCTCCTAGGCCTCGTCATTGACTATGCTGTCGTCATTATTCGTGAAGGGCGCGCCAGAAAGCTATCCAGCCATCAGCTACTCGCCGAAGTAAGGCCGAGCATCCTTTACGCTGCTGTCAGCACTGCATGCGTTTTCGCGGTTCTGTCGCAATCGACATTTGCAGGTGTTCAGGAACTTTCTACTCTGGTCGCCCTAGGCCTGATTATTGGGGCGGCATCGGCTTTACTGATTGTTCCAGCTCTCAGCTCTTGGGCGATGCCGAGTGAACTCGGCACACCTTCGGTGAGCAAACCGATCCCACAACTTTCGGCTCGGAGCTCGA
>JAHDFZ010000028.1:4074-23698 GCA_020627905.1 Verrucomicrobiota bacterium
TCTTCAAGAGGCCTCAAGTTCAGCTATCGATTGAAAGCCTGAATCCCTCTCAGAGTGAGGCAGCCGCTGGATTCCGAGTCCTTCAGGATCATTTCACGGCCTGGTCACAGGAACAAGTCCCACTTGTAGCTCAAGCTGACTCCCTCAAGAAGCTAACTGAACAAGTTGTCAGGACTGAGGAGTTCTTGAGTCGTGATCAAAGCGTCCAGACTCTCTGGTATCCGGGCTTCGTGCCTTCGCCAGAGCTCGTATCGGAAAACGCAGCGCGCTTCTCCCAGTTTCCTGACAAAACACTGTCACGCTTCGAAAGCCAGGCTACAGCGCTCGGTTTTACCGATAATTCTTTCTCACTGCACCGCAGAGTCTTTCAATCTCTCCAAAAAATCATCGACTCGGAGAAGCCTATCTCTGATCGCTTCGCCGATGATCCTGTCATCGGCAGGTTTTTTCAAAGCACCGAGACAGGCTTTCTTCTTCGCGGTCAATATGAGTGGACAGATGACTTTGATGCGGCCTCTCTCTATCAGTATTCTGGCGCCACGGCTACCGGTTGGAAGATTCTTCAGACCGAGATGCGGCCTCTCATTGTAAACGACTTTCTCTATCGCTTCCTTCCGACCACTCTCTTGCTGCTAGTCGCTCTCTGGGCTGTGTTCCGACGGCTTCGGGAATGGGCGCTCGCTACCGCTCTGCTGGTGACTTCTCTCGTCACGCTCGTTTTCGTGCTTTCCCAATTTCAAATCCCCTGGAACTTCTTAAACGCCATGGCGATTCCCCTGACCGTCGGTGTTGGAATGGATTATACCATTCATCTGATTTTCGCCCTCCGCCGAAGCAATGGAGATATCAGGTATGTATGGGACAGCGTTGGAAAGGCGATTGCGTTCTGCGGCCTTTCTACAGCTGTCGGGTTCAGCTCACTGCTTTTCACAAGCAGTGAATCTCTTCGCTCGATGGGAGCAGCCTGTGCGACAGGCGTGATTATCACAATGGTGTTCAGCCTACTGGCTGTGCCACGCCTCTGGAATGCTGCGATGAAGCATTCAGGACAGAATGATCAGGCATCGGAGTAGCAGGCGAAGACTTCGACACCGCGGCTGGCTTGACGAATGCGTATTTGAGTTCAGCTAAAAGCCAGACCCTTATGCCGACCCATCCCAGATACATACTCTCCTTACCGATAGAGAAGGTTTTGGGCGCGATAAAGCTTCGCTTCGAATTCTTATTCCCGTAGTCGCCTTTAGCAATTTTCTTGCGGGCGAGCAAGGCCAGGCGCCGGTTGTAGAAGGACATAAAAGCAGCCACCTTTGCACCGATCCTACCGTGAAACGGTAGTCTTGCGAATTCCGTATCGGTATGCTCATAGACCAGGCGGACAGGCCCGAGGAAGTAGCTGCTTTGATCCAGGAGGAAGGCAGCATACATTAACTCTGCATCTCCAATGTAGTAATATTTGTCTTTATAAAGAGACTGGAACCAGAACTTGTAGCTTCTCTCAAAAGCTCCCTCTCGCAACTTCAGCGCAGAGTCTACACACTCACCTGAAAAATAAGTGCGGAGTAGATCATAGGTAGAATAGACCGTGTGACCGCAATAATCCAGTCCCTGGCTATAGAGCGGATCCATGAAGCCTGCAGCATCACCAACGATAGCCCACCCCGGGCCGGAGGTTTCTTTGCTGTAATAACCGAGCCCCTGGTAGTAACGGTTATCGTCCTCTACTGCTTCAGCGTTTTCGAACATCAGCTTACCCACCGGATGTTGTAGCAGATGCTCTTTCACACGCTCGGACATCGTTCCCTCAGAAGGTGGCTCAAACAAACGTTCATCCCAGGTAACTCCGGCGCTGACCTCTCCGTTATGGAGCGGAATGATCCAGCTCCACCACCCAAAGCCCACAAGATGATTCGTCGATGTGCCACGAGCATTAATCACCTTAGAGCTCATCGAATCCATCTGCGCCTCGGCCTCCGCAGAATCCAGATCTTTGATGTTCCTGAAGCGCGTCCACATGGACGAAACCGGATGCTCATCAGTATTCTTTCGCCAGAGGCCAAGTTTTTTGGAGAGAAAAGCAGCTCTCCCCGAAGCATCGATAACCCAGGATGCCGTGATCGTCCGTAGATCAGATTCTCCTTTCTGGCGGTATGAAATGGTATTCTGATCGATTCCTTCCAGCTGGAGGTTCTTAATGGCGGCTGGGCGGACGAGGTCACACCCCAGCTCAATCGCTTCGTTGAGTAAGTGTTGATCAAGAACTCGACGATTCAGCTGGTATGTAGGGTAAGGCCCCTGACGTGCCGGACCCACTTCTGTAGAGTCTGCAGGCATTTCATTCTTCGACGAGCAGAACCACATGCGCAGACCATGCTTCGTGACATGGTTGAGAGCCAGGTGGCGGCTCTGCTTCAAAACCTTCGTCAAGAAACATCCAGCGACATCAGAGGTGCTCTCTCCCACCTTTCGATCGAAGTCTTCCGACCTCTCGATAATGAGGACATTGAGATCTGGAAATTTACGTTTCAGGAGGATTCCTGTCGAAGCTCCGGAAAACGAACCACCTATGATCACAACGTCATAATCACAATTCCTCTCCAACTTTGGAGAGACATCTGATGGGCGGTTGGGACACATCATTGGTGAAGAAGCTCGCATGGATCAGGGGGAGAATACAAAAGATCGGACTTGCTTAAGGTTCTCATATCTATGGAAGAAAAAAACACGAAAAGCATCCGCAGTCGAAAATAGCTTCAGATTTCTAACTTTGCTTAGACAGCAGGTCAGCTAGGGCGGCCATATTGTTTGCTTGCGAAAAGTCAGATTTCGTTATTGAACATAGTCCCGTCACGAAATCTCGAAAATGTCGTCCGAAACCCACAAAAGATACTCCCGTTTGGGCCTGTTCGGGGACATACCACTGCGGGCCCTCCAATGGGCTGTAAACCGAACCTCTCGGATTCCCGAAACCGTGGAAACCTGCATCCTCGAAGCCATAAGCTGGCTGGTCTATCGATCAGCTAGAGCGCAAAGGGAAGCCATCGAGAGCAATATGCGTTTGCTGCACCCAGACCTACCTAGGCGCCGGATCAAGCACATGACATACCGCGTCTTCTGCGAGTTCGGCTGGTCTATGGTAGACGGCTACCGCGCACGATCCGATAATGAGGCTGTATCCTGGGAAATCGAGGGTAGAGCACACTTTGAGGCGATACAAGAGTCCCGATCTCCGACAATTCTCTTAACGACTCATACCGGCAGCTACGACCTCGCCGCTTACTCGTTCGCCTCAAAGTTCGGTCGAAGGCTGAACACAGTTCGACTCGAGGAGCGTTCTGAATCGCTGAAAAGCGTGCGTGAGAAAGACCTGAAAGGAGACTGCCGCCAGTCGGAATTTTTGAACGTCCTATACAACAGCAACGAGAGCCTGCTCGGCGTTGAATTGGTAAAGCTGCTGCAAGCCGGTGAGATCGTCGCCCTGCAGGCTGACCGAGTGATCGAATCGGTCAGCCCGATCTCGATCACTCCGCCCGACTGTGAAGCCCCCATCCGTCTGCCAAAGGGTCCGCTTACCCTGGCAGCAGTGACGAAAGCAGACTGCTACCCTCTTTTCGTCATTCGGAGCGGCTACCGCCACTATACCATCCACTTTCTTCCGCCTTTGCAGCTGCAACAGGAAGGGCGGCGCCTGAAAGAGCTCGATTACGCTCAAGTCTGGGCAGATACGCTTTGGCCATTTCTGCGTGAACACTCAACCAGCTGGATGGTTTTCGAGCCCTGTCGGGCAGAGCAGATATGATCAACGGGAATAGAGCACGATTAATTTCGCTGATCCTCAGCCTTGGCGCGACATGGTCGATCGCGTTGTTTCTTCCCCATTACTGGCCACTATCGCTTCTTGTCTCAGCACTGATCATCAGCTGGCTAATCGCTGGCACTTTATTGCCCAATGCCCAGTTCTTCGGGGCAATCACAAGTCGCCTTTCCCCTCAAACGGGGAAAATGTGGCTGACCATCGACGATGGCCCTCACCCGGAGAACACACCCGGCTTACTTGACTTGCTGGATCAATTCCAGGTCAGCGCGACTTTCTTCCTGATTGGCGAACAGGCTCAGGCTCATCCCGAAATTGTAAAAGAAATCTGCCGACGAGGCCACGAAATCGGGAACCACTCGATGACGCACCCTGAGAAACGCTTCTGGTCCCTCCTACCCTCAGCTACCGAACGGGAGATTGCCGAATGCCAGACCGCTCTCGCAAGCATTACGGGACAGAGGCCGCGCTTTTTTCGAGCTCCTGTCGGGCATTCCAACCTCTTCGTCCACCCAGCTCTCAGAAGCGAGAGACTCCGGCTGATCGGGTGGTCAGCCCGGGGGTTCGATGGAGTAGGAAATTCTGAACGATCTGCCCTTCGCCGCTTAATCAGATCCATGGGCCCAGGCAAAATCGTGCTCATCCACGACACAGCTCCGTATGCCCTGTCCCTTACGCGATCGCTCCTTGAGCACTCTCGCGAGATGGGATGGGAGTGGGCTTCTCCGGATGACTCGCAACTATCAGAAAGTTGTTGAAAGGCGTTCTCCCCCAGAATGGTTCCACCTTCAGGACCAGCCCGCTGTCTTCAGCCAGGACCTGAAGCTCCGAAACAGTAGGGTAGCGGACAGGAGGAGCCTTCATCCAGGTGCAGGCTCGCGCAAAGTGGTCCGCCAAACGCGTCACACGGTAGCGCAGGGATGGACTTTCCAGTCCAGACCGGATGATCAACTTGCCCCCGGGACCGAGGCGCTTCATGGCAGCCAACAACAGTTTTTCCCGGTCATCCCGGTTAAAATACTGAAGAATATCCAGGATCAGAACACTCCCCTCGTGCTCAGGTAATCCGTCGCGAGCATCCCCTGAAAAAAAGCTAACACCTTCATACCCCCCTCTGCAGGCAACATCTCTTGCCTGCTGAATCTTTCGCTCATCGAAATCAAAGCCCAGGAGTGACCGCTTTACACCCGATTCCCGCAAATAGAACGCAGACAGCCCCATGCCGCATCCGATGTCCAGCAGTGGCCCTTCTGCCCCCTTCAGCTCGCGCAGAACCCCACCGTAGAGAGGGTCCGTCAGAATTTTCCACTTCGTGTATTGCTGATTAAAATAACCGTCATACAGCTTAGAAAGACGGCCGGAAATCTGCTTCTCGTTTTTCATTTACGTTTCAGTAACGACTCTCGTCGCAGCTCCACCGAACTTCTGCCAGATAAGCATCGGAGACCTCAGAATCCCACCAATCAACAATCGGAAATACATCCAGGTCAGAATGACATTGTCGCGCCAGTAATGGAAATGAGACACCCCGCCCTCATCCGAATCTAAATACCGAACGGGCGTGGGCAGATTGACAATGGGAACACCACGCCAGGCGAGGCGGATCACCACTTCAGGATCGAAATCATACCCCTTAGCCCACAGGGTTCCATCCATGACCGCGACTAAATCTTTTAGGGGATAGAGCCGCATCCCAAACAGGCAGTCGCCCACCCCCGCCCAGAGTGTCACCACATCGGTCCAAAAATTGGCAATCTTATGGCCATTGTAGCGAACACGAGGCACAGACTCGTCATATACAGGATCGCCGAGGATCATGGCCTGCGGCGAGCTCGACGACTCAGCGACATAGCCCCTGATATCCTCAGCGGGGTGTTGCCCATCTGAGTCGAATGCCAGCGCGTGGGTGTAGCCTTCCTGAAGCGCCAACTGCGCACCATCGTAGATCGCTCTTCCCTTTCCTCCATTAACCGGTCTCCTGAGGACGCGCAGTTTCGGGTAGATATCTGCCTCCTCGAGCTCCCGGAGCACATGATCACTGCCATCATCGCTACCGTCGACAATCACAATAACATCAGCATGCACGCTCAATACATCGAGGACAGTGCTACGCAGAAGCGAGCCAGTATTGTAAGTCGGAATCAGCACACAGACAGGCATAGTCGAATAGACAGAGATATGATCACGTCAGAGAACCGTTTCTACTCGAGACTCGATGCGCGCCTTCAGAATCCGCTCGGACGTCCGATACCACGCATGACACCTTGTCCAACAATGTTGCCAGTTTGGCTATGGCGAACGGTCACCGTGTAGATGACACCACTCCGCTCTATCGTTGCATCGTAGCTCGCCCCTGCTTCGGCGACAAAGTTCACGGCAATCTCGACCTTCTTGACCGCCCACATGGTTTGAAACTCAACCCGCGTAGCACCTGGCGGAAATTGGACAGCCTTCATCCCCTGGTTCTTCGTAAAATTTCGCACATCGATGCGGGCAATCCAGACCTCACGCTCATCTCCACCAGGCTGCGCTACCTTCAGCTGGGCTTTCGGCGCATCACTCGTCGTTTCGCAACCAGGAAGGGTGAGCAGGCTTCCCAGGATAAAAGAGAATAGACAGACTAGGCGGGGCATCCGTCGTTATAAGAATAGAGCAGCAGGTAAGCAAGCTGATATTTTTTGGGTAGAGCTGGTCAGCCAAATCTCTGGCCTTACCCAGGAGACTTCCTCGCGAAATGGATTTTGCTTTTCTCGCTCCATCTGGAGATGATTCGAATAAAAACCTCCACTATCCAGAGGGCCTTATTTCCCAAGGAACGAGAAAGCGCAATCACAATTGCCTATAAGCTTTTTTTGTGCACACTTGCCGCACCGTCCCCCTCCCAATGGATCACGAACAAACCAACGACCTGATCAAAGCCCTTCCGCATGGGCCCGAGTTTCGCTTTATTGACTCGATTACCGAACTTGAGCCTGGTGTATCCGCCACGGCCACTTACTCGATCTCTGGCTCGGAAAGCTTTCTGCCCGGGCACTTCCCCGGCAATCCGATCTGGCCCGGGGTCATCATGGCTGAGGCAATTGCTCAGCTTGGCGGAATCGTTGCCCATTCTGACGAAAGCACTGAGACCCCCGACGGGCTTCTGCTGACCGCTGTGCAACAATTCAAAATCCTTGGCACAGCAGCCCCTCCTGCACAGCTGACGATCTCAGCACGCATTGACGCGCGTATGGGGCCTCTGATTCAAGTAAGAGGATCCGTTTCATTGGGCGATGCGACCCTCGCAAAGGGGAAGATCACGCTAAGTGGCGCCTCCTGAGAGGCGGTTTTCGAATCAGTTGAGCAGTGATGAAACAAGACCTCAATGATGATCTGACCAGAGGACAAGAAGCATGAGCTGCTCCCACCTATCACATTCACCATCTGATCCCATAGGAATGCGTTCCTCGTCGCTTAGATAGCTGGGACTAGCTGATGATGTCCCAGTGGCGGGGAACCTCCCAAGTATCTAGAACGTCGTAGGCTGCAGCGCGAAGGGAGCGCGGGGTGCTTTTCTGGGCTGCCCTCACTACGGCCCGTATCTCATCCCCTCTTTCCGGGGAGATGGACGATTCTCTGTGCAGCTTGATCGAGTCGATCGCCGGCAAGCTGCGCAGCCTGTTCTCAACATGCTTGAGACTCACCTTCCGCCCGGCCACATTGGCGGCTTCCCCGCAAGTTCCATGCAGGAGCAGCTCCCCATTCGAATGGTGCCCGAGATCAAATGTCGTCCGGGTGCTCCCCGACTGAGTCTCTCCCTCCACCTTGTAATCGACACCCAGGCATACAGATGGAGAAGAAACAAGGACGCGTCCGTCCGCATCAATCCTGACTTCGACTCCGGGGAGCGGGGCGCCGACACTCCTTTCATCGCTCCGTAGGCGGCCATCACCATGAAATGAAACCGCACCCGTCTCAGTCGATCCATAGAGGCTATGCAACGGGACGCCCGTTCTCTCCAACATGTCACGCTCGAGAGAAGAGGGAAGCCTGGCACCTGCAGTCACACAGCGTATGCGGGGCGAGGAGTCCAGTAATCCCGCATCGACCCAATACCTCCAGATAGCCGGAACAGCCGGGACGAACCGATTTCCCGACTCAGCCAATGCTGCCGCTACCAGCGCTGGCAGGGGCGATCTCAGAACCTCCACAGATTGACCAAAACAGATCAAGGGCAAGGCAAGACAACCAAAACCGTAGGAGTGGCCCATCGAAATGACAGCAAGAGATGGCAACTCCTGCCCTGACCCCACCACCGACGAGTTCGCGTAGGCCTCAGCTAGGACTGCCGATTCGGAAAAAAAAGCACTGCGATGAATCCCAGCGGCCCCACACCCCTGCTTAATCAGAACGGTCTCCAATGGTGCACTAGCGGGGATGTATGCGGGGGTTTTCTCCGTAAACTCACCGATCAACGCCGGACGCCCCGTTTTCCAGGCAGCGATCAGTTGGGCAAAAAAATCCGCATCCTCACACTGTGTGATGACAATATCCGTATCAATCGAGTCAGATAGCTCACAAGCCCTTTTTTCAATCTCGGCAAATCGGATTAAATGTCCGGAAATGGAGTCGACTAAAGCGACGTCATCTCCCCTCCGGGAGAGAGTTTTCTGCCATAGATGAAGAAGCCGCATCGGTGCTATGGCTACTCTATGATTTCGAGTTGCCAAGTCCTATATTCCAGGGAAACTGAGATTGGCGTGCGCTCACTTCAGTCGTCGCTCGCGGTGCTGAGAGATTGCCCAAACTTGCCCAAGTAAATTAGACTTGTCGAATTTATCATTAACAAACCTGTCCGAGTGTCCCCCAGATGACAGACCCGCCCCTATCAGAAGCACCTCCTCGTCCGCGCGTGTATATCACTGGAATGGGAGTGGCATCGCCTATGGGTGGGACACTTCACGACCACGTCGAATCCTTGCGCGAAGGAAAAAATCATTTCCGAGAGGTTCCATGTTTCGATACGTCACGCATGAGAACACAAACTGCAGGCGTTGCGAATGTCGATGAGTCTCATGATGGCAAGCTGTCAGCTGCAGAGTGGAATCGAATGGATCGGGGCGCAAAGCTTCTCTACCAGGCCACACGCGATGCGATCAAATCGGCAGGCGAGGTGTCGTTCTCTGACAATTGTCTCTTCTCGGTAGGAACTTCGGCAGGGGCCATGCCTGTCGGCGAGGCATTTTTCAAAAATGTTGAGACCGGATCGAATCGAAACTTCCTTCAATTCCAACGTAGCGAGCGCTATCAGGCTCAACGCTCGCTACGAACCGTCCAGAGAGCTTTGGATTTATCTTTATCATCGCTGCTCATTACCAATGCCTGTACCTCCGGTGCAAACGCCCTCGGTCACGCCTTTCAGGAGATCCGATCTGGACGAGAACATCGATGCCTCGCTGCAGGGTATGATGGCCTTTCCGAACTCGTTTTTGGAGGATTCAACTCACTGAAAGCTCTTTGTGAATCAGGCATACCCAGGCCTTTCGATGAGAACCGAGACGGACTTGCTATCGGTGAAGGGGCCGCATGTTTCGTTGTTGAAAGCGAGTCCAGTATGCTGGCACGAGGCGCAAAACCGCTAGTTGAGGTGTGCGGTTATGGAATAGCAACGGACTTGCACCACCTGACACAACCAGATCCAGAGGGTGGCGCAGCTCTTGCGTCTATGACCCTCGCCTGCAGGCAGGCAGAGATTGAGCCCCGTGACATTCAATACATCAACTCTCATGGAACAGGGACTCCTCTGAATGATGTAGCGGAGGCGAACGCCATCAAACGGTGGCTACCTGACAAGCATTCAAGGAACTCCTTATGTGTCAGTTCGACAAAATCGGCAATGGGACACTTACTGGGAGGAGCTGGCGCCGTAGAATCCGCTATCTGCGTCATCGCTCTTACCCAAGGAATCGTTCCAGCCAGTTTAAACATCGATACGGTTGATCCTGTTTGCGATTTTGACCTGGTTCGCACTCCAAGAGAGAAATCGCTCTCGAAAGTCCTGACGAATTCATTCGGGTTCGGGGGGTGCAACGCTTCCCTAGTGTTGTCGGCTCCTTAATATAGAGAAAACTATTCAGGCTACCCTTGATCAAACCTCGTCGTAAGACGCTCTGCCCTATATGAATTTCATCCACGGATACGGCTCTGTTTCGCCGGCAGGTTTCGGCACTGAACCTCTCCTGCGCGCGTGCCGCGAAAATGCATGTATCCCCGATCGCGAAATCGCCTTTCGTCCTGGATCTCCTATGCACACGCGCAGAGCCAGGGTCATTGAAGCGAAAACACTCAAGAAGGAGCTGCCCAAACACCCCCGGCTTAGACGCGCCAGCCCCATCACTTGGTATGCCATGCACGCGGTCACTCAGGCACTGGGGGCAGAACGAATGCGCAGCATCGCGAATGGTGATCTGAACATAGGCCTAGTGTTTTCCCTCTTTAATGGGTGTGTGAACTACTCGAAGCGCTTTTATCAGGAGGTGTTGGACGACCCGGAATACGCAAGTCCTCTCATCTTTCCAGAAACGGTTTTTAATGCACCCGCTAGCCATGTCGCTGCGGTGTTGGGTATCACTGGCCCCACCTACTCCCTGATCGGAGACAGCTGCGGCTGGTTCAGCGCCCTGGCAGTCGGCCAGAACTGGATTCAGGACTACGGTCTCGATGGATGTCTGATCATCTGCGCTGAAGAGCATGATTGGTTAACAGCTGAAGGGGCCTGCCTGCACGAGGGTTCTTCAATAACCAGTGAAGGCGCTGCGGCGATTTATCTGTCTCCAGAGCGGGGGCCGTATGAGCTGGTCTCGCCGACCTCGCCAATTTCATACACGGTCCGGAGTCCGAGGGATCGCGCGGCGGCTGAGGCAGCCTCCGCATTAAAAGATCAAAGCCTGGATCTTATCGTAGGATCGATGACAGGGATTGAACGCTATGATAGGGTTGAAAGTAAGCTGCTCGCTGAATTCCGGGGAATCGACCAGATTCATCCCGACATCACGCTGGGCCTGACATTAGGAGCGCGCGGTGGACTTCAGACGGCGGTCGCACTAGAAAGTCTGCAGACTACCGGGCAGAGATGCGGCGTATACAATGTCGGAAACAACCAGCAGGCTGCTTCCGTGATAATAGAAAGACTATGAGTCAAGACCCCGCAGAATCAAAAGCAGCTTTAGTCACCGGCGCCAATGGTGGCCTAGGCATCGCCATCGCTAAGGAATTTCTAGAAAGCGATCCAGACCTTCACGTCTATCTCGGTGTGAGACAAAACAGAGAGAGGGCCGAACAATTACGAAGCTCTTATACCCACAGGTGCCATCTGCTGACTCTTGACGTCTCAAAGGAATCTGATTGGTCAACCGCTTTTGATGAGATGAAAGACGCTCGTCACACACCAGCATACCTCGTAAATAATGCAGGCCACCATGACGACCATCTTCTGGCCAACATGTCGAATGAGTCGTGGCACAGTATCCTGGACTCACATTTGACTGGCTGCTTCTACGGCTGCCGTTTAGCCGTCCCCGTCATGATGAGGCAGCGATTTGGCAGGATTATCAATATCTCGTCATTAAGCGCTATGCTCCCACCTGTAGGCCAGACAAACTATGCAGCAGCGAAAGCCGGCCTTCTGAACTTTTCACGCTGCCTGGCGAAAGAAGTCGCCCGCTCCGGGATAACGGTGAACTGCATCAGCCCGGGCTACATAGAGACAGACAGTCTGGCGAACATCAGCCGCGAAGAGGCTAAGGCTCTTAAAAAGACGATTCCCGCCCGCCGATTTGGCCAACCTGATGAGGTAGCGAGAGCCGCAATTTTCCTTGCAAATGAAGGCTCAGGCTATATTACAGGCTCGAATTTAAAGATCGACGGAGGAATCTACTAGCGCTCATCATGACTGACCACGAAGCCATCTGCCTAAAGGTAAAAGATGTCATGATTGATGAGCTGATGCTCGACGAGACACCTGAAGAGATCGACTCCGAAGCTGGCCTTATCGGACCTGACAGCTTAGGCCTCGACTCTGTGGATGCTCTGCAGCTAGTCGTCGCACTCGAGAAGCATTTCGGCCTGAAAGTAGCTGATGAAGAAGCTGCTCGAACAGTATTAGCATCTGTCTCAGCGATAGCCACTGCTGTGGAAGCTCACCAGGCTGGCTCAGTAGGCAGCTAACATCAGCGTTACATGCCGCGAACGCTGAAGGCCGGCCTTATCCTGATTGTAAAAATCTTTGGCACGGCATTTTTTCTCTATTTGGCGATCTCTCAGCTCGACTCGCCGAGAGACATCCTGACGGTGCTTTCCCGTGTGGCGGAGAAACCTGCCTGGTTGATCAATGGAATCCTTTTGGGGGGCGCCTGCATGCTTGCCAGCACGGCACGCCTTTGGCTCCTGCTGCGAGCGCAGGCGATCGAGCTGCCGTTTATGAAAGCGTTGCGGATGACCCTCATCAGCGTCTTCGTTTCTCTCTCTTCCATTGGTCAGGCAGCTGGAGACGCCTACAAGATGATCGTGATTATGAGAGCATTCCCTGATCGGAAGCTTGCGATAACCATGACGGTCGCAGTTGATCACCTTGTGGGCTTCATCTCCGCTGGCTGCATTTTTCTGTTTAGTGCGGTCAGCTCGAATGCCATGCTCGCAGCTGAGAATCCAACTGTGTCAAAAACCCTGTTCATAGCCTGCTGGGCTCAGGCAATCGGATTATTCGGAGTTCTCTCATTAGCGGTCATAAGCGAAACCCGCTGTCTGCACTGGGCTCGCCGCAAGCTGCCACGATTTATGGGCAATCGGCATGTCGAGAAGATATCGACGGCCCTCAACCTCTTCTATGTGCGCTGGCCTTACCTCGCAGGATCTCTGCTCATTTCGTTCGTTGTCTCTCTGTCGTATTTTCTCATCTTTTACGCAGCTTTGCGAAACCTCGGTGCCGACATATCAATGGGCTTTCATCTATCTGTCATGCCCGTGGTAGATGTCATCAGCAGCCTTCCCATCAGTATCTCTGGTCTCGGTGTTCGCGAGAAGACCTTCGAATTCCTTCTGGGCGACTTGACCGGTATTCCATCGGCGACTGCCGTTTCAGCCTCGCTACTAGGCTTTCTTTTAAACGCGGTATGGGGTTTGACCGGATGTGTATGGCTGCTATTCACGAACTCGGAAAAGGGGGCATACTCTCAAGCGACTTCAGGTCATAGCGAACCTGCTCAGCCAAACCATCCGCGCTCTCCCAAGCAGTAGGTCCATCTCTCGCGACAAGTGCGGCAGCGGCTCCTGCTGCCTGGCCTGTCGCCAGCCCCGTCCCCATGACTCTAACCGACCCAAGCGCTCTGTGGGTCGCCGACAGGCAGCGCCCCGCCATGAAAACGGACGGAAAATAGGCAGACCTCAGGCTTCGGACAGGAATGGAGGCGCCGCTACAGGGATCTTGAAAATACTCAAACGAAGGCCCCGTAGCCTTCTCCCTCAGCTCGATCGGCCAGCTAGCTTTTGCTATCTCATCAGAAAAGCTGGTGTTACTCATCAGATCACCTCCTGACAAACGATACTGTCCACGCCATTGGAAACTCTCCCTCACCCCGAGAACCTCAGGCAGCAAAGGCTCCTCTAAATAAGCAAACGCGTCATAGCGGTCTCGAAGAAATCCGAAGAGCTCTTTGATCAGAGATTCACCCTCCTTGAGTGTTTTGTGCACCGAGACCGGGTCGGATGGCTCCCAGGACTCCAGAGGATCGAGATCCAAGCTAACGAAGGCGAGGCCCGGTTGGGGTGATTGGCGGAAGGTAGCACCCAGTAAACCCGGCGAAAGCAGACCGGCACGGACAGATTTAGCTATGTCCACCGCGAGAGTCAGGAGAAAGCGATCCGTCAAAGCGCCGCTCTTCATTCCTCGGATACCGCATATGATAGCTGGCCGTTGCAGCCTGTCTGCTTGATGACGTTCCCTGCCAACACCCAGAAAAGGTGCGAGGTGAGCATCTGCGGTGCAGTCCACTAATGCACGAGCATCGAGCGTGTGAAGCTGCCCTGCATCGTTTGAGTATTGAATGCGAAAGCCATCAGCACATCTCTCGACCGCCTTTACCTGGTGATTCAGGTAAAGGTCAATTTCTCTACTGCGTCTTGCGAGACCGCTTCTGAGAAGGGCACCCAGAGCAGCGGGTTCATGCTTGAGCACCCACACCCTACCCATTTTTGCCAAACCGTCCGATTTCTGTCCAGCTCTCAGCGCTTTTTCAAACGAAATGCACAGTCCCCCATTCGCTAACCGGGGCTGCTCATCACCTAGGTATAAACCGCAAATCGTGTTTACCTGGGCTCGGACGCCCATCCCGCCGAGGGAAGAGGAAGCCTCGAAAAGCCCCACCCCCCGGGCTTCGGAGCTGCCGGATGCTGCCAGAGCGGCTGCCACTCCTGAGACACCTCCACCTATCACCGCAACATCCAGCGTGCGGCTCATACTAAGGAGATTTCCGAGAAACCAATCGGGCAATTCCGCTCAAGGTGCTGAAATTTTCTCTGCCAAGATCCTCAGGGCTAATGGTTACATGCAACTCGCGCTCCAGGGCTAGTATCAGCTGCATAAGGGCCATCGATTCCAGCCCTTCATGGAACAAATCATCGTCGGAATGAAATGAGTCTGGAAGAGGGAGCACCGACTCGTGGACGATATCCCGGACTTTGCGTATCAACTCTTCATCCATATTTCAGCTTTCTTACAGGAGGAGAGCACACATCCTCCAGGGCCGTGAAACTGTTCCGCAAACTCCTCGATCTCAAGCGTTTTCCTGTCTAAGCGCGTCTAGCATGCGCTAGTCACTTGCTTCTTTGGCGATTCTCGATTATTTGCTGCATCGGCCTTCCCCAGGCCCGCTCTCCCCATGTCCCTTTCCTCCAACGCAACGAAAGTGCGAATCGAATCTAAATCGCCTTCAGTCCTTGTCGGCGATAAAATGGGTATGGAGCAGCCTATTTATACTCCAAGACTTTTGCGAGTGTATGATGTTCTCATCCTTCAGCTGGTCGCAGGTGGCATCTTTCGCTGTAGCCGGCGGCGTTTAATCCGGCACTATCGCGAAAACATACAAAAGCGCCATCTAGACTGCGGAGTTGGCACAGGGTTCTTCATTGAGCAGACAGCTGATGCCGCTGGTCTCGAAACACTCTGTCTTTTAGACCTCAACCGCAACAGTTTAGATGAAGCCGCACGCCGCCTTGCCGCCTTCGACCCCGTTGTCTGCCAGCATAATCTTTTAGCCCCCCTTCCAACTGATCTCGGCACCTTCAGTCGATCGGAATGAACTATCTGCTTCACTGCATTTCAGGAAGCCTCCGCGAAAAAGGCGTTATTTTCTATCATGTGAGTGACCGTTTAGAACCTAGGGGAATACTCTTCGGAGCCACCGTATTTGGAAAGTGTGAATCCATGCCCCCATTGGCCAGGAGGGCCATGAAACTCTTCTCATGGCGCGGCGTGTTCGGCAATGCCGATGATTGCGAAACTGATCTTCGCAGCGAGCTCGAAAAGCGCTTTACAGATGTGAAGATCGAACTCGAGGGATGCGTTGGCCTATTCTCCTGCAGGAAACCGTGATCCTCTAACTGTCGATATTATACCCACATGCGCTCCCGTGGCGTGAGGATCTCGGGGTCCCCTTCGGTGACGAGGACGGTGTGCTCGTAGTGGGACGAGAGAGCTTTGTCACGGGTGATGACGGTCCAGTTGTCACTGAGGACTTCGATCTCCTCGGTGCCGGCATTGACCATCGGCTCGATGGCGAGAACCATCCCGGGCTTCAGCTCGACGTCGGGGAAACGACGGTATCGCATTTCCGCTTTGTCCCAGTAGTTGGGGATCTGCGGTTCCTCGTGGAGATCGCGTCCCACACCGTGGCCAACAAACTCCTTTACCACGGTATAACCATAAGGAACAACGTAGGCCTCGACCGATCTACAGATAGCTGATAGAGGATTGCCGGCGCGGGCGTTTTCAATCGCTGCGTAAAGCGACTCCTCCGTGCGACGCAGGAGTTCCTGATCATCGCTGGAGATATCCCCAACGGGGATGCTTTTCGCGTTATCACCGATCCAGCGATCGGGGGTGAGGAGCCCGACGTCCAGCTTCACGACCTCTCCCTCTTCGATGACCCGATCGCTGCCGATGCCGTGAACGATTTCCTCGTTCATGGAGATGCAGGTGATGCCGGGAAAGCCGCGATATCCCAGAAAGGCGCTGGTGCAGCCGCGCTCAGCGATGAGCTGCCCGGCGTATTCGTCCACCTCCTTCGTCGTCTTCCCCGGCGCGATAAAGTCGCTGGCCAGTCGGAGGACTTCAGCAGCGAGATGTCCTGCCTCGCGGAGGCCATCCACTTCAGCTCCGGATCGTAGATGAGGGCGACGTTTGCGCTTAGCCATGATTTTGAAGGTCGGGTTGGGAGATTGAAAAAAGAAAGGGACACGCCGGTCGCCCCGCGTATCCCTGAAAGTCGGATTGGTAAGATCGTCTCTTACAGGCCGTTCTTGGTGATGTAGGCAACGATACCACCAATGACGAGGATCGCGGCCACAACGAGCAGAATAGCGATCTGACGAGAGCTGGCTGCTTCTCCACCAGGACCAACAGCGCCGGAGCGTCCGCGGATGCGACCTTTCTTAAGGAAGCCGCCGTAGTTGCGCTCGAGGAGGTGTGTCTCCATCTGGCGCAGGGTGTCGAGGATAACGCCAACCATGATGAGAAGACCTGTGCCGCCGAAGAATTGGGCAGCGAGCGGTGGGACTCCGAGCCAGCGACTGAGCAGTGGAGGAATGACCGCGACAACGGTCAGGAAGATCGCGCCCGCCATGGTGAGACGACTCATGGTCCGATCGAGAAATTCTGCAGTCGGCTTACCGGGACGAACGCCGGGGATGTATCCGCCATTCTTTTTGAGATCATCAGCGATCTGCGCTGGCTGAAACATCATGGCCACCCAGAAGTAGCTGAAAAAGAAGATCATCAAACCAGTCAGGATGTAGAACCAAACGCTTGCTCCACCAAGCGCGAGAGCAATCGACTGAGCTGTCTCATTATTCGGAAAGAGGAAACCAATGATCTGGGAAGGGAACATAAGGATCGCCTGAGCGAAAATGATTGGCATAACACCGGCGTAGTTGACCTTGAGGGGAAGAAAACTCTGCTGCCCCTGATACATCTTCCCACCGCGCATCTGCTTAGCATAACTGATCGCAATACGGCGCTGTCCCTGCGTGATAGCGATCACTGCAGCAATGACAACAAGGAGGAAAACGAGAATGACGAGAAGGAGGATCGGCTCAGTCGGTGATGTAGCTCCTGCCACGTAGGTCTGGTAGACCTGATAAAGCGCTGCTGGGAGCGCGAAGATGATGTTCACCGTGATGATGATGGAAACTCCATTCCCCAGTCCTCGCTCGGTAAGCTGGTCTCCGAGCCAGAGGAGGAACATCGTGCCGCCCGTCAGGATGAGAACACTCGTGATGACAAAGCCAAACCCGCTATTCGGGACAAGCTCCTGTGTCGACCCTTGTGCCATATCCCTCAGGAAGGGGTTGGCCTCTGGGTTGATGAGTGACTGCGCCAGCATATACCCCTGAAAAAGACAGAGAACAATGGTGGCGTAGCGGGTGTAGAGGTTGATTTTCTGACGTCCGCCATCTTCACGTGAGAGCTTGCTCAGCGCAGGCACCGCCGCCGTCAGCAGCTGCATCATGATCGATGCACTGATGTAGGGCATGATACCGAGGGCGAAGAGGGCTGCGTTCTGCAAGCCACCTCCACTGAAGACGTTCATCAGTGCCAGCACAGCGGTCACACCGTTGCTGTCCTGAGACTTCTCCTGCATAGCAGACACCCAGGAATCGAGCACATTTGTATCAACACCGGGAAGTGTCACAACAGCGCCGAGACGGACGATGACGATAACCAGGAGAGTGAAAAGGATGCGCGCCTTGAGATTGGGCACGCGAAAGGCATCTACGAAAGCCTTAATCATGATGGGAAAAGAGAGGGTTCAGAAAATACAGAAAAACAGGGAAAGCTCAGTATCGCGCGGATGCCGAGGCTTTCCCTGTTATCGCAAAGGTGCGGTTCGCGCAACTCCGACTTAAGCGATCGATCCGCCAGCGGCTTCGATCTTTTCTTTAGCAGAGCCAGAGACTTTCGCTACGTCGACAGAGAGCTTCTTGGAGAGCTCGCCGTCGCCGAGGATTTTGACGCCATCGTTAGCGCCTTTAACGAGGCCACAGGCCCGAAGAGATTCTTCGTTCACGGTGTCTCCGTCGTTAAACTTCACTTCGAGGTCGCGAAGGTTCACAATCGCGTAGTTCGTCTTGAACTGAGCGTTGCTGAAACCCTTCTTCGGGAGACGACGCATGATCGGCATCTGTCCACCCTCGAAACCAGGACGAATGGAAGCGCCCGAGCGGGACTTCTGTCCCTTGTGGCCACGACCGGAAGTCTTACCAAGGCCTGAGCTCTCACCACGACCAACACGGCGTGAGCGGTGCTTAGCTCCGGCTACAGGCTTTAATTCATTCAATTTCATTGTGTATTCTTTCTATCCAATGAAGGACTCTTACGGGTGAAGCTTAGAGAGCCTTTTCGTCGGCTGTCTTCTTCCCACGCAGGGAGTAAATTTCTTTCTTGTTACGGAGCTGCTGGAGGGCATCGAGTGTTGCCTTCACTACGTTCGCCTGGTTGTTGGAACCAAGTGACTTCGCGAGAACATCCTTAATGCCAGCTGCCTCGACGACGGCGCGGACTCCACCACCAGCGATCAGGCCGGTTCCCGGAGAGGCTGGTCGCAGCAGAACGCGCCCACCACCGTGCTCACCCACGACGGAGTGAGGAATCGTGTTTTCCGTGATCTGGACCTTAACCATGTCCTTGCGAGAAGCCTCGCTAGCCTTCTTGATGCACTCGGAGACTTCCTGGGCCTTACCGAATCCAAAGCCAACTTGACCTTCCTGGTCACCGGCAACGACCAGCGCGCTGAAGCTGAAGCGACGTCCACCTTTAGCAGCCTTGGCACAACGATTAATGTGCACGACTTTCTCGAAGGTATTGTCATCCTCCTCCTCACGACCGCCACGATCGTTACGGCGGGGGCCGCGTGGGCCTCGCTGATTGCCAGGGCCAGTTTCGTTCAGAATCTTCTTGGCTTTGTCAAGCTTGTCGAACTTTGCCTCATTAGCAGGAGCCTCGCTAGCAGCGGCCTCCTGAGTTGCCTGCTCCGCAGCAGCAGGAGCTTCAGCTGCAGCGTCAGCATTCTCTGCTGGCTGCTCTTCTGTTTTTACATCGTCACTCATAAGTGTGATTTTTCCTTGCTACTACGTTAGAATTTGAGACCTGCCTCGCGAGCTGCCTCAGCGAGAGCTTTCACTTTGCCGTGGAAGCGGTAGCCACCACGATCGAAAACGACTGTATCGATTTTAGCCTCTTTGGCGCGCTCGGCGACGAGCTTCCCGACCTTAGCCGCGGTGTCGCAGTTTGAGCCGGAAGACTCCACGTTTTTCTCCGTGGTAGATACAGCTGCCAGAGTTTTGCCAGTCTCATCATCGATGACCTGGGCATAAACATTCTGGTTTGAGAAATGAACGGCTAAGCGAGGACGCTGAGCTGTTCCCGAAATCTTTTTCCGAATGCGGCGACGCACCTTTGCGCGAGCCGCTTTACGAACATATGCACTCATAGTTTCCTTATCTTAGCGGTTACTTAACACTCTTACCTTGCTTACGGCGAACGTGCTCGCCCTTATAACGGAT
>JAHDFZ010000029.1 GCA_020627905.1 Verrucomicrobiota bacterium
GGCAGGTGCCTCTGGTGTGTATCTCGACTTCGAGTTCTTTTTGAATTCCGGTTCGTCTCTCTCCAATGATAATTGGATGACAGTTCCTGATATGCAGCTGCGGAATACTCTGGGGGTAGACCCGAGTGCTCCGGGCATTGACCTAAGCGAGATTTCGCCAAGCCAATATGGGGTGCTGAGTTTTGAAACTCATGGCGATATCGATATTCATCTGCTGATCGAGGGTGGTCGTGACGGTGATATTTTCGGTGCTAATGCTGGTATCCCTGACATCCAGACAGAGTTTTTCTTTCAGTCCCAGTTTGGAGATGGCTACGCAGGCTTGGGCTACCTATCTCAGGCTGCCTACGACGCAGCCGTGGCTGCCGTCGCAGCAGGAACGGCCACTGAGCAGCAAGCTGTGGTCGCTGATCAGCCGGATTTTCGCCACATTCGCAGTCTGATCGATGGCGCTGTATACGATTACAGAAACATTACGGTCGATGTAGAGGGCTATCTCAAAGGCACTATTTTTGAGATGCTGCAACGTTACTCTGACGGGGTGGCCCCGCTGCGCCCCATCATTGATTTCTTGTTGACCCCCATTCCTGGAACGGAATGGATGGTAGAGCCGTTCGTCCTTGCTGACTTTCTAGGTGCTCCATTTAAGCGTTTTCTTGAGGCTTCTCGAGGTCTGGATCAGTTGCTTGAGACTTTGGGGACAGGCATCCTAACTGAAGATACTCCGGATTGGGCAAAGCCTCGCGTCACAGCCGCTTCTTCGATTTCAGCGAAGGTTGTGGTTGGTGGAATCGCTCGCTCTGTTGGTATCAAGACAGAGCTCGGCAACAAGACGCCGTTGCAAAAGCAGCGTGAGGATACACAAAAATACTTGGACAAGCGTGACCGGAAATTTGCTGAACGAGCGGTCGAGAGGGAGCGCCGCGATTTATTCGCTGAACTGCCTTTTTCCGAGGCACCCGAGAAAAAGCTACGAGATAAGCTCGCTGAAAAAGTTACAACTCCTAACAAGTTTTCTCAGCGCTTTGACCGCTTCCGAGATCCAAAATTTGCCGAGGCTCAGAATGACGGGAAGAAGACCTCGTATGTGAATAAGCTAAAGAATGCTGTGAAACGGCAAGGGGCTAACGCACAGATAGCTGCCGATGATCGTGGCGGAAAGGGCAGTAAACTGCCCAGCACCTCGTTCTCAGGTGGAGCCATCCGTTTGGATATGCTGACCCCTGATTCTGTGCGGAACTTGTTGATGGGTGAAACGGCAAACTTGAGTTTTATCGAGCTTCCGAAGGTGGCCTTAACCTGGTCGTATACGAAAAGTTTCCCTCTTCCCGCATTCCCCCCGCTTATCGCCACACTGGGCATTTCTGTCGAGCTGGATACGCATTTAAAGTTCGGTTGGGACACGCAGGGCTTCTATTGGAGCACTCTGGACGCTAAAGGACAGCAGTCTCCTGCTTTCGGTATCTCGGCTACCTTTAGTGCGGGGGTAGCGCTCAACTTTGGTTTCATCGAAGCCGGGGTCCAAGCTTGGTTCCGTCTTGATGTCGATTTTAATTGGAACGATGTGACCGTTTCAAAGGGAGGGAACTCGTTTGGGTTCGTAGGGCGTGGTGCTCCTCAGAGTAATGAAAGGAATCCTGATTACGGAAAACTGCGTGGAACACAGATTGATTACTTGAAGAGCCTGCCTGGGGCGGATGCAAAAATGGATAATCTCTTTGATGTGACCATCACCGGCACGGTAGGGGTGACTTTCTATGTCGACTTGACGATTCCCGTCCCTTTCGTCGGCCCTATTACCAAGCGGATCGCGGCGAAGGACTTCAGTATGGAGCTGTTCCAAGCGAGATTCCTGGCAGAGAAGCCGGGGATCCAGTTGGCGAGTATGCAGGGTAGCACGCTGCAGCTGCATATGGGTGATAACTGGGCATCAGCCCGTTTGTTTGGTAACACGACGGCTCATAACGAAGTGTTCACCATCGAGCGAACTGGGGGATCCGGCGGATTGGAAAACGTCACTGTTAGGGCAATCCTCGCTGGACAGGAGCATACGCAGACTTTCACGGGTGTCAGCCGCGTCGTCGGCAGTGCAGGATCAGGCAACTCCAGTATCGATGCGCGGAGCCTGCAGACCTCGTCGGTCGATTTTACTGGAGGTTCTGGAAATACCACTCTTTACGCGAGTGCTGCGGCTGGCAGTATCCTTCGTGGGGGCACAGGTAGATCGACCCTGCACGGAGCAGCTACCCAAAGCACGCAACTCTTCGGAGGAGAGGGGAATACAACGATCTATGGTGGCACCGCAGCTGACTTCATTCACTCTGGAGGGCGGTCCGACCTTCTCTATGGCGGTGGCGGTGGCGATACGTTCTTTTTTAGTGAAGGCTTTGGTCGTGATCGGATCTTTGTAGAAGGCTCTGGCAATACGGTGGATTTCACCGGAGTGCAGGCGGACATGACATTTAATCTGGGTCGCTTGGTCCAGAGTGCTAAGGAGGGGAGTAACACCATTTTCTTCGCGCCTGATGCCAGTGGGCTCAACAGTATCGATACCTGGCGAGCTGGTGCCGGTGATGACAGGTTTAATACTTACAATTTTGCTCCGAATCGAACCCTCAACATTGATGGTGGGCAGGGTTTGAATTTTTACTCTGTGACACTTGGTAACCCGGTCCAGCGTTTCTTTCCTGATCCTAACCCCGGGGCCACACCTGGCCCGGACGAGACGGTGAAGGATATCATGGCTCCTGAGAATATCGGCTATATATCAATCAATGATCCGACGGGTGAAGGGCAGACCCTCATCAAACAAACATTCCCTGAGCGGATCAAATATTCGAAGACCTTCGTCGATAATGGGCGGGAGCAGGTGACGATGTCCGGTATGCGTGTCGTCGATCTCGATGCGGGTAATGCCACAGTAGTCTGGGGAAGTAATGATGCTAGTTGGATAGATCTGGGCGAAGGAGCTACTGTTACCGCAGGCACAATCGAGATGCGCAGCAACGTGGAAGCGGATGGGCTCACGCTGAATCTGAAGCGCGGCTTTAGTATCACCAAGGCTCTTAATCTACGGAACAACAGTGACCTTACGCTGAATATTCAGAATCTTGACCCATTGGCCAGTGCTAATTTGTTCCTAGGGCAAACCTCAGGGACGAATGATGGGTTAACGCCGGGGATCTATGCCTCAAGCGGGAGTGTATTCACGGGCGGGGCTACTTCAATAGCTGCCGACGCCGCTGTGCAGCCAACTCCTGATGCGGAAGGCACGGGGATGATCCGTATCAACCTGCCTACCGGGGGGCTTCTCTCCGGTGAAGCTGTCGCGGGAAAGATCGAAGCGACAAAAGGTGAAGTCGTCATCCGTGCTCGAGACACGATCGGTTACGACATTGCCCCGGTCACGATCAATGCCAAATACTTTGCAGCAGAGCTGACCAAGCGGGTAGGAACTCTTGCGGAAGGGATTAATGTTCGCTCCGATGGTGACATTCGTGTAAGTGGAGTAGATGGATTGCTCGGCCTGAAAACGAAGAGTGGTCGCATCGAGCTAACGACGGGGGCTTCTGGAACTCTGTTTTATGGGGCGATCTCTGCAGGTGATGAGAGAGATATCATCCTCAATACCGATCGCTTGGTCGAGGATTCCGGTCGCCAGTATGTCCTCAGTTCATCCAGAATTGAGGAGCGTGAGGTCCCTGTTACTTACACGCGGACTGAGTATCAGTGGGTGCCACTGGAAATTGCTTATTTCAACTTCTTTGGCGGGTATTCCTATACGATCCCTGTGTTGCAGGCTGTCGAAGTGCCTTACACGATTATTGAGAAGCGCTTTGTTGAGGTAACTGACTCAGCGACGGTTGATGTTCCCGCAGGTGGACAGCTGGTAACGACCGGTGATGTTTACGTGAGGAACAATACCGACGAAATGGGCATTCTTGTGGGAGCTAATGCTGAAGTTGTCGGTAAGCTGACGATTACGCAGAGCATGTTGGATACTCTTGATGAAAGTGTTTCATCGATAGTTGTTGGGCGCGGATCAGAAGAAAGCACTAGCTCAGGTGTGGCAGAGGTTCTCAACTATGCTTACGACTTGGGCGTCGTCGTTCGTGCTAGTGAGGTAAACGTTACAGGGGTGGTGGCTACAAAGCTAAGCTCCACAGCATCATTCGATTTTCAAACCTACGAGGGAGTGGGCACGGGTGATATTACCTTCAGCGATCAACCTCAGAGTATTGAGGCACTAAGCATATTAGCTTCAGCCTTTGGCGACATCATCCTCGCCGCCGATCTTTCTGCTACGGATACAGCTAGTCTGATACAGCTCAAGGCGGGGCAGGGTGCCGATGCTGCGGGGACAGGCGGAAATTCCGGAGGTATTACGATTAGCTCTACGGGCTCCATATCATCCGAAGGGGCTGTGATCCTGGCTGCTGGATCAGCTGCGGGAGACATAGACTTCGGTGGCGATATTTCAGCCGGTTCGAGTATCAGTGCTCAGGCTACCTCAGGAAGTCTGAGCACCGCGAACGGAGTTACCTTGACAGCTGATCGCTTGGAGGCCATCGCGATGAAGGATTCTCAGCTCAATACGGATGTGAATCGGATCACGCAAGCGAAGCTCCTAGGGAGTGCGCAAGCTTCTGGTGAGAATTTGAAGATTGCCGAAAAGGACGATTTGACCCTTTCAACCGCCGAGCTTGACAGTGGTAACATTGACCTAATCGTCGGTGGGAACCTCACCGTAGGCGAGATTGATGTAACGAAAGACTTCCTCGTGAAGCTTGATGTCGAGGGCAATATTCTCCAGGAGGATGCCAATGCTGTCGAACCTAACGTAAAGGCAGAGCGACTCGAGGTCGAGGCAGATGGAGGAGTCAATCTCCGAACGGATGTCGAGAAAGTGAAAGCTACCACGACTGCCGAGGGTGACGTCAGATTTACTAACATTGGAGGGACGACGACGCCCCTGCAAGTCGAGTCAATCACGGTAAAAGATGGATCAGCAGTGATTATTAATGAAGCTGACCTGACTGTAGATTCCATCGTTCTGCAAACGGATGCATCGGTGAATTCCATCTCACTATCGACAAAAGAGCTCTCTGGGGGAGATGTTCTAGTGGGAACTCTAAATGCTGGGGATCTCGGTAGCGTCTCTATTACAGCCGGTGGTCCTTCTGCAGTGGGTGGTGGATCTGGAGGGACCATTTACTCGAAGACGACAACGACTGAGCGCATCACAGCCGATCAGCTCACCATGATTTCACGAGGTTGGGCCGCTGCGCCAAACGATGTGGTGATCGCTGTTCGCACTGATGTGAATGATTTGATCGCTAGAGCGCTGGCTCCTGGAGATTCTACAGGAGTTGATTCTCGTAGTGATATCGTGATCAACGAAGTAGACGATATACGTCTGCGCTGGCTCTCCACTCAGGATGGAAACATCAGCGTCACAAGCGGTGGCAGTATTGTTCACCAGGCTATCCAGGCAGGAGCCAATGATGTAACTCTTGATGCAACTGGAAACATCTCAGTGCAGTTGGATGATGTCCTAAATGATGGAACAGCAGATCTTATTTCAAAAATATCTGGTGATACGCTTGATGCGACAGCGACGGGTAGCCTGAAACTCAATACCAGCGTTAGCGAGCTTTCTGCTGAATCGACGGGTGCGGGAGATCTAACGGTGACAGAGAGTGATGGTCTTCATGTGCGTGAAGCCAAGACCAAAGATGGCGATCTTTCTCTTACCGTTGGTGAATTTGACGCAGCGACGGAGCTGGTCACAAAGCAGGGCAATGTAATCATTTCTGACGTAAAAGCTGGTGCCACCGGCATGGATGACATCTTCCTGACCATCTATGGCGAGGCGCGCAGCTCTGGTCAAAGAGATAAAGGTGGCAATCTTCTTCCAGGAGACCCCGAGACGGCTGGAGCCAAATTGGTAGGTAGGAACCTGACCATCGATGCCTTCGGCGCTATCGATCTCGTCACCGATATCGAAAAATTGAATGCAGAGACCTTCGATTCTGGGCGGGTGGAAATCGTCGAAGACGATGGCCTCATACTTGAGGACATCGTGACCAAGTCAGGGAGAACTTCGATAATGGCCCGGGGCACGGTGACAGCTCTGCATGTCGAGTCTGCCGACGATCGAGATCAGCCGAGCACGTTTGATGTGCGTATTGAGTCGTTGACAGGTGATCTCTTGATCGATCGTATCGATACGGGAGGCGCGCATAACGACCTCAGCCTCGTAGCCACACAGGGTAAGATCGAGGAGATGAACGCTCAGGACGCGAATGATGAACATGAAGGTAGTGGCTCCGGTATCGACCTCAAGACGGACCATCTGATTCTGCGAGCTCAAGGTTCCATAGGGGGAATCCGTGATCTGGAGACGGAGACGAATTCAATCGAGGCACACTCCGCCGGCAGTGGTGCCATCGACATCGATGAACGCGACGCGGTCACCCTGATGGATGTCGACACCGCCGACGGGAAGATCACTTTTGATGCCGGTGGCGAAATGCGCGTCGTCGATCTGCAGAGTCTGACGGACAGTGACCTGAATGACATCGTGCTCCGCAATACCAGCGGCGACATTCTCATCAACCTTCTGAATGCAGGTGCAATCCACGGAGACGTGCAGCTAAACTCGAATCAAGGCAAAATCGACGAACTCGGCTCTGATGCGGGTGTCGATCTGCAGGCGGATCAACTGGTCGCCGACAGCAAGCTTGGCTTCGGATCAGGTAGCCCGCTGGAGACGGAAGTGAATTTCGCAGACATCACGGTGTTCGGAAACGGCACCCTCGATTTCAATGAGCTGAATGTCATTGAGCTCAGTGATGTCGATACCGCCAACGGGGCGATCACCATCGATGCCGGGGGCGAGATCCGAGCGATCGATGTGCAAAGCCTGACCGATGCCGATGCGAACGATGTGACCATTCATAATACGGATGGGGACATCCTCGTGAATTCTGTCATCGCAGGTCCATCAGCAGGCGATCTGTTCATCACGTCGGATAAGGGCGGAATCGAGGAACTCGCTCCCAGCGATGCTACCGACGAACATGAAGGCACAGCGCCTACGGGGCTCGATCTCATCGCTGACCGGGCTGTTCTCAACGCCTATCAGGGAATCGGACAACAGCGTGACCTGGAGACACAGTTCCGCGAACTGATCGCCTATTCCTTCAACCAGGGGAATATTGATATCGACGAAAAGGATGACGTGAACCTCCTCTCCGCGAAGACGAAAGATGGATCAATCGAGCTTGATGCCGGAGGGCAGATTTCTGCTAATGAAGTCATCTCAGAGACAGACCGAGAGGCCAACGACATCACCCTGCACAACACGAGTGGCGATATCCTTGTCAATCGTGTGAGCACGGGCGGGGCGAACGGAGATCTCTTCATCACCTCCGACAAAGGGGCGATCAATGAGTATGCCGCCGAGGACACGGCTGCGGATCTCGTGGCAGATAATGCGGTGTTGATCGCAGATCGTGGGATTGGCGATCAGGCTGCTGTCGAGACAGATTTTAACACCCTGACCGGCGAGGTAAAGACGGCTGGAGATATCCGCTTCAATGAATTTACCAGCATCACGGTTGATTCCCTCCGCTCTGCAGACGGAGAAATTACAGGCGATGTCGGGGCTTCAGCGGTCCTCCGTCGTGTAGAGACAGGAGCTGATGCTGCGGGAACAAATGACATCAACTTTACTGTGGGGAATGTCCTGCAGATCGATTCGATCGAGGCGGGCGTCGATCCTGGTATTCCGACAACTCCTTCGGTCGCCACGACGGTCAACCTGACCGCCCAACAGATCGAGGAATGGGGGAGCGATGCTGACTTCGAAATTCGGACAGGCTTCCTGAACCTGAACGCGACGACGAGGAATGTCGGCCTCTTCACCAACCCGATCGAAACCGTCGCGCACACGATCTTCTCAGCTTCCAATATCGGAGACAATGCGCTGAACAATACATCGTCGGTGGATGTGCAGGTCACGGATTTCACGACCCAGCAGGGGCGGCAATTCTTCGAGCAATTCGGATCAGAGATCGAATTTGATCAGATCTTTAACGGGCTTGGAGACACGGACCTTTATCACAACGGCGGAGACAATCTGATCATCAACGATCTTGTGATGAATCAGGGCGACAACTTCATCCGCGTTCGCGATGGAGGGCGCTTGCAGATCTTCAACACGGATATCGTAGGAGATGCCTTCTGGCGCGCCATGGAGATGGACTTCCCCGGTGCTCTTGATTCCGTTCTGGGGACCGGCACGCTGCGGATTCTTCACGAATTCCCCGAACGAGGGACAACGGTCTACCCATTCTACGAGCTGGTAGATGAGTTCCAGCGATTGGAGGTAGATGTGCAGTCGCTCGCTCGCATCGAGTTCGGAGACATTCTCTACCTCGGGAATGTCCTTTTCGGGTCGCCGGTCATTGGCATGGTTTCCGGGTCTTCTGTCGAAACGACCAATGCTCAGGCTGGGCAGCGCTTTACGGATGACGGGTTTGTGGAAGAAATTCCGTCTGACGGCTTTCAGCTCACATCGACTTTCGATTTCTCGGAAGCGAGCGCTGGCTCTATCACGATTATTGACCGCTCATTCCTAGCTGCGAGCAGTGAAAAGCCGCTTCCTGAAGCCATTGGTGGGTTTTCTCCCTATGCACTGAACGGACTGAACTTCATGGACGGTTCACTCGTGGATCGCGGGCTGTTGGATGTGGTGGAATTCAACGGTGTGTTCACCGCGTTCTTCGGCTACCAGCCGACTGGGGCGGAGGGGCTGGCGGATCGTTTTTTCGATAGCGTGCTGTCATCGTTCATCGAATCCGCGGAGAGTCCAACTGCAGAGGAGGATGAAGAAGGGCAGATCGAGGCGTCAACGGATCAAGCTTATTTAGACGAAGCAGACGGGGCTGAAGAATACAGCACGGCAGCAGACTATGAAGCCGAGATGAATCTGGATGCTCGTCTCGATGAGGTCGATGCAACAGGCGGTGGAAGTGCGCGAGCTGCGCTAGGATTGGCACCTCTGGCAGCCAGCTTATTCAGAAGAAATCGCAAAAAGGAAAATTGACCTCTGGAAACGAGAAAGCTCCGGCACAAGAGTCGAAAAAGAGTTGCCTTCAGAGTCCCCGATGTTTACTAAGAATTGCTTTGTCTACATGACCCTACGACACCATATCTCAAGGCTCATCAGGTCTCATGCTGCTGCTTTTTGTGCAGTGAGCATGTGCGTGTTCCAGCTTGGGGTTGCTGAAGAACCTCTGCCTTCCTATGACGTTCGTATCGCTGAGCGAGGGTATGAAAAAGAGCTGCGACTTCGAGAGGCGATCGAGTTGGCTCTGGCATCGAACCTCGATGTGCAGATCGAAGCGATCTCACCCCTGATCGAGTCGCAAAAAACGCTGCAGGCAGAGGCGGAGTTTGAGCCCGCCTTTGAGGCACAGGCCAAATACGAGACGATCGATACGCCGCAGTCGAGCCAGGAGTTTGTCAGTTCAGGCGGCACCCGGTTCCAGCAGGGACAGCTGCTCGGCCGGAATCGTATCTTTGCGGAGGATAACTTCGAGTCGAAAGCCGGCATCGTTGGCAAGCTGCCGTGGGGAACCACCTATGACATTGGTTTCCGCGCCAATCGTTTCACGAACAACCTGACACGGGATCCGACAGTTGCTCTTTTCACTCCGGAGTATCGGACGTTCACGGGCTTGAATTTTACCCAGCCGCTGCTTCGCAATTTCGGCCGCGAGCCGAATATGTCGCGCATACAGGTCAGTAAGAAGGATAAGCTGATCGCCGATCAAAAGTTCCGGGAAAGCCTTTCGGCTATCATTCGCGAGACAGTCTCAGCCTACTTCGATAGCTTTCTCGCATACGAGGAGCTGAAAGTGCGCCGCTTTGAGATGGAGATGATCCGTTCTCTGGCCGAGGAGAAGAGAGACCAGTTGGAGCGAGGCACAGCTACCGAGCGCGATCTGGCAGTCCTCCGCAGCGGGTTGGCCGAGGCCTATGAGCGTTTTCTGTTGGCCCGCCAGACTCTCCTGACAAAAAACGGTGACCTCCTGCTGCTCATTCACTCGGACTTCGATTTCAATCGTCACCCAGTCTTTCTCCCCGTAGATCTTCCCAGTTCCGCCATTCCATCGGGTAGTCCTGAGGCGCTAACCAGTCGTGCTATGAAAGCGCGCCCGGCTTATCTGATGGCGATCGAGGAAGTTGAGAAAATGGGAATTATCCTCAAATTTCAAGAGAACCAGCTCCTTCCGCGTCTGGACTTCGAGGCGACGATTGGTTACTCGGGGTTGGCGGGAAACTTTGGAGATGCCTTTAAGCAGACCGCGGATGGCACAGGTCACGAGTATGGCATGGGGCTGACCTTCAACATGCCTCTGGGGAATCAACTGGCAAAGTCGCAGCTGGAAGAGGCATACCAGAGTAAGCGCCAGGCAGTCCTGCGAGTGAAGCAGGAGGAAATGCAGACACAGCTGCTCATCAACCGCCACCTGAATGCGGTCACGACACACCAGAAGCGTCTGCGTGCCGCCCGAGCCACCACCCGCATGCAGTTGCAGAATCTCCAGATCGCCCGGGAGAATCTAGAGCGGGGCACCATCACGCCGGCTGCCGTCGTGCAGGTAGAGCACGATATCCGCGAGGCTCGACTGCGCGAGAGCTCCGCTGCGGCTGATATCCAGAAGGCTGCTATCGATCTTCGCGACACCTGCGGTATCCTGCTGGGACATTACCAGATCGAAGTCGGCGATGCTACCGAGCAGCAGCCTGCGGTCGTCAATCCGGACGAGGTAGCAGTCCTGGCTGAGCCTCTGCAGCTTGCCGAACCCACTCCGGTGGCTGAGGAAACGGTTATGATCGCAGATGCTACCGATGAGGAAACAGCCTCGGAGGGGTTTCCCTCTTTCTTAAGAACGGTCTTCGGAAAGAGCCGCGTCGAAACTGCCTCTGCGCAACTCGCGGAGGGGAGTGAGGGTGCCGAGGAGCCGATTTTTGCAGCTGAAGTTTCACTGAAGAATTCGGCGGATCGGGATGAGCCTGCTACCATCGTTGCTCAACCTGTGCTTACGGAGCAGCCCGTGCGCAAACCCCTTCTCAACCTGCTTCAGGATCGCTTGAAAACAAAGCAGTAGATCATTTTTGACAGAAATCCCTTTTCTCTATGGCAACCCCAGAAACCGCAACGATCAGTCTCGAGGAGATGGCAAATCGCTATCTCGATTCCCTGCAAAAAACTCATGATATGGTGTGCTACACCCTGGCAGGGAGTCGCAAGATCAATGAGTCGGACTATGACGACTTCTCCCAGCAGCTGCAGGTGATGCCGCGTCAGCCATCGCGGCTGGCCTTCGAGCAGGCGAAGAAAAGCTCTGAGCAATGGCTCCTGCGCAACAGCCTGTCTGATTCTCTGGCGCTGGTCATGCCCGTGCTTGAGGACTCTCGGACCATTTGCGCCCTCTGTGATTTCAAAGCATCCGGTAGCAAGGACGAAGCGGAGTTGCAGAAGGTTTCAAACGAGCAGCGCGCCGATTTCCTCAAGAAACCCATCGAGGAAAAATTTGCCTACCTGAAAGAAACTTACAGCCTCGAAACTGAGGTTGAGGACCACATCCTCAGCCTGATGGAGATCACCAAAGCCCTCATGGCAAAGGGCGGGGTCTTGACGGCTGATGAAGCGGACGAGAACGGTGAGCGAAAGCTGCAGATCCGTTCTGTCCAGATTGTCCAAAGCTCTGAGCCAGCAGGCGGTGGTGCTGCCAGCGTGAATCTGACTCGCCGAGTCGGAGATGTGGAGCGGGTGCTCAAGGTGGGTGAAGAGATCCATTTTTCGAAAGCTGAGCAGATCGGAGCGATTCTCACCGTAGGGATCTTCGTTACGGATATTCTACGAGGCATTCAGGCATACGCAGAGAAGACTGGTGCCGCCTCCTGAAGAGCCCTTGCGCGGGACGTGGGATTTGCTTAGCATTCTTCTGTGTCTCGCTTCTGCTTCAGATTTGCTTCCCTCATCCATCACCCTAATGGATGTGCGGCGCTTTTTATCGCTCTAGCCTTGGCCAGTGTCCTGCCAGCCATGGCACAGGATGCTGTGCCGAACGCCGAGCAGGAGTTTTTTACGGGGGAAGGAGTCGCCTTTCAGCGTGCAGCCCCGGTAGCGAACGGGCAGCCAGCTGCGGCCTTTGCAGTTGCCAATCCTGGTCAGAGTCAGGGACTGCCAGCGGGTTTTCAGCAGGGTCTCCCGCCGCAGACTAATCAGGCTGAGCAGAGTCCCAATGCGCCAGCAGGCGTGGCAGCTACGACTTCCTCCGGCTCGTCCGTTTCTCAGGAGATCGCCCGCTCCCGGGTGATCGCTCCAGACGCCGCGCAGCGGGTGCCGGTCAACCGCGATGACCCGGACTCCGCATGGTGGGAGATCAATCCCAGTTTCGCATTTGCCCGGTCACAGTTGCTCCAGCGCCCTCTGCTGCTTTTGTTCACCGGTGAGTGGAATAGCCGCGCGGTGGCTCTTTCGGATGAGGTTTTCGCTTCGAAGAGTTTCAGCGATCTGGCGAAAGAGCGGCTGGTCGTCTGCTACCTGAAGTATCCGCGCAACATCACCGAGGCTTCGGCTGCCAACCGCCGACTGAAGGAGAAATTCAAGGTCCGTGGCTATCCGAACGTTCTCCTCTTCCACCCGAACGGAGAGTTGGTCTCCGGGATTCGCGGTTATCGCACCGGGCGGCCAGTCGATTACTTTCACAGGCTGAAGAGTGAGGTTTCCTCTATCGAGCAGCAGATCGCAGCCTCGCAACAGGAACTGGCGAACCGGGGGTTCCGCACGTGGACGCATTACCTTGGCCAGGAAATTTTCTGCCGATTCGGCCGGCGAGACGACACTCTTGTGACTCTCCTGGATGTTGAAGGGGTGGAATACACGGTGCGGATCAACGACCTGGCGCCGGAGTGTCAAATCTACGCAGAATCGTTCCCGATCGTGAGAGACATCCCCGAAACCGCTGAATGATCCTGTTCCCCCTACGTCTCATTTTCGTATCTTCTTCTATTTTATGAAATCACGCTTCGCTGCATTGGGTCTAACCGTGTTATGCACCGTCATCACCTGCGCCATGTTCGGATCCTGGTTGCTGTTTACTCAGGATCGTTATCACTTGCTGGATTTTGTGCGCCTCCAGAAGCTCCCGGAGGCTGCCCGTGCCCTTCCTGTAGGGCCTCTCGCTCAGGCGTCGCCTGTTGGAGGTGAGCAACCGACGATCCTCCGGGCAGAACCGATCGATCTGGGTAGCTCTGATATTTTGATCGAAGTCAATGAGGCGATGGCCAGCCTGACTAGTGAGATCGTCAAATCTGTCGTCAGCATCGACACCAAGACGAACGTGGATGTCACTCGCGTCGTGCCGTCGGACCCCCTTGGCCTGTTCGGCTACCGGAGGAATGAGCGCTATCAGAGTCCTGGCTTAGGATCTGGCGTGATCGTGACGGGTCAGGGGCATATTGTGACCAATCACCATGTCGTGGCAGGAGTGGATGAGATCAGAGTCACTCTGCATGGTGGAAGCATTTTTGAGGCGGAATGGATCGGGAGTGACCCTGAGACGGACATCGCTGTGCTGAAGCTCATGATCCCTGCTGAAGGAGAGAAGCCCGCTTTTATGCCGCTGCCATTCGGCGATTCTGATGAGGTTCGCGTTGGTGAAATGGCTCTCGCCGTCGGGAATCCTTTCGGGCTGAGTGAAACGGTGACTCGTGGGATCATCAGCGCCAAGCAGCGCGAGCTGAGCGATGGCTCAAACGAATACTTTCAGGTGGATGCCGTCATCAATCCCGGAAATTCAGGAGGACCACTCGTCAATGTCCGTGGAGAGATCATCGGCATCAATGTGGCGATCTTTACCGGCCAGAAAGATGTGCGCGTCTGGCAGGGGATCGGCCTGGCGATTCCTGCCAATGAGGCCAAGGAAGTGTTCGAGGCCATTGTTTATCAGCAGCCAATCATCCGAGGTTATATCGGTGTTGACCTCGCAAATGTGCCGAGTCGCTATGCTTACGCCGTCAGACTTCCATCAACTCGCGGTGCCGTTGTGACAGCGGTGAATGAATCTTCCCCGGCTGAGAGGGCTGGATTAAAGCCCGGGGACATCATCCTGCGATTCGATGGGCGGGAGGTAGCTACCGCAGAGGATGCCCTGCGCCGCATTCGGAAGAAAAAAGTAGAGGAGGTGGCGAAGCTCTCCATCATCCGCATGGGCAAGGCGCTGGATGTTGAGGTCTATCCCATCTCGCGCTCCGATACGACCACGCTGCAGTTGCAGTCCGATATCGTCGCTGGAGGTCAGTCCATCGCCGAAGCTCTCGGTCTCGAGGTCCGCGATATCCAGCCAAACGAGCGTGCCTCACTACAACTATCTGAGCAGACGCCTGCCGTGATGATCACAAACGTCGGTGACTCTGCTGCCAACAATGGAGCAATTCGGCCTGGAGATTTAGTGCACCGCATCAATCGTGATGATGTCGCGAGCCGAAAGGACTTCTATGACCTCTTAGGAAAGTTGCCCAAGAACCAGTCTGCGCAGATCATCCTTAGCCGCAATGGCAGGGTTTTCAGAGCCATCCTCAAGAATGGCGGCTGAAATTGGAACGGGTAAGCGATTGCCGGAGGGGTATGACGATCTCGTCTATCAATCCTGGAAGCGAGGGCTGATCAGCTCGCCTTTCTGCAGTAGCTCACTCTGGCTCACAGCGGCGTCGACCGGGCTTCACGACGATTCCAGGCAGGTGCAGTATCGAGTCCGCCTGCAGGAGGGGATCGGCTACGCTCTGGCTGAGCGCAATCATCGCATGTTGGTTCCCTTGGAATCGGCCTGGTTATTCGCGGCACCCGTTATCGGCGCAGTGGAGACCGCACTTTCCGATTATCTGACAACTGAACTCGCTTCGATCAGTCAACAGCCGATGGGCTTGCTGCTCACTGGTTATCGGCAGGAGTCGAGCGTCTGGAAAGAGATTGAGCGGCTGGAGGCACGTGCGATCCGGGCGGAACGTTTCCCGGCTACTGATAGCTTGTTCATCAATTTGAGTGAGGGTGTAGATGGGTGGTTGGCTGGGCGTTCCAAGCGCTTTCGCAAGCGCGCCCGCCAGATGATGGACAGGACTCTCGATTTTGAGGTCGAGGAAATTACCCCTTCTCCAGGCGCTGGGGATGCCTTGTTCGAGCGCATATTTGCTTTGCAGAAACGAACCTACAAATGGCGAGAGGGGAGCGACATTTTTGTAGGGGAGGAGTATCGGCGGTTCTACCGGATTCTCACCGGGCTGCTAATGGATTCCGGCCAGCTGAAGGCCACCTTCCTGCGCCGCAATGGCGAGGATGCTGCCTACATCCTGGGGGCCGTCTGGAACAGGTGTTACCGAGGGCTGCAAATGAGCTATGCGGAGCCTTTTCGTGAGGATGGTCTGGGAAACTGGCTGCAGATCCGGACGATACAGGACTGCGTAGAACGTGGAGTCACGCACTACGACCTCGGCATGCCCTCGGAATATAAGGCGCGCTGGGCGGATGAGATCCTCGTCAATGAGGGGTGCCTCCTCGTGCTGGGCTAGGGGCGAAGCGTCACGCCGGGGAGACGGGAAATTATTCCCACGGGCGGGGGGCATGCGACCCCGCAATCCAGGCTACGAAATTAGCTCGCAAGCCTCTTTCGCAAAATAGGTGAGAATCATGTCCGCGCCCGCGCGTTTGATCCCCATGAGCGATTCGACAATAATCTTATCTTCATCCACCCAGCCCGCCGCAGCGGCAGACTTGATCATCAGGTATTCACCGCTCACCTGATAGGCAGCAACGGGGAGCTGCACTTCATTACGCACCTCACGGATGATATCCAGATAGGGGCCGGCCGGCTTGACCATAACCATGTCAGCTCCCTCGCTGACATCAAGTGCCACCTCGCGGAGCGCCTCCCGGCGGTTGGCGGGGTCCATCTGGTAGGTTTTTTTATCGCCAGCCTTCGGGGCTGAATCGAGGGCCCCTCGGAAAGGGCCGTAATACGCTGAGGCATACTTGGCTGAATAACTCAGAATATTCACATCCTGAAATCCATGGGTGTCCAGAGCCTCTCGGATTGCTCCCACGCGACCATCCATCATGTCACTGGGGGAGACAATATCTGCCCCGGCTCTTGCGTGGCAGAGTGCCTGCTCGCAGAGCACCTCCACGGTTTCGTCATTGAGAATTTTCAGGTCGCCATTCGGCTGTTGCTCGACAACCCCGTCATGGCCGTCCGAGCTGTAGGGATCCAGCGCTACATCGGTGATGATGCTCATTTCCGGCACGGCATCGCGGATCGTAGCAATTGCCTTGGAGACGATGCCATCATCGCTGGCGGCAGCGCGGCCATCAGAGCTTTTGAGAGCCTCATCCACTTTCGGAAAGAGAACCATCGCTGGGATCCCCAGTTCGAAAGCGCGCTTCGCCTCGTCAGCCAAACCTGTGAGCGACCAGCGCGTGCAGCCGGGCATCGACTCGATCGGATGATCAGTGGACTCGCTGTGAAAAAACACCGGGAGGATGAGGTCGCTGGGATGCAGTGAGGTCTCCTGGCAGAGTGCTCGAACACTCTCCGACTTGCGATTGCGGCGAGGGCGGTGATGAAGATCCATAGCGCGAAGCTAATCGATGGTCGGTGGACAGTCTAGGAGACCATTGAAAAACTAGGTGAGCGATGACCGCACCCCTGTTTTCGGCTGGCAAGGTGCGAGGAGCTCAGGTAGCCCATAGCTACCTGAGCAACGAGAAACGCAGCCAGACGGAATCAGGGGTGCGGCCCGAAGGGTGAGAGCTGCCACTGCGCTGTTAGCCGAGCCAAAGTCGTGACTCATATCGTCTCTCATCATCGTTTGCATAGTTTCTCAACGGTCTCCTAGCGCCCAAAGACAGCTGTCTCAGTCGCGATGATGCTACCGTCGGGGAACACCTGATGTCCGCCGCCGGGGTGGAAGTTGCCCCTTTCACGAAGCCACGGCATGTTCCAACGGTAGGGTGTATTCGGTCGATCGTCGAAGAGGACAGGGACGTAGGATATCGCGTAATCTACTCCAGTAGCAGGAATGAATGGCGGTCTCGTGGGCATAGCCATGTAAGCTGAGATGCTCCATAGGGCTCAGTAGCGCGGACGAATGTAGCGGCGATGTTTTCTTCTGTTCGCTCCAGTTCCTCAGGGATTTGCGGCCAGCGCATGCTGTTGTCCTGAGTATAGCCAGACAGGGCAGAGTAGACCTGCTTCATGTTGTCCATGCATTTTACCTTTTTTGCCCGCGATTGAATTTTAGCAAAACTAGGGACAGCGATCGCCGTCAGGAGACCGAGGATCCCTATCGCCACCAGAAGCTCGGTGATGGTGAACCCTTGTGCAGAGCGCTGAGTCGCCGGATGAGCTGACATAGAAATGAACACAACAAAAAACCCCTCAAGACCCAGGCCTTGAGGGGTTTCGGAGAATTAACGCCGGCTTTTAGAATCCGAAGAATATATTGTTGGAAACTTTCGTTCCTACAACAGTAAAGGGGAGAGTCGAGGTGTCACCAGCGGTAGTCGTAATCGTAGCCTCTCCCTGCCCATTAAAACCGGATGCCGGAACGAGCTGGACGTCAGAATTTAAGCGACCCTGGAAAAACGCGCCGATTGTGTCACCGCTCCCGTCGGCGGCTGTAGCCGACGAAACCGCGAGCACGGAACCCTGGGCACTGTTAACGGTCCCGCGAGTTTGACCAAAATAGGCCTTTCCTTCGATATACCACGATGCAGAGTCACTTCCAAAGCCACCGATGAAGATGTTTCCGGAGTTGATGCCCTCAAATGTTACCGTGTCGACGTTGTTACCCGTGCGGAATGCGAATGAGATAGCCGTCGTAGGCGTGTCTGCCGGTGATCCTCGAAACTCGTTACCAACAACGATTCGGAAGAGACCTATCCCGTTGGTTGCTGTGGCGATCGCCTCATAAACACCGTCATCACCGTTTTCGCCAAAATAGGCGTTTCCAGAAAAAGGTCCCCCGATCCAGGCATTGGCCTGAAACGTTGGTGTTAAGAGAAGTGCAGCCGCGATGGCAAAAAACTTTTTCATAATAATAATGTCCTGTCTACATACCGATAAGGAATGATGAGTCGGAAAACAAGTAAAATTTACAAAGTAAGGTTCAATCTTTCTAAAATATCGCCTGGCGACTCAGATCCCACCGATATTCGGAGTAGGTCTGGGCAAGCTCCTCGATGGTTTGCCCATTCAAGTTCCTCGTAATGCGCGATCATCGTGTAAGGGCAGAGGAGGCTGAAATCGGTCCCGAGACTTGGCCCCTTACAAATCTGGCTCTTATCGTAAAACTGAGCAGCTTCGCCTGAGAATTTGAAAGATAGAAGTCCTCCGTAGAGACCGTCGGGATTTCTGATCTCGTCGTAAAATGAACATGTCTGTGAAACCTTCGGATACCAGACTCGCTCGATATGAGAATGCGTTTTCAATTGTGCAGCCAGTTCTTCTGCCGTTTCTGAAGATCGTCTCACACGGCTCGCCACATTGCGGGAGTTATGCTCGAGGGTTATCGCGTCCCGAGCATAAAGGGGGGATGCCGCCTCTTCGCGATGCATCGCTTCCTGCCAGTCGCTATGAAAGGGCGAGCCTGGATTGAGCACCACTGCGCCAGAGCTCACATCGCCTACCCCTGAAAATGACTTGGTCAAACTGGTCACCACTGCATCGCAATGCGGCAGAGCGGCGACATTCCAGGCGCTTGCGATCGTGTCATCAATGACAAACGGGATCTCCTTTTCCCGAAAAAGAGCAGAAAGCGCCGTGATATTGGCTGTCCGGAGCAGTGGATTGCTGGGGATTTCGGTGAATGCGCCAGCTGCGCTGCTGCCGTCAGCGAACCATCCGTGCACTTCGTCCATGCAGCCCGATTCAGTGATCGAGAAGTCCACGACTCCCTGTGAACCGAACTTCGACTGAAGCTTCATCGAGTCCAGGTAGGGAAACTCCAACTGGAGAGTCGGTAGATCGGGGTTCCTTTCGAGAATCAGCCGATAAATCGCAAAGAAAGCTGCCATGCCGGAGCTGAAAAGAAAGACATCCTGCGGTCTCGCGCCCTCATGCGCTGAGGCGAGGCGTTCGCGGATGGTTGATCTTGCAGCCTCGCCAGCATGCTCCTGTGTTTCATTAAGCGGGGTTTCGTTGAGCAGATCCTCCGCCCAGCGGCTGCTGATGATTTCACCGCCGTGCTGCCAGTAGGATTTCACAATGCGCAGTGCCTCCTCGGGGAAGAGAAGCGCCGTCATGTCCCCTGAGTCGAGGCTCTCCAGCCGACAGCCGAGTCCGCTGGCCTCTTTGACGACACTGGCGCAGCGCCACGCGGCAGCGAAGGATGGGAAGGCGAAGGCGATTTCGCCCGCCTTGGCATAGCGCTCATGCAGTTGCTCGAACAGGCGATCAACAAAAGGGTGAATCAAAAAACGGGGGTAGCCTAGCTGGAGGGCGTCCAGGACGCGTGGGTCTCCCTCTTCATAGCCGATGATGTCCTGCCAGGTTGGCAGGCACACCGAAGTGGCATAAGGCGAGTCCGGGAGCGGCAAGCCAAGGTCTTCCGGACGCCATCTGGGGCTTTTGCTGAGATCCACTGGCATGTCGGTCACGATTGGCTGCTGGCGAATGCTTGCTCTACATCTGCGATGAGGTCTTCTACAGCCTCGATCCCGACAGAGAAACGGACGAGGGAGTCGCTGATGCCGACTGCCTCGCGCTGCTCTTTCGGCACGGCGGCATGGGTCATGGAGGCTGGGTGGCAGCAGAGCGACTCCACACCACCGAGGCTTTCTGCTTTCGGGAAAAGTTTCAAAGACTCGACGAAGGCCAGTGTATGTTCGAGACTCAGGCCAAAGTCCGCAGTCACGATGCCTGACCCTGCTTTCATCTGTGCCACCGCGATCTCATGCTGAGGGTGAGACGGCAGGAAAGGGTAGCGCACCGTCTGATTCGGCAGGTTCTCCTCCAGGTGGGAAGCAAAGGCGAGGGCGTTGCGGCTGTGCTGCTCCATCCGGATGGCTTCCGTCTTCGCCCCCCGCTGGGTAAGCCAGCAATCAAAAGGAGAGGGCTGCAGTCCCAGCGCCTTCTGTGCGAAGATCATCTTTTCCTGCCACTTCTCGGAATTTGTGCACACAGCGCCGGCGAGAGCGTCAGAGTGTCCGTTGGTGTATTTCGTCAAGGAGAGCAGGGACAAGTCAGCTCCCAGCTCGATCGGTCGCTGCAGGTAGCTACTGGCGAAGGTGTTGTCGACCAGTAGCGGGGCACCAGCCGCGTGAGCAGCCTCAGCTGCTTTCTGGATATCGATGATTTTCAGATTGGGGTTTGTCGGCGACTCGATCCAGACGAGGGTCGGGGAGAGGTCTGCCAGTTTCGCCAGGCTTTCATCATCAGTGAAGTCCAGGTAGGCGATCTGGACACCGAACTTGGCAAAAACCTGCGCAAATAAGCGAAAGGTGCAGCCGTAGATGTTTTCCTCAGCTACCACGAGGTCTCCAGATTTCAGCGTCGAGACGATGGCGGTGATCGCCGAAACGCCGCTGCCGAAGCTCGTGCAGAAGCTAGCGCCCTCAAGAGCGGCTACTGTCTGATCAAGCAGGCGAAAGTTGGGGTTCCCTGACCTGGTATAGTCGAAACCGTTCGGGTTGCCGTATTCGAAAGTCGAGCTCTGCCAGATGGGAGGCGTCACCGCCCCTGTTTCCCCAACAAAATCCCGCCCGGCGTGGATGGCTTGGGTGGCGAAGGCAGTGTTTTCTGGCGTCGGGGTTCGGTCGGACATGAGCGCAATCAATCCTCGTGACTGTCCCAGTCAATAGGCGAAATGGGTGCACATAGAAAAAGGTTATCCTGTTTTTTTAAAACTTTGGCGAAAAACGGGCTTGCGGGATCACGATTACCCCCTATATTCGCGCCCCTTCGCTCCCAGAGGTCTGAGAGTGGAGGTATTGATTCGAGAGAATCACCACCATTCCTATCGGAAATACACTGATCGATACGTTATGCCAACAATCAACCAACTCGTTCGCAAAGGAAGAAAGGATAAGCCTTTCAAGTCCAAGTCACCTGCGCTCGATAAGTGCCCGCAGCGTCGTGGTGTTTGTCTTCAGGTTTACACGCGAACACCAAAGAAGCCTAACTCAGCGCTTCGTAAGGTTGCTAAAGTTCGTCTGACGAACGGTCAGGAAGTGATCGCCTACATCGGCGGTGAAGGTCACAACCTCCAGGAGCACTCGATCGTTCTCGTTCGCGGTGGTCGTGTGAAAGACCTTCCAGGTGTCCGTTACCACATCGTCCGTGGTGCGCTTGATACACTCGGTGTTGATGGTCGTAAGCAAGCTCGCTCCAAATACGGTGCGAAGCGACCGAAGGGTTAAGGTCAGCAAGTCCGATGCCCTTCGCATCGGGTTTCTTACCATCCCTTCGGCGATACGAATGTTTTAGAATTTTTGACTAGAATAATCCTATGTCCCGAAGAAAGAAAGTCTACCATAAGCCGGAGCGCCGTGATGCGCGCTACGATAGTGCCCTCGTTTACAAGCTGGTCTCAAAGATCATGCGTGAGGGTCAGCGAGCTCTCGCTGAGCGAATTGTCTACGCTGCCATCGACCGGGCAAACGAAGGTTCAGAGTCTGTGGACCCTGTCGAGATTCTCAATCGCGCGATTGAGAACGCTAAGCCTCGTGTCGAGGTGAAAAGTCGTCGGGTCGGTGGTGCTACCTACCAGGTGCCGCTCGAAGTTGCTGCCGACCGTCAGGAATCCCTGGCAATGCGTTGGCTGGTGAACGCGGCGCGCGGTCGCCGAGGCACACCTATGCACGTTGCTCTCGCTAACGAAATCAAGGACGCCAGCTCAAATCAGGGTGCCGTCGTTCGGAAGCGTGACGAGACTCACAAGATGGCTCAGGCGAACCGCGCCTTTGCTCACTTCCGTTGGTAATCTTTCTTTCCTTATTTCCTGTTGACTGCAACCCTCCAGACTCCTGCATCCGCAGGTGCTGCGGCATCGTCGCCGAATTCTCCTGATCGCGAGTATCCCCTCGAGCGGACTCGTAACATTGGGATTGCTGCGCACATCGATGCGGGTAAGACGACGCTGACCGAGAGGGTGCTGTTTTACACGGGGATGATCCACCGCATCGGCGAGGTTCATGACGGTCAGGCTACCACTGACTGGATGACCCAGGAGCGCGAGCGGGGGATCACCATCACCTCTGCGGCTGTCAGTTGTCACTGGAAACAGCTCGCTGAAGAGGGAGTAACTAAGTCGTTTGCTGGCGAAGACCAGCGTATCAACATCATCGACACTCCGGGTCACGTGGACTTCACCGCTGAAGTCGAGCGTTCCCTTCGGGTTCTGGATGGTGCAGTTGTTGTCTTTTGCGGCGTCGCTGGTGTCCAGCCTCAGTCTGAAACTGTGTGGCGTCAGGCCTCCAAGTATGGAGTGCCTCGCATCATCTTCGTCAACAAAATGGACCGCGTCGGCGCTGACTTTGCCGCCGTTGTTGAGGATGTGAAGGAGAAGCTGGGAGCAAACGCTGTTCCTGTATTAATCCCGATCGGTGCTGAAGACGAGCTCATCGGCCAGATTGACGTCATCAACGAGAAGGCGATCATCTACTCCGACGATGACCAGTTCGGTTCCACCTACGAGCTCAGTGCTCTTGATGCCGGGCAATCGGCGTTAGCAGCAGAGGCGAAGAGCCATCTCGTAGACGCGCTGGTAGATGCCGACGATGAGCTAGGCATGAAGTTCCTCGATGAAGAGGAAATTACGGAGTCCGATATCAAGCTTGCCCTTCGTCGTGCGACCATCTCCAACAAGATCGTTCCTGTTGTAGGGGGTTCTGCTTTCCGCAATAAAGGCGTGCAGTATCTCCTCGACGCCGTTGTCGACTACCTTCCATCCCCGCTGGAGATTCCCCCGGCGGCGGGAACGAAGACTTCTGACGACAGTGTAGAAGTGCTCGCCGAGGCAAGCGATCACGCTCCTTTCTGCGCTCTCGCGTTCAAACTCTGGTCTGACAAGTATGTCGGTAAGCTGGTGTTTGTCCGCGTTTACTCAGGCACTCTTTCGAAGGGTGATCAGATTTTCAACTCGCGGACTGGACGGAAAGAGCGCGTTGGTCGTCTCATTCAGATTCAGTCAGATGATCACAAGGATATCGAGACCTGTTTTGCTGGAGACATCGCTGCCATCGTGGGCCCAAAGAATGTTCGCACGGGTGACACGATCTTCTCGCAGGGGCACGACATCATGCTGGAGCCGCCTGCGTTCCCGGAGCCTGTCATCTCCATGGCGGTTGAGCCAAAGACGACAGCCGACTCTGATAAATTGGCTGATGCTTTAGCCAAGCTCTCCGAGGAAGATCCTACTTTTAACGTTTCTACAAACGAAGAGACGGGTCAGACCATCATCGCTGGCATGGGCGAGTTGCACCTGGAAATTATCCAGTCGCGCATGGATCTCGAGTATGGGGTCAAGACCAATGCCGGTAAGCCACAGATCGCTTACCGTGAAACCATCTCCGGTCCTTTTAAGGGCGAGC
>JAHDFZ010000282.1 GCA_020627905.1 Verrucomicrobiota bacterium
CGGCTACAGCGCCGGCTATGGACTGGCATCAGCCCTTCGATTCGATCAGGCAGACCGGCGCACCGTTGCCCTTGAGGTAGGCATTCAGAATGGTGGTATGGCGACGGGACTCGCCTTCACCTGCTTCAACAGCGCACAGGTTGCTTTAGCCTCCGCTACGTTCGGTCCGATCAGCGCTCTGACCAGCTCGGTCCTCGCCGGTGTGTGGTCGCGCAAGCCATCTGTCAAGGAGAGTGCCCCCGTCGCAAACCTGACGGAAAACAATCTATAACGAACTCATCATTCCCTAAAGTCACAAGGTTACTCCTGCCTGATCGTATCTCCACCAAATCCTAACACAGCTTTAAACGCCTCATGACACCTCCTATCCATCCAGACGCCCAGACCTTCCTAGACAGGGAAGACCTTAGCTCGTTTTACGACGGGTCCTTCCATCCAGGCAGTGCAAAAGAGGGTGTGATCGACCCTGCTACCGGCTCACCGATCACCCATCTGAGCATGAGTGATAAAGCTCAGGTAGCAGCTGCAGTCGCAAGCGCTGATCAGGCCAGCGCGGCCTGGTCTGCTCTCTCGCCAGATGATCGCGCCGCTCACCTGTCACAGCTCGCAGATGCTATCGAAAGCCATGTCGACGCCCTATCAGATGTCGAATCACTTGACGTAGGCAAAACCCTCGAGGCCGCCAAGACCTTCGACATCCCCTTCGGCGCCGAGTGTTTCCGCTACTACGCTTCCGTCTGTCGTGAGGCAGAATACGAAACACAACTGACGATTCCCGACATGGAGGCACGTGTAAGCCGAACCCCCTACGGCGTGTGTGGCTTCATCCTGCCTTGGAACTTCCCCTTTACCCTTATGTGCTGGGGGATCGCGCCAGCGTTGGCCGCCGGTAACACCGTCGTCGTGAAGATTTCCGAGGTTACCCCCCTATCCTCACTTTACTTCGCATCCATCCTCGAGGAGGCCGGAATTCCATCCGGTGTTATCAACTTCGTTGTCGGTGAGGGAAGCGTCGTTGGCGACGCTCTCATCCGCGACGAGCGCGTCAAACGCGTTTCCTTCACAGGCTCCAGCGCCGTTGGTAAAGCAATTGCTAAAATCTGTGGAGACCGCCTGGTTCCAGCGAAACTTGAACTTGGCGGTAAAGGAGCGGCCGTCGTATATGGCGACGCAGATGTATCAAAGGCCGCAGAGGGGCTTGCCGGTGCGATCACTGCCAATACCGGACAGGTCTGCTGCACGGCTACAAGATGGTTTATCCACGAGGACATCTATGACGAATTCGTGGAGAAGGTCACGCCCATCCTGAAGAGCACGAAGATCGGCGCAGGGCGTCTCTCCGATACACAGATGGGGCCACTCGTATCAAAGCAGCAGAAAGATCGCGTGCTGGACTACTACAACCGAGGGGTGTCAGCAGGTGCTGACCCAGTCGTGCCATGCGAGCCTGTGGAGGGAGCGGATGGGTATTTCGTCACGCCCCATCTCCTGGCAGGTGAGACGTCGAACATCTGTTATCAGGAGGAAATTTTCGGCCCGACTGCCTATCTCGTGAAATTTTCTGATACTGACGACATAGCCCATGAGGTGAACTCACTGAACTACGGACTCGCCAATAGCGTCTGGTCGAACGATCTGGAAAAAGCCGATCAGCTCGCCGTCAAACTCTCAGCCGGAAACTGCTGGATCAATGCCCACAACGTTTTCGCCTATGGCCTTCCCTATGGTGGTGTAAACCGCAGCGGAATGGGTGGAGGAGTCAACTCAGAGGAAACGCTCTACGACTACCTGCAGAGCCAGACGATAGCCAGACCTCTGTAGGGCTTTCTTCACGCATTTTGATCAGGCATGAAAGCCAGTCCATCAGCCTCCGAGTTCCGTGAACAGCTTGTCGCCCGAGGCCACCTTTCGTCGATCAGCGCGGAATTTCAGGCACTCACAGGCGGTGTCTCGAGCGAGATCTACCTCGTCAAAGACGGCGATGATCGCCAGATTGTCGTCAAACGTGCCCTTGAAAAGCTAAAAGTCGAACAGGACTGGTTCGCCGACCGGAAGCGCAATCTATATGAGCAAGCCTTCTTTGAAGTTGTTTCCTCATTTGCCTCTCCTAACGTCCCGGCCATTCTCTTTCAGGATTCTGAGCTCCTCGCTTTCGGCATGGAGTATCTCGAAGGTTTCAGCTGCTGGAAAGACGAACTGATTCTGGGCGAGTGTGATCAGCATCTTGGGCGGCTAGCTGGTGAGTTTCTCGCCGTCATGCACGAGGAGACCTTCGGCGATGAAAACCTCGAACGGCGGTTCGGGGGCTATTCCAGATTCCGTGAGCTTCGCGTTACCCCGTATCTTGAGGCGCTGCTGCCGACTTATACAGAGTTTAACGAACTGATTCAGTCTGAAGTGTCGCGTTTATCCACCTGCAGCGAATGCCTCATCCATGGTGATTACAGCCCCAAGAACATCCTTCATAATGGAGAGAGACTCGTAGCTCTGGATGCAGAGGTCGCGTATTACGGCGACCCGGCTTTTGATCTCGCCTTCCTGCTGAATCATCTCTTTTTAAAATCGCTTCACTCACCCTCTCATCTAACCAGTTTCTCCGCCCTTATCGACGCTACGTTGAAAGCCTATGGAGAACATTCTGTCAGGTTCGATCTACTGGGTTCGCGAATGACTATTTTGCTACCGCTGCTGATGCTCGCTAGAATCGATGGAAAGAGCCCTGTGGAATACCTCAACACGGATTCTCAGAAACGGTTCGTTCGGGATTTCGCTGCTGAAACTCTGAGAGCAGCGGACTCTTCCTTACAATCCATCCAGAGCCTCTGGTTTGAAAAACTCGCAACTCTTTCATATGACAATACAAAACATTGATGCCTTCACCATATACGACTCACGCGGTTTCCCTACTGTCGAAGCGGTCGTCACGCTTGATGACGGGAGCGTAGGCCATGGACTCGTGCCTAGCGGTGCCTCGACAGGGCAGTTCGAAGCGGTCGAACTCAGGGACGGAGATTCAGGGCGACTCCGTGGAAAGTCTGTCGATAAAGCCGTATCTCACGTCAACGGCGAGATCGCGAGTCTGCTCAAAGGCAAGAGCGCGGAAGATCAACGATTCATCGATCAAAGCCTTCGCAATCTAGACGGCACACAAAACAAAGGGCGACTGGGAGCGAACGCAATCCTCGGCGTTTCCATGGCAGTCGCTCGCGCCCGTGCTGCCAGCCAGCAACTGCCTTTATACCGCGCTCTCGGCGAGGGAACCCTCCTCCCTCTCCCTGAGATCCAGATCATCGGCGGGGGAGCGCATGCGAACTGGCGCACAGACATCCAGGATTTTCTCGTTATTGCTACTAGAGCAGAGACTTACGCTGAGACGCTTGAGACGACGTTCAATGTTTACCATGCTGCGGGCGAAATCTTCAATGAAAAGGGGATCTTCCACGGAATTGCCGATGAAGGCGGATACTGGCCTTCATTCGATACCAATGAAGAAGTTTTCGAAGTCCTCGTAGAGGCAATCGAACGAGCAGGATACAAGCCGGGGGTCGATGTGGCGATTTCTCTCGACATCGCCGCGAGCGATCTTTATGACGAGGAGGAAGGCGTTTATCGATTCCGCCTGGAAGACCGGAGCTTCAGCGAAAAAGAGTTTGCCGAACTCATGATCTCATGGTGCGAGAAATACCCTGTGATATCGATTGAGGATCCCGTAGCTGACACAGACACCGCAGGCTGGCAGGAGATCACTCGAAGGATCGGTGACAAAGTCCAGATCATCGGTGATGACCTTTTTACAACTAACCCTGCACGAATCGAATCTGGTATTGCCGGCTCAATGGCTAACAGCGTGCTCATAAAATTGAACCAGATTGGAACTGTCTCTGAGACTATGGATGCGATC
>JAHDFZ010000283.1 GCA_020627905.1 Verrucomicrobiota bacterium
AACACCACCTGACCTTCATTCTTGAGGAGCGATAGGGGACGTTTGAATCAGAAGCTTTTTCTAGCATGAAAATACTCTTTTCCCTAGTAGCCGTTATCCTCTCGCTGCCATTATTTGCAGCAGACGTCGTCGCGCCAGCGTCGCCGAATCCATGGCCTTCATCTGTCGTGATCGAGGCAGTCGGAACGCCCGCTGGCGTTGATCCGCAGGTGGGTGCCATGGACTTCCTGCCTGACGGGCGGCTTGTTGTTGCCTTTCATCGCGGTCAGATCTGCGTTTTCGACCCCGAGACGCAGGGTTGGACGACCTTTGCCGAAGGCTTACATGAACCTCTCGGTTTATTGGTCGTCGGAGACCATGAAATCCTCGTGATGCAGCGTCCCGAGCTGACGCGCCTGCGGGATACTGATGGTGATGGCGTGGCCGATGATTACGAAACCGTTTTCGACGACTTCGGCATGAGTGGAAATTACCATGAGTTTGCCTACGGCCCGGCTCGGAACTCAAAAGGGGATCTTTTCATCGCACTGGGCGTCGCCTCAAATGGCGCTGGGGTGAGGGAGGAAATCCGAGGCGAGTGGTCGACCATCGGTCTCGAGCGTGCAAAGATGACCTACCAGGACATCCCGAAGGAGTATAAGCAAGCAGCCGGTCGGATGCATGGTCGCACCCCCTACCGTGGATGGATTTTCAAACTGCCTACTGATGGCAGCGAGCCGGTGCCATATGCCAGCGGGTTGAGATCCCCTAACGGCATCGCCTTTGATAGTGAAGACAGGCTATTCGTCTGCGATAATCAGGGGGACTGGCTGGCCACCAGCAAACTCTATCACATCCGTAGGGATCACTTTTTTGGCCATCCGGCCTCGCTCATCTGGCGTGACGGCTGGACGCAGGACCCTCTGAAAATGCAGACAGCCCAAATTGATGCGCTGCGGACGCCGGCTTCCGCGCTGTTTCCACACATCGAGCTGGCGAATTCCCCGACGCAGCCCCTGCTTGTTTCATCAGCAGCCTGGGGGCCGTTTCAAGAGCAGCTGATCATTGGGGATATGAACCAGTCGAACTTCTCACGCTATCTACATGATGACTCCGTAAAGGATGTCTCCCAGGGCGCACTGGTGCCCTTCCTAGCGATATCCCAGCTTGGACGCGGAAACAATCGCACCGCTATGGCAGAGAATGGGGATCTGTATGTCGGTAAGACGCAGCTTTCGTGGCCAGGCGCAACAGGTCTGGTTCGCCTCCGTCCGCAGGCTGTGCTGGCTGATGCTTTTGCGGTCACTGCAGTGGAGCAGACTCGCAGCGGTTTCCGCCTGCGCTTTTCAAAACCTCTTGCCGAGAATCCTCAGGTGCGATTGCTCCGCCACACCTATGAATATCGGGTGCAATATGGTTCTCCGAAGTCGGATGAGGCTGAGGTGCCTGTGATGAGCGAGTTCGCAAATGACGATTCTAGAGTCCTTGAATTGGAATTGAATGGCCCCAAAAAGGAGCGCTACTTATACAGCTTTGATCTCTCGTCCGTTCGCTCTGAGGGCGGAGACATTCTTTTCGGAGACCGGGTCTACTATCATTGCGTGAAACCTCTCGAGGGAGAATAGGTTTTTCAGGCTTCCGGAGGCAGGGCTTTGTAGCCCTGTGTCTGAGCTAGTCCGGTGAGCTGGTCCTTCGCAAAACACCAGCTCATGGACAACAGAAACTTCCTTCGCTTTCCTACCGCACAAGCGCGGCGAGTTCCCGACAGCTCTCTGCATCCAGACTGCGCCCCTCAAGCGAGCGTGCAGGCCGGAACCCGAGTAAACTCGATGTGATACCGATCGCTTCTGCGCTCATGAGTTGGTCTTCAGAAATATCTGCGACTTTTATGTGGAGACCGCCAGATTCGGCCTGTGCAAGCACGTGTCCGCGCATGATCCCCGGCAGGCAACCACTGGAAAGGGGAGGGGTATACCATTGATCCTGATGCTTCACGAACAGGTTCGCCCACACTGCCTCACACACATGCCCCGATTGGTTGAGAAACGCTCCCTCGCAGCTTGCTCCATCTGCTAGACCACTAGCCCGTTCTGCAAGAAACTGCCGTGCGAGAATATGCTCGGAGTAGCTGATCGATTTGAGCCCAGCCAGAGGACTACCTTCGTCCTTCCTCCAGGGCAGAAGGAAGAGGTCATAAGCATCCTGCCGCGCGGCGTAAGGCTGAAGCTGCAGGAGCAGAAAAGAGCCGCTTGAGCTACCCGTGGTCAGGTCAGCCCTCCCGGATAACAGTGTGAGTCGCAGTCGAGATGTCGCCGTTTTCGTCGCAGCCTTAATAAAGGCTCCGATCTCCTCCCGCCAAAGAGATACCGAAGGGTCGATCGGAATGCCTAAAACGGCAGCTGCAGCAAAAAGCCGATCAAGATGCTCACTCAGAAACCCGGCATACCCGTCGTCGACGAGGATCGTCTCAAAGCACCCATGCCCGAGCTGAACTCCAGCTCCACCCAGGATCGAGCCGGTGTCCGTAGGCGGCACGAGCTGGCGTTTTACGGCATCGAAAAGCCAGAAAGTTGATTCATCGGTCATGGTTATGTTCGGCGAACGAAAATCTGACCATAAGAATTGCGCTTTTGCATCCTTTATCATGGACTTGTTTCATCGAGGGGAAGCTGGCACGATTTGGGTATGGTCCGTTATATCGCCCTTTCCTGCACGATCTTTTCCCTGCTCGCCCGCGCAGAGGAACGACCGAACATTCTCTTTCTATTCACCGATGATCAGGCGTATGAGGCAGTCGGCTATGCCGATATGCTTGATATCGATACCCCGAACATAGACCGCTTAGCTGCTCAGGGAACGTCTTTTACGCATGCCTACAATCCCGGTAGCTGGAGTGGGGCTGTCTGTGTGGCGAGTCGCACGATGCTGAACACAGGCCGATTCGTCTGGGAGGCGGCTGAAATCTATAAAGACGGACATAAGGTAGATGAAGCTTATCCCGAGCTGAGAACGTGGGGACAGCGCATGTCAGATCTCGGCTACGACACATTTATGACCGGCAAATGGCACTTACGTTGGCCGGCCGAGCGTGATTTCCAGACGACGGCGAACGTGCGCGGTGGAATGCCGAAGCAGACTGATGCCGGTTACCACCGACCTCTGGAGGATGGCTCGGATACGTGGGACCCTGCCGACCCAGCCTTCGGCGGTTTCTGGGAGGGTGGGAAGCACTGGTCAGAGGTCACAGCTGATGATGCGATCAGCTATCTGAACGGGATGAAAGCAGCAGATGATCCATTTTTTATGTATGTGGCGTTCAATGCTCCGCATGACCCTCGGCAATCGCCACAGAAGTTTCTGGATCGCTATCCAGTGGAGAGGATCGCCGTGCCCGAGAATTTCCTGCCCGAGTATCCCTACCATGAGGACTCTGGGGCGCCGAAAGGTCTCCGTGATGAAAAGCTCAACCCTTTTCCCCGCACAAAGGCTGCCGTGAAGGTGCAGCGAAGGGAGTATTTCGCCATCATCGAGCATCTGGATGCGCAGATAGGCCGCGTGCTCAACGCATTGGAGGCCTCCGGTAAAGCGGGGAATACTGTGATCTTCTTCACCTCGGATCACGGGCTAGCCGTAGGGAGGCATGGTTTCATGGGGAAGCAGAACATGTATGATCACAGCTTGCGCGTTCCTCTTCTGGCGGTTGGGGGGCCTTTCGCTGCGGGCGCACAGGTCTCGACGCCTGTGTATCTGCAGGACATCATGCCTACCAGTCTGGAGCTGGCCGGCGGAAAGACAGGCCCGGACATCGCGTTCTCGTCTCTGATCAATACCCAGGCAGGGGCACAGCCTTATACTCAGGGGATTTATGGAGCCTACCTCGACAA
>JAHDFZ010000284.1 GCA_020627905.1 Verrucomicrobiota bacterium
GCCCTGTATGAGGCTGAGCAGCTCTCGATCGGGCGTAAAGTGGCGCTCAAGATTCTTTATCGTAAGCACCGCAAACAGGTGAAATGGGTGCAGGACTTTGTCGATGAAGCGAGCGCGCGCGCCTCTGTGAATCATCCTGCGATGTCTCTGGTGTATGAGTGTGATCAGGAACTGGGAGTGAATTTCTACACGCTTGAGCTTGTCGATGCTCCAAGCCTGGCTGATTTGGCCAAGCATGGCGCTGAGGTAAATGAGAACACCATGCGCGACGTTCTCCAGTCGACGGCCGAATCCATCGTCTATCTGAAAGAAAAACGCATGGTTTTCCGTCCGATCACGGCGCATACCATCTTGATCCTGAAAGGGGGGAATACACGCATTGCCAACCCGGTAAAGGGCCGGGGAGAGCCCATCTCTGCCGAGGAAGAAAAGCAGCAGATCCAGCTGGTCGCAAAAGCTTTGCAGCCATTCGCAGAAAAGGCTGACTCATCCAATTCGACCGCTGCCTTGGTTGCCAGGATGGGCACTGAAAGGATCGACGCTATCAACTCGGCAGACGCCCTATTGAAAGCCCTCGATAAGTCCCCCGAGTTGAGTTCCCAGCTGCCGGAGGGGGGCGGTCTGATCAGTGGTGGGGCTACGCCGGGTCCTGCAGTATCCTCGGCTGATGGTGAGGCCGAGGATGGCCACTCAAAGCCTCTTTGGCTTAGGCTTTTGCCAGCAGCCATTACGGCTGTGATCGCTCTGATTCTAGCATCCTATGCACTCACGAGACCCAAGGCGCGTGACCTCGACGAGTGGGTTCAGATCCCTGAAGGTAGTTTCATCTATCAGGACGACGAGCGGCGTGAGCTGAAGGAGTTCTACATCACCAAATATGAGGTGACGATCGGGCAATATGCTGAGTTCCTGAAGGACATTAAGAAAAATCCGGGAAAGATGAAGCGTATAGCTCACCCGAAGCAGCCGAAGGACAAGATTTCTTACAAACCGGAGGGCTGGAGCAAGCTCTATTGGGCAGCTCGCTTGGGCTCTAAGTTTGAGGGGGCCAAGATCGATCTGAACTTTCCAGTGGTGAACGTGGACTTCTGGGAGGCACACGCCTACGCAAAGTGGCGTGGTGGACGCCTGCCGACGGAGCAGGAGTGGGCGAAGGCCGCGCGTGGCCCAGCGGGCCGAACGTTCCCATGGGGTAACTCACTGCTGGCTGAAAATCTCAACTCCGGTCTCGATCGCGAAAAGTCCGAAACGGTTGCCACCCCGGGCGGGATCGATGGTTTTGAAGGGATGGCTGCGGTAGACGAAATGCCGCTCGACTCCAGCCCTTACGGAGTCATTGGGATGGCCGGCAATGTCATGGAGTGGACAGCGACATTCGATGTTTCGCCGGAGGACCTCAGCAAAGAAGCAGTCGTCAAACGAGGTGCCGCCTACACGATCACATCGCCCCTGGAGCTTACCACCCAGCGAGCAAATGACCCGAACTTCGGCAATGCAGTTACCGGTTTCCGCGTTATCTCTTCGAAGGCTAATCCTACGAGGATCGGGAGTCGCGCAGGGGGTGCTGGAGCTGGAAAGCCCGCTCCTGATAAGGATCAGGGCTAAGCTTTTTTCTGATTCTGCTTCTCCAGGCTTTTCCACTCTGCGTGGGATGTAGGGAAGAAAGTCTGCAATCTTCCTCATCTCAGTCCGTCTGCTTAGGATTTCTATCTACCTCAAAATAAAAAATCTTTATGAAAATCCCCGTTTTATTCTCTGCCTTCCTTCTTGCTGCCAGCCTTTGCTCCCAGTCCTTTGCCGGACCTCGCGTTGCTTTTGAGACTACGCACGGCAACTTTGTTGTGGAGTTGAATGAAAAAGACGCGCCGATTAGTTCGGCAAACTTCCTCTCCTACGTCAAAGATGGCTATTACAATCAGGTGGTCTTTCATCGTGTGATCTCTGATTTCATGGTCCAGACTGGCGGATTCGAGCTCAAGGAAAACGGCGAAATCAGCCAGAAGGCTCCAAAAGCCCCGATTCAGAACGAAGCGAAAAATGGTCTGAAGAACGCGAGAGGAACGATCGCCATGGCGCGCACCAACGATCCGCATTCGGCTACGTCTCAGTTTTTCATCAACCACAGCGATAATGACAACCTCGACCACCCATCGTTCGATGGCTGGGGGTATGCTGTTTTCGGTAAAGTAGTCGAGGGCATGGAAACCATTGATAAAATTGCGGCTCTGGAGACGGGGCGGAAAACTCTTTTCGCCGGAAACGGCACGCAGAACGCGCCGCGTGAGATGCGCGATGTGCCAGCTGAAAACGTCGTCATCAAATCAGCAAAAATCGTCGAATAGGCGAGCCCTTCCATTCTACCACGAACCAAACCTCCCCCTTTAAAAAATGAGCGAAGAAGAGTCCTCTGAGTCACTACCGAAAGTTTTCTTTGAAATCACTGCCGATGACGAGTCGCTGGGCCGCATCGAGATGGAGCTTCGCTCTGATGTTGTGCCTAAGACTGCCGAAAATTTCCGTGTTCTCTGCACGGGCGAAAAGGGATTCGGATATAAGGGCTGCAGCTTCCATCGCATCATCCCGGAGTTCATGTGCCAGGGAGGGGATTTCACCTGCCACGACGGCACAGGTGGCGAGTCAATCTATGGCGGGGAATTTGATGACGAGAATTTCCTCCTCAACCATGTAGGCGAGGGCATTCTCAGCATGGCGAATGCCGGCCCGAACACCAACAACTCTCAGTTCTTCATAACCACTGCCGACACGGATTGGCTTGACGGTGCCCACGTGGTCTTCGGCAAAGTTGTTTCCGGGATGGATGTTGTGAAGGAGATGGAGAAACTGGGAAGCCGTCGTGGCAATCCCAAAAAAGAGGTCAAGATCGCTGACTGTGGCGAAATCAAGGACTGATCTTCCACGCTCCTGGAACAGACCCACCTTTCTGTAGTTTATGAGCCTGATCAGTCAGTTGAGCGATGAGCAGAGGCAATCAATCGCTGCCTGGGTTGAGGGTGGCGACCAGCTGCCTGATATCCAGCGCAAGCTTGATTCCGAACTCGGGCATAAACTCACCTATCTCGATACCAGGTTCCTGATTGAGGACCTAGGCCTTGAGATCAAGGTTGATGAGGCTCCGGTGGACCCTGCGGGCGAAGCCACTTCACCAGAAGAGGTGTCTCCTGAGGAAGAGTCAGGAGATGGCGTCAGTGATGAGGCGTCGCCAGATCTTCCGGACGATAGCCCTCCAGCGAGTGGCGAGGAAGATGTCCCGGATGCAGCAGACGTGTCTGCCTCCGTCACAATCGATCAGATTCAGCGACCGGGGGCGATCATGAGTGGAAAAGTGACGTTCGGGCCCGACCAGACTCTTTCCTGGTGGCTCGATCAGATGGGGCAGCTGGGGATTGATCCTGGCGAAGGAGATTTCCGCCCCAATGAGCAGCAGCTTATGGCTTTTCAGAGAGAGCTGCAGACAGCCGTCCAGAAGCAGGGCGGTGGCTTTTAGATCCCAAGTCCAGCGGTTCCGCTGGTCATCTCGATTCCTGCGGTCGTGTGTCTTAGGTGTGCGACGGTTTAACGCAGATCGTAGACATTAAAGCGCGCTAGGCTTGAGCCGTGCGAATAAATTTGCACATCCATAGGTCGCATCTGCCGTGTGATGGCGCGACCGATCAATTCGCTGGCATCACCTGTCTCGATAGCATGGGCTTGAGCGGGCCAATGAAAACATCGGCTAAAAGCCTAATCTTGTATTTATTGCCGAACCTAGATGGAATCTAGGCGCTGAGTAATCTCACAGCCGAGTAGAGAGAGCGACCCGTACGGGACTCGAACCCGTGTTGCCGCCGTGAAAGGGCGGAGTC
>JAHDFZ010000030.1 GCA_020627905.1 Verrucomicrobiota bacterium
GCCAAGCGAAGCAGCCAGAAATGAGGACAATTGATCGAAAAGAGGAGTGGAAAGAGGGCTGTTCATCTGCGACCGAAGTGGCGTGAGGATCAGGTTCGAGCGAGCCTGTATAGGCTGGCTTCGGCGAAGACATAAACCAAGCGAATCATCTCGCAAGCCGATTTTGTGAAAAATTTCACAAGCTCCGGTGCATCAGATATTTCCGACCGAAAATCCGATACACGCGAAGGTTCCCCCATCCTTCACAACTCCCTCTGACGCAATGCCTTAAGAAGTGCTACAGTAAGTTTCTACCACATTGAGAGGTGCTGACAGCGCTTGAATGAAACGAGGATGAATGGGAGCACTCAGGGCACGTCCCTCAGGCCTGAGGAACCCCGGCTATTTTACCGTATTACTGGTCCCCAAGAGCTCGTTGAGCGCTCGATTCGCTACACGGACGATATATTTGTTCGGCTGATCGATCAGTGCGTCCTGTAAATCCGCTACTTTTGGACGGACGATCTCGTCCAGTTCGTCGAGCACAATGGCCGCCTCCAGTCGCGCCCACTCGTTCTGTGCCTTCAAATCTTCCGCCAGGCGCTCCAAAGCCAACTCCCGATACTTCGGCACGGGTGCCAGAGCACGCGCAGCTGCGATGCGCACCGCAGGCGCCTTGTCCGCCAGCGCCCCCAGCAGGGCTGTGCTCTCGTCGGTGGTAAATCCGGAGAAGGCCTTATCCTCATGCAGATTCCCTAGTCCCGTTGCTCCCCAGAAGCGAACCGCCGGCTCGGCATCAGCGAGCCCATCGAGCAGGGAATCCCGACTCCCCACTCCCAGCGAGGCAGCCGCTGCGATCTTCGTCAGTCTGCTGGCGAAGCCTGCCCCGCCGCCTTCTCGGCTGCGTAGAATATCGTAGCGTTTGGTGCCGCGGACTTCCTCGCGCTTGATCTCCGACTCCGGGATGAGGCCGATATCCCCTACCTCATTCTGCCAGGCAGCGAGCTCGGCGCGCATTCGCGCGAGTGTCTCTGCGTGCTCTGGATTGCTCGCGAGATTGTTCACTTCATGAGGATCGGAGGACACGTGATAGAGCTCCTCGACGGGTTTGCGGTCGGCAGAGAAAAGAGCCTGCTCCGCCGTCATTCCACCCTCCAGCTCCAGACGCCGTATCTCCTGCATAGTCGCCCCCTGCTCAGGAGTATTCATGAATTGGTAGTAGGGCTTGAGGGGCTCGAAGTTCCGAATGTAGCGATATTCCGCCCCTCGCACCATGCGGATGATGTCATAGCGCTCGTCCATGCGGTCGCGAGCGCCGAAGGCGAACTCACGCCCGCCCCTGGTGAAGCTTTGTCCCTGCATGATCTCCGGCACCGGTAAACCAGCCAGCTCCAGCACGGTGGGTCCGAAATCCACTCCGCTGACGATACGCCCGTCTTTGGCAGCGACTTCCCAGTTCACGAGGCCACGAAAGCGCTCCGGCACATGGACGACGAGCGGCACATTGGTGCCTGATTCATAAAGCCAGCGCTTAGCCCTCGGCAACCCGACTCCGTGATCCGACCAGAACATGACGATCGTGTTGTCTGCCAGGCCTGCTTCTTCCAACTGCCTGATGTGCTCACCTACCCAGACATCCAGCCCCGAAATCATCTCGTAGTTCCGACGCCAATCGTTGTGGACGATCTGAGTATCCGGGTAATAAGGCGGCAGGTTGGTGAATCGTTTGAATGGGTCCCGATGCAGCTCAGCAGGCAGCTTCTCGATGGCTTGCTGGTAACGGGGATCCAGGGCAATATAGGATTCGTGGCATTCGACGAAGTTGAAGACGGCAAAAAACGGCTGATCATCCCCTCGGTTCTTCCAATGCGCCTTCCGCGAATTTTCGTTCCAGATTTCCTTCGGGCTGGGTGAGCTGAACTGGTAGTCCGTTTTCGCATTGTTTGTGCAGTAGTATCCAGCTTCGCGCAGATAGAGCGGAAAGGGCCGAATCCCATCGGCTAAATCCGCATCGCAGCGCATATGGTGCGTGCCGACAGAGTTTTGATACATCCCCAGGATGATGGCGCTGCGACTGGGTGCACAGACCCCCGCCGTCGTGTAAGCATGGGTGAAGACCGTTCCCTCCTCCGCCAGTGCATCGACATGCGGTGTGATGGCATATTTATCCCCATAGCACCCAAAGTGCGGGCTGATGTCCTCCGCACTGAGCCAGAGGATGTTGGGGCGGTCGGAGGCGTTTGTGAGGGGGAGAAGAAACAGGCAGAGAAGGCTAAACAGATCACGAACGTTCATTCGAGATGATAAACCGAAAAGACGCAGGCCGCCCAACCGGATTCGGAGCGATGAATTGCGGAAAACCGTCATTAAAGTCGCAAGCCTTTACAAAACCGCCACTTCTACCGAATCACTTGTTCTTATGAATCCCCGCAAGGCATCGATGTTTTCAACTCAAACAGCTTCTCGACAACGAAATGAATTTTCGCTGCTGAATCAGATTGCCGCCCCACCCCCATCTGCTCCGTTTCAATCATCCGAAGATAGGCATTCAAGTGGCGGCCAGCATTGGGAGCCATCAATATGGCGGCTACCCTAGGAACGTAAGCGTCATACTCATCACTCAGAAGCGGGTTGTCGTTCAACCCAATCGGATCCCAATGATCCCACAAAACCTTCCTGACGCCCTGCAGAAATAGATCATCACAGGATTTAGAATGATTACTCATCGCGAAAACAATCCATGATCAATGCGGAGGCCCCATCAGGCTCTAAGGCAATGCCGTCAGATAACAAAACATAGGGAAGAGAAGGCAGCTAGAATCCATCGGATGCATCACGCAGATCACCAATATTGATTTCACGATTTTGCCAGATACCGCGAGCTACGCGAAGCATGGTCAAACGTTCATGCGATTTGAGTCGAGTCAGATACTGATCCACCCCCTCTCGGATGATGTCGCTCTCCAGCCGCCCCGTCTCGCGGTCCACATGCTCAAGCCCCTGAACTTGCGACGAAGTGAGGTGAATGTCGGTCCGCTTCATAGCCTTTTAAGGTGCATGACAGTCTCTCGAAGATCAAGGTGCATAATCCTTCAGCATGCTGCGTGCGGAGGAAGAGAAAGCCAGTTCTCGCGTTCCCTCCTATGAGAGCTGGCTGACCGAGCTTCCGCGTGGGACTGAGCTCCCCCTTCCATTGCCCCCCTCGATCTCCGCTATGGACGAGCGACTTTAGTCGCGGACAGCACCTGGCGCGATTGGTGTGGATTGCTTACTTGCACAAATAGAACACCTGCATCCGCAACACTTCTACCGCCAACTCGGTGCCCGAGTTTTCGATTGCGGAAATGAATTCCCCCAGATTTCGCAACAATCGTGATGGGGAAAAGCGAATTCATTCGCGGGCGACATCTAGCGTCGGCCGCTCGTGTCCCCTCGTTCGACAGATGTTCATCCTAGCACAAGCTGTAGAGGTTCACCTTCTCAAAGCCTCGCTCCGGCAGCTCTTCTACATCTTGGCGAGTTAGAAAAAGTCAGCATTCGCGGATTCCGGCGATCTCAAAGTGCAATGCAAACAGGCTAATCGCATTCGACGAGGACAACCCGCGGAGCGGTCTAGATCTCGGGACAATTGCCCCTCAGGCGTCTCCGTTTCTCCAGCTCACCATAAGCTGGTCTCTTTTTTAGCACGAGGATACCTGTCGCTACAGCTACGGAGCAACCTGTTACAGTTTCCCAGCCAGCAAGCCTCTCAAATAAGCCACCGAAAAAAATCGACATAGCAGCACCGACCAAGCCTAGTCCAGCAAGGAGAAACAGGCAGCAAGATAACACGGTCAATGCCAGCCTTTTTGATGCTTTTCCAATCCTAGATTTTGTTTCTTCCATTGACGGCAGCGTAACCAACTTTTGGACTTGAGGTCAATGACGAAGGCAAGATGCATATTTTGGCTTTACCTAGTTCTGCCAAAAACCACCTCACTCCCCCTCCGTCACCTGCAACTTCTGCAGCACGACAGCACTGAACTGGACAGGCTTGCCAGCAAACGGGGCTGCCATGAGGCAGGCAGGGCCAGCTAGCGGCATCTCCCGCTGATCATGGGGATGGACAAAGACAATCGCTGGCTTGCTACCCATTTCACCATCTTCTTCATCGGCTTTTTCATCGTCATCCTTTAGCTCGACGACTCTCACCTGCAGATAGATCTGCTCTTTCAAATAAAGGGCTGTCAGCTCGATCTGAAAGGTGGCTTCGGGCTGCTGAGCGATGAAGGCTTCGGCCAGCGGCTCGCCTCGGTAGAGGAGCTGGACTTTCTGATGGGCGGGGACCAGCATGGCCTGATAGCCTTTGTCCCCGAATAGCCCCACCCCGTAGCGGGACTGGATGGGCTTACCGGAGAGCGCCGTCGCCTCTGCCCGCACGCGGAGGGATTGGCGGACGAATTCCGGCCCGAGATCGAGCCGCGCCTCGGTAAGAGGAAGCGGTTGGGCATCGAGCGTTTTGCTGGACGCATTCGCCCGCCAGTCTCCACTCTGAATGCGGGACTCAAGCGGCATGCGGCCGCTCGCGAAATCGCCAGCGTCCAGAGAAAGCACCGCTTCTGACTCGACCGTGATTTCGTTTGCCAGACCGAAGCCACCCCAACCGACGGCGAGGCAGACTGCCAGCGTTCTTAGGAACGACAGGTTCATTCAGCGCGTAGGGATGACGTCAGGCGCTGCCTGGTCGAGAGCCTCGCTGCGGTGAAGCAGACGATACCGCCAATGATCCAGATGGCCGCCAGTTGCACCCAGATGCCCGCACCGATATCCCCTAATCCTCCCTGAGGTGCGACAGCGATGAGCGCGGCCATCGCTCCGGCGAGCAGGCCCAGCGAGTGATAGAGGAAATGCTCTCCCCCGAGAAGAAACTGCAGGCTCCGCTCGCGAAACCCGATCGCCTGCATGACGGCGAACTCCGAGCGCCTTTCGAGCCCGCTGCGCACAACGAGGACGGCCAGCCCGATCGTCCCTAGCAGGATCCCCATGACCCCGAGGAGGGAGAAGATGCGCAGGTAGGTGTTCTGCACGGCGTGGAACTCGTTGAGCCGATCACTGGCCGGAACAGCGGAAAAGCCGAAATCCTCCAGATTCCGCATGGCAACGTCCGCAAACTCCCTCGCTGACTCCGATTCCCGCGCATCGATGAAGAAGGCCTGAAACCCGCCCGAATCCGGAAAGGCCTGGAGAAACTTTGCCTCATCGACGAGCACCTTTCCCTGTAGCAGAGAAGTTTCGAGCAGGGCGACGATTTCGACGGAGAACGGTTTACCGGCATCGCTTTCATACTCGATGCGATCACCCAGACCCAACTGTAGGGCGTAGGTAGCGGTATTCAGATCCATGACGGCTGGCAGGACGAGCGTGCCCTCATCGCTGATGTCCTCGGCAAGCAGCTGCCAGGGTGTCCCCTCGTCAGCGCCTTCCCCCTCATCCCGCGACAGGCTCTTAGCGAAGCCGAAAGCACCCAGTCGATCAAGGGTAGCGGCATCGACACCTAGCAAAGTGGGAGCCTGCGCACGATTGAGATTGAGGCAACTGGCGTCGTCACCATCTGAGACGCGCATGGAGAGAACCTGCACGCTGGGATCCTCCGGCAGGCCGAAGTTTTCGCGCGCTGATTGGCGATCCAGATCCTCATAAACCGGCAGAGTGGATTCTGCATAAAAAGCGAAACCGCCAGTCCCTGAGCTGCGGCGCTCCGTCCCCCGGGATCCATCGAGCCGGAAGGAATAAATTGCGGTGACGAGGAAGACTCCGGCAGCGACGATGATCATCAGCGTGAGGCTGCGCCCCTTCCGTCGCAATCCCGTCTGCAGCAACACCTGGCCGAGCGAACCCGCCATGCTCCCCTGCTTCGGCTTGCGATAGGCACGCATGAGGACGGCCACGGCACTGAGAGCAGCGGTGAGGAGCAGCGCCCCGCTACCAAAGAAGGCCCCTTGCTCAGCCGGCGTCCCCGGCTCGACAGGTAGAAAGAAGCAGGCAATGCCACCGGCGAGGGATAGAACGGCCACGATCAATGGGCCGGCGAGCTTACTCTTACCATGAACGCCACCCAGATCACTGCTGGTGCGGACCAGTTCGGTAGGCTGCAGGCGGGCGAGCCGCCGTGCCAGGAAAAAGACAATGCCCAAACCGATCAGAAAGGCCACGAGCCATGCGGTGACTAGCGAGCCTACTGTCACGTGATAGATGAAGGATACGCCGGAAGCAGCCTCTGCCCAGGCACCCTCCATGGCCCAGAGCGCGGATTTCGTAAATCCAATCCCGAGGATGAGGCCTAACGAAGCACCGATCGCGGAGAGCACGAGAGCCTCAATGAAAAGCCATTTTCGCAAGCGGCCTGCAGAAAAACCTAGCGTGAGCAGCAGTCCCATCTCGCGGCGGCGTTGCGAAAGACTGAAAACGAAAACCATGCCGGAGAGGAGAGCGGCCGCCCCAATCAGGAAGCCACTCATGGAGGCAAAGAGCGCACCAAAATCAAAGGAGTCCCGCACGCCCTGCCGGGCCTCTGCCCTGACATCCCGCCCACCCATGCCAAGCTCAGCGAGACTGGTCATCGATCGCAGTTGCTCAAGGAACGGCTCCGTGGGATCAGCGAGAACAAAGCGGATCGCGGTGGCGCTACCGAAGCGGTTGGAAAAATGCTGCCGCGCCGTGGCGAGCGGCAGGAAGGCCTTGGGAGTCGCCCGGTAGAAGTCCCAGTATTCATCATCCTTATCACGGATCCGCGAGCGGTCGATGGGGATGCCCGGCTCCCAGTCATCCAGCGAATCGACATCTAGGATGCCGGGGAAATTCGGCGTCCAGGATTCATTCCATCCATTCTCGGACAAGGCCCGAATTTCTACGACCGGCAGCTCGATGCGCTCGGTGTCCAAGCGACGGCCAGCAGCCACGGTGAAAAAACTCATGCCGATTTCATCCTCGACCTCTACGGCGAGATCCTCCGCCAGCCAGTCGGAGACGATGAGTCCCTCCGCTTGCCCTTCCGGGAAAGCCCCACCCGGGGGAGCATCTGTGCCAGCAACCATGGAGTAAGGAGTCTCCAGCTCTCCGTGGTCGAGCGTGATCGCCAGGTAAGTGAGAACTGGCTCGCTCGACTCGCTGAGGAGGTCGACGGCCTGGAGCAAGTGGTCGTCAAGAAAGACCCGACTGGAGGTCAGCTCCCGAGTGATCCCGTCATCGAGAGGCTCGATAGCCAGACCGACATCTTCGAGGGTCCAACTGCGCTCTAGCGCGGACCTCAGATCTGAGAGCGACACCCCTTCAGACGCGAGGATGATATTCGCCATCCCATCCTGCTCCACCAGCTCCTGCAGGCGCGAAAGCGGGAGAAAAACGGTCGGCGGGGTGATCTGCTCGTTGCGCAGCGAAAAGGCTCCGGACTGCTCATCCCCGAGGACGGCGCTCACGCGGAGAGAAAAGGGCACGATATCCTCGGAGGTGCCGGAGAGAGGAGCCTCGCGGGATAGGGCAGCAGGATTCTCGACTCTGACATTGATGACACTGCTATCCTCCGCCGCCAGTTGCCCTGCCAGGGTCTCATTGATGCCGACCCAGCCCTCTTCTGAAAATCGATCCGGGACCTCTCCTGAGGGTGAAAGACTCCAGAATTCATCCGTGACACCGATCAGCTGCACCCGATTGACTCGAGCGCCGGTCTTCCGCAGAGAGGCGGTCCCTTCTAAGAACAAGGCATTCGTGATCGTTTCCCGATCCGTCTCTCCCTGCGCACCGGGCACGAGAGGCCGGGCAGCTGCCGCCAACTGATCCGTGAAAAAACGCTCTCCCCCGAGCCAGACCACTCCGACCTTTCCGATGCGGGCATCTGCCTGGCGCTGAAGACTACGTTTCACCGAATCTCCGATCGCCAGAGATCCGCTGATGGCGGCTGCAGCGAGGACGACGCCAGCCATCAAGCTCAGTGTTGTGCCAAGCCGATGCCTGAGAGATCTATCAATGAACTGAAATGCTGTCATTTACCTGGCGAGTCGATGCGAGTGCAAGACATTATCTGTGAAGGAAACGAGCGAAGGTGAGGAGGTGTTTCGGGGCGCAGGGCTTGAGCGACCGGGCTTTCGTGTGGGAATGAATTCCAACCTCCCCGGCTCGCATCGGGGAGTAGCGAATTTATTCGCGGACGACATCTGGCTCGAGACGCTGGTTTTCATCGAATCTCCGCCTCTCAGGCATTCTCCACCTGCACCTCCATGACTTTCCCATCGCCGACGGAGTGGAGTCCCCCGACGATATTGGCGACACCAAGGTCGTGAGTGACGACGACAAGAGCGAGATTCCGAAAGACATTCAGTTCCACCAGCAGCTCGATCAGCTGATCTGCCGCAGCGTCATCGAGAGCTCCCGTAGGTTCGTCTGCCAGGACGATCGACGGTTCATTAATGAGTGCACGGACGACAGCCACCCGCTGCTGCTCACCACCGGATAACTCCCCCGGGAAGCGAGCCGCTTTATCAGCCAGTCCCACCCGTTCGAACAGAGTCATCGCCATGTCGCGCACCTCACTGCGGCCCTTTCGTGATGCCGCAGGGACCGCCAGGGTCGGTAGGCTGACATTCTCAAGGGCTGAACACTGCGGCAGGAGATGGTGCGACTGGAAAATAAAGCCAATCTTCTGCGCCCGCAGGGCAGCTAGCTCATCTGTAGACAGAGCCCCCGTATCCTGCCCGTCGATCCTGACAGTCCCTTCGTTCGGCTGATCGAGGGTGCCTAAAATGTTGAGAAAGGTGCTTTTCCCACAACCTGATGGCCCGATCAGGCAGGCTCGATCACCAGCGGACAGGGAGAAATCGACCTGATCGAGTATGCGACGCTCCTCCGCTCCTTCATACCATTTGGAGACAGATTCGAGTTGGATAGCGGCTTCGCTCATAGATAAGTGTGTCCACTATGACCCTTCCACCACCCAGCGTCGAGACTTGAATTCAAATCGCGGGAGACTTTCTGCCTCAACCACTTCCACCGGGATGCGCATGGCGAAGGCATTCGTGAACTCTCCCTCGATCGCCCGGGCGATCCCCTGCGCCCCGGCAACACCTTCGACGACCTCGATCCTGACAAGTAGCTCTGACATCGATGCCCGACGCGACTCCTGCACCTGAAACTCCGCAACCTCAGGGAACCGCCTGACGATCCGCTCTATAGCAGCGGGATAGATGTTAACGCCCCGCACGATGATCATTTCATCCAGACGTCCCAGAATACCGCCACGCAGGAGAGTCCCCCGATCGCCGGCACATGCTCCTGAGGCGATGTCGTAGGCACCTTTCTCCACGAGATCACCCGTCCGGTAGCGCAGAAGGGGTGAGGCAGCCCGATCGAGCGGTGTGAGAACGAGCTCCCCCTGCTCGCCGTCATTGACCTCCCGTCCTGTCTCAGGGTCGATCACCTCAGTGATGAAAGACTCATCGATCACGCAGAGACTCCCGCGATGCGCCTGCGATTCGAAGCTCACGGGCCCGACCTCCGTCATCCCATGATGATCGAAGACATCTGCCCCGCCCCAGGCTTCGGAAATAGCCGACCTGACCTCCGGCAGACCTCCTCCGGGCTCTCCTGCGACAATAATCTTGCTAAGGTCAATGGAAAATGCCGCTCCTTCAGCCGCACGCTTTTGCTGATACAGTTCGCCGAGCCTCAAGGCGTAGGTGGGCGTGCAGCAGAGGATCTTCACGCCATAGCGCGCCATCATCTGCAAGCGGGCCTCGCTACTCAACCCACCTCCCGGGAGCGAGAGATTGCCACGCGCGACCGCCGCCTCAAAAGCCGTCCAGAAACCGAGGAAAGGTCCGAAGCTGAATGCGAAGAAAACGGTTTCATCGGGAGAAACGGCTGCTTCATCGAAGACACGCGTCCAGTTGCGCAGCATCGCGCCCCAGCTCTCTTCGGTATCCAGCCACGCCATCGGCCCGCGCGTCGTCCCGCTGCTCTGGCAGAACCGTGTGTAGCTCGTGATCGGCTCTGTCAAATAGCTGCCATAGGGGGGATGCAGCTCTCGATCGGTAATGATCTGCTCCTTCGTCGTGAAAGGCACCTTTTCAGAAAATGCCTCGATGCTATCGATAGCGGTGAGGCCACCGAGATCGCTGAGGATCCCGGCATAGCCAGAATCACTCTTGATCAGGCGCTGCAGCAGGGCGGACAGTTTCGCCCACTGGACGCTGCGAAGGTCCTCTGCTGCCATGAAAGCGATCTAGTGATGCTAGCTCTGCTTCCCATCCGAGGCCACGACCGCCGCCTGTTTGGCCGTCGGTGGAGCTGGATTCGGCTTGAACTTTACCACGAGGTAGCCCCCTGTCGCAGCCATCAGAATGCCGAGAACGAACGGCCAACGGATCGCTGAGAAACCTCCTGCAGGCGGGTGGAGGAGGAGGGAGACAATGGAGTTCACCACCGGCGCTCCGGCAAAAATGATCGACATGACGACGGCAGGCGCGCTTTTGTTGCCCTGCGCGAACAAAGCACCAAGCGAGAGCAGGACAAAGAACGCTCCAACCGCACCAAGGATACCGGCGACCAGTGACAGCCACATCCCCTTCCCCGGAAAGTCCCAGCTTGCTCCGCGGGCGAACAGGATGCCTAGAGGTGCGAGAACTGCCGTCAGGAAATAGGCAACTCCCACGAAGAGAAAGGCCTTGTAGCGCCCATTCTGCGGGTCATTCATTCCCACCTGCCCCATGTGGAGAAAGATCCCGTAAAGTCCCCAGGTGACGACAGTCCCCAGGGCGAAAATCAACCAAGCGTAGCTTCCAGTCATAACAGTGTTTCCTATCTGGGGAGAGACTCGCGCAGCAACTCCTCTGGCGCAAGGCTAATGACCTCACGCACAGCCGGGGGGACGGAGACCGCTTTCATCCGTCGGGTCTCTGCATCCTGCTGCACACTAACAACGGTGAGCCTGCCATTGGCCGCCAGCTTCGGCTCATCGGATTCCGGATTCTTCCAGAAGCGAAAAGCGTAATGGAGCGATTTGTCGCGGATCCGCTCGACGAGGAGCTCGATGCGAAATTCCTCCTCAAAATAGAGCGGCAGGCGATAGTCCGCCTCCGCATGGACGCGTGGCCAACCTACCTCGTTCTCGGTGTCAAGGCCCTGCTCCACCCCTCCTACGCCGCGCAGGGGATGCACCGAAAACCCGAGCGAACGAAAGAAAGCGTGCTCTGCGGACTCCATGTAGCGGAAGAAGTTTGAAAAATGAACGATCCCTGCCAGGTCGGTTTCGTGAAACTCCACTCGGCGGTCGTGTAGGAATTGGTAAGCCATCGTCCGTCAAGCAAGCATGAGCTGACCTGGATTGCCAGCGCGGCGTGCGGTTTTGGGTGGTAAGGTGATGTGAGGCGGGCCTTGCGGGGGAAGAAGCTCAAGTCCCGAGCCAGGCTAGTTTATGCAGGGCCGGAGACCCTGCGTCCGGATTGACGACATCAAGACCTCCGTAGCCTCGGCGAAGGAGGTTCCTGTCGTCATTCTCTGGCTTGAGTTGGCCTGATGCGTCCTGAATGGCCCGTTAACACCATGCAGTTTCGCCTCGATTGGCGGACCGAATGGCAATCATCACTACCAAACTCCAACCAAAAACGAACGAAGCTCATTCACTTCCACCTGATCATCGCTCTCGACCGAAAACGAATTCCCTTCCTGAATCACCGCCGGATCCTCACCATTGGCCAGACGCTCGCGATCGATCTCACGATTCCGCTCCTTCCATGCGCAGAGGCGATCCCAGAGCTCAAGGTCGGGGCGGAAGGTTTCAAAATCGGGATACTCAAACGCATCTTTCTCCATGCGCAGAACATACACCGACGGAGATCGGAAACAAGCGACTACGTGTTCGTCCGTGCAAAAAACGATTTGCGCTTTGACGCCGATGAACGAATGATGTTCACATGTCCTACCCCTCTGAGAGCGATTGTCTGCTGGCTCTGGCGCTGCTGCCGGACTTTGGACCCGTGCGATTTCAGGCATTGATTGACCATTTCGACTCCGCGTCCCTGGCGCTGCGAGCATCGCCATCGGAGCTACGCAGCGTCCGCGGACTCGGGCAGGAAACGATTGCGCGGCTGCTGGCGATCGAGGATCTCGTCGATGTGCCGGAGGAAAAGCGCCGAATGGCAGACCATGAAGTGACCCTGATCCTCCGCACGGATGAGAGCTACCCCGGCAGCCTTCTGCAGACTCACGCTCCGCCCATTCTGCTGTTCGCCAAGGGCGATGTCACCCCGAGAGATGCGCGCGCGATCGGTATTGTTGGCTCGCGCCGCACCACTCACTATGGCCGCGAGCAGGCGAAGCGCTTCAGCTTCCAGCTGGCAGCGGCAGGGGTGACCGTCATCAGTGGCCTGGCCAGAGGGATCGATACGGTGGCTCACGAGGCAGCCCTAGCAGCTGGCGGTCGCACCATCGCGGTCATGGGCTCGGGACATGGCAAACTCTACCCTCCAGAAAATGCCGCGCTGGCAGGGGAGGTCTGTAAAAACGGGGCGGTGCTTTCGGAGTTCCCCATTCTTTATAATCCGGACAAACGATCCTTCCCACTGCGCAATCGGATCGTCGCCGGTATGTCAAAAGGACTGCTGGTCGTCGAGGCTCCCGTCCGGAGCGGCTCTATGATCACCGCGCAGCAGGCACTGGAGGCAGGTCGTGACGTGTTCGCCGTGCCCGGTCCGGTGGATCGTCCGAGCTCCGGCGGCTGCCATCGCCTGATCCGCGACGGGGCCACCCTCGTGACTTCACCTCAGGAGTTACTGGAGGATTTGGAAACGATTCGCGACATGCAGATGGACCTGCCGCTCTTCGAGTCAGAGCCTGCGGAAACTTTGGAGAATGAGCCAGTCCAGAATGCAGAAACAGCACCCCAGCTCAGCCCGCTAGAGGACCGGATCATGGCCGCACTGGCCGATCGGGATCAGACACCTGACGAGCTCTCTGACGCTATCTCCGAGCCGATCTCGAGCATCAGCACCAGCCTGCTGAAACTTGAGATGAAGGGCTGTGCAAAGCAGCTTTCAGGAAAAATCTTCACGAAACTCATTTGACGAAAGCTGTCTCTCCGACGTAGTGCTTGAACAGGACACCCACTAAAAACTAGCTAGTTTTCCCACTCTTACCCTCCCTTTTCCATGGCCAAAGCCCTCATCATTGCTGAGAAACCGAGCGTCGCTACCGACCTCTCCCGCGTGCTGGGAAAAATGCCGCAAATTGGCAAATTCGATAAGAAAGAGGACTTTTTCGAGAATGATCAATACATCATTTCCTCCGCTGTCGGCCACCTGGTGCAGCAGGCACTCCCGACGACTGAGGATGGTAAGATGCTGCCATGGAAGTTCGACTGTCTCCCCATTCTTCCTGAGCAGTTCGCCCTCGAGCCTAGCGAACAGAAGGGTGCTAAATCCCGCTTAACCGTCCTCAAGCGCCTAATGAAGCGCAAAGACGTAGACCTGATCATCAACGCCTGCGATGCCGGCCGCGAGGGTGAGCTGATCTTCCGCTACATCCTGCAGTTCTGTAAGGTGAACAAACCTACTCAACGCCTGTGGATGCAGTCGATGACCGATGGAGCCATTCAGGAAGCCTTCTCCGACCTGCGTTCTGATCAGGACATGACACCCCTATCGAATGCCGCCTACTGCCGCTCAGAGTCCGACTGGCTGATCGGGATCAACTCGACGCGGGCGATGACGGCCTTCAACAGCAAGTTTGGTGGATTTAATAAGACACCCGTCGGTCGCGTGCAGACACCGACGCTGGCACTGCTGGCTGAGCGCGAACAGGAGATCGAGGACTTCGTGAGCGAGGACTATTGGGAGGTGCACGCCACCTTCACCGCCGAGGCCGGTCCTTATCAGGGTCGCTGGATTCAGGAAAACTTCCAGAAATCTCCTGACAAACCTCACGCCCGCGCCGAGCGCATCTGGGATGAGGAGCAGGCGAAAGCTGTCGTCGAGCGCTGCGCTGGCAAGCAGGCGGAGGTCGAAGAAAAGGTGAAACCGGCCAAGCAAATCGCCCCGCAGCTCTACGATCTGACGACCCTACAGCGCGAGGCGAACGGCCGCTTCGGGTTTTCGGCACGCCGCACCCTGCAGCTGGCTCAGTCTCTCTACGAACGCCATAAAGTGCTCACCTACCCACGAACGGACTCGCGCTACCTGCCGGATGACTATGTCGGCACGACGAAAGAGACTCTTAGCAAGCTTTCCGATGGCGGTAGCCCGCTGCTGAAAGACCTACCCCAGCATGCGACACATGCCCTGGCGGAGGATCTCGTGCGCGGCAGCAACCGCCGGGTATTCAATGGTGCCAAGGTCAGCGATCACTTCGCCATCATCCCCACCGGCCAAATCCCCAAAGGGCTGGATGAAGCAGAGGCCAAGCTTTACGACATGGTGACTCGACGTTTCATCGCGTCGTTCTACCCTCATGCCGAGTTTCAGAATACCACCCGTATCTCCCGCATCGGAAAAGACGCCTTCCGCACTGACGGTAAGGTGCTGGTCGTAGCCGGGTGGCTGGGAGTTTATGGCAAGAAAGTAGGCGGCGCTGAGGCTGCCAAAGCAGACCCCGATGATAAGTCATCTGCGGATAAAGAAATCGTCCGGGTGACTCCCGGCGAAACACCGAAGGCCGACCCTGTAGAATCGAAGCAGAAAGCAACGCGCCCGCCGGCTCGCTACAATGAGGCCACCCTCCTCTCTGCTATGGAGACCGCAGGTAAGCGCGTCGATGACGAAGACCTGCGTGATGCGATGTCCGAGCGTGGCCTCGGCACTCCGGCGACCCGTGCATCTACGATCGAGGGACTGATCGCGGATAAATACATCACGCGCGACGGCAAAGATATCTTCGTGACGACACGCGGCACCCGTCTGATCGATCAGCTACACAACATGGAGATCGGTATCCTGACCTCTCCGGAAATGACCGGCGAATGGGAGTTTAAGCTCAAGCAGATGGAGCAGGGTCAGCTGGATCGCCCCGCCTTCATGGAGGAGATCAAAAAGCTGACCTCCACGGTGGTCGAGACAGCACGCGAGTATGCTCAGACTGCTCTGGAGCGCGAGTGGCCAGAGTTCCCCGTCCCCTGCCCGGTCTGTAATGCACCGACTCTCGGTCAGGACGACGGTCGCTACAAGTGCAAGGAACCAGACTGCAAATTCAGCCTGTCAAAAGTCGTCGCCAGCCGCCCACTCTCCGAGGCCGAGGCGACTCAACTGCTGACCACCCGCATGGTGGGACCTCTCACTGGTTTCGTCAGCCGTTTCAAGCAGCCTTTTGATGCAGCGATCGAGTTGCAGGAGGACGCCAAAACAGGCCTCAAAGCGAACTTCATCTTCGAAAAGACTGAGGAGGAAGAAGCAGAAGCCGAAGCAGTCGAGAATCCTGAAAACAAGCTCTGCGCCTGCCCGTGCTGTGACGATGGCGAAATCTACGTGACGCCGACCAGCTACATCTGCGATGTGCGTGCCCGCGGCGATAAGTGCAAAGGCCGCCTTTCGAAAGAGATGTGCAAATACGAGATCCCTCGCGATCAGGCACTGAAATATTTCACCGAAGGCAAAACTGACGTTATCGATAAATGGATCAGTAAGAAAGGTCGCCCCTTCTCTGCCGCACTAACCTGTAATCCGAAAGGACGGCGCATGCTGGGGTGGGAGTTTCCACCACGTGCCCCCGCCAAGAAAACGGCGAAAAAGAAAACGGCTACGAAAAAGACAGCGGCAAAAAAGGCGGCAGCAAAGAAAGTAGCGGCCAAAAAAGCATGACAGCGAGTTGGCAGAGCTCGATCATGGCCTTCCGCGCGACTGCCCTCCTGCTTTGCCTGTTGATAGCCGGTCCTCTCTCAGCGGCCGACACCGATAAGCAGCTGCGCTTTTTCACAGCCCCCAAGAAAAGGGCGCAAAGTGCAGTCAATGAATCGTGGCCCAGATTCCTGGGTCCCAACGATAACGCCACAACAGGAGAAACGAATCTCCTAGGCAAGTTTCCTGAGGGCGGACTCGCGAGGGTCTGGTCTCTGGAAAAGGGCACCGGATACACCAGTCCAGTCATCGGCGAGGGCAAGCTCGTGCTCTTTGATCGGCTGGGAGATGAAGAGGTCACGCTATGCCTGCACCCCGAGACGGGACAGACGGTCTGGGAGCATCGTTACCCGGTAGAATACGAAGATCGGTATGGCTTTCTCAATGGGCCGAGAGCCAGCGCTGTCATCAGCGAGGGCCAGGTTTTCACTCTCGGGGTCCGCAGCGTCGTCCACGCCTACGAGCTGGAGACAGGAAAGGTGCTCTGGCGCTATGACATCGAAAAGGAAGTCGACAACATCGCCCCTTACTTCTTCGGTCACGGTTCCTGCCCGTTGGTTTTTGAGGATCTCCTTATCATCCCGGTGGGGTCAAACGAGACTAGCAGAGGCTCTGCTGTTATTGCTCTCGATCAAAACACGGGCCAGCGTGTTTGGACTACCGAACATGAGTGGAACGCCAGCTATGCCTCCCCGATTGTTGCTCCCTTTGACGACAGGCCAACCCTGCTGAGCTTTTCCGGCGGCGAAAGTCGCCCCTCCCACGGCGGCCTGCTCGCTATCGAGCCGAAGAGCGGCGAGCTCCTCGCCGAATTCCCCTGGCGTTCAGAAAAATACGAGAGTGTCAATGGCCAGACCCCGATCGCGCTGCCAGGCAATCGTGTTTTCATCTCTGACACCTATGAGAAAGGCGGCGTCATGCTCCGCTTTGACAGAGACACAGGGCTAAAACCTCTCTGGAAAGATCCCCACTTCGGTATGCACTGGATGACACCTGTCTTTCTGAAGCAGGAGAACCTTCTGCTCGGCTTTCGCGGGCGAAATGAGCCTGATGCGACCCTCGTCGCCTATGATGTCGATACGGGGAAGAAACTCTGGGAGGATGATTCCGACTGGGAAATCGACATCGGCACCCCGCGCCCCTACCGAATGAAATTTCTTCGAGGCTCTGCCCTGGCGGCCGATGGCAAGGTCTTCCTGCTAGGGGAACTGGGGAGTTTGGCTGTGGCCGAGGTAGGCCGTGACGGGTTGACCATCCTTGCACGCGAACAGCTCTTTCTGGCTCGATCGACTTGGAGTCTACCCGTGATTTCGCAGGGACTGCTATATGTTTCGCAGCATGAACCTGATGCCATCACTGGCGCAGCTCCTGCGTTGCATTGCTATGATTTGCGGGCTGGAGAATAGACGCTCGCCCCAGAGGGTAGCGTCCAGCATGGTCGGCTTGGCTTCCGCGTGGGACTGACGTCCCAGATCCATAGATCGACGCCTATCGCCGCTGGGCGTTTATGATTTTGGAAGTCTCTACGAGTATCCGTATAGTCACTCCCGTGGGGGCGTTCGCTACACACTCTTGGCGTGCAACATTCAGGAAACAAAAAAGCCGCATCCCTAAATGGGAAGCGGCTGAGAGATGATATCGTCCTCTAAAGGCGCCCAGCTTAGAGGGTGCTTTTGATAGACTCGTATTCCGACTGGAGAGCCTCGATCTCCTTGCTGATGGCGAGCATACGCTCCAGCTTCTTAGCAGGCCCATTCGGCACAGCAGCCTTAGGTGCTGCAGGAGCTGCAGGCGTGGAAACTTTCTTTGCCTTCCGGCCACCGGTCTTACGCTTTTTCTTGCCACCACCTTCGACCCATTTCTTCAGGGTGATAGGGCTGACTCCAAACTTAGCGACAGCCTTAGCCTGTCCCCCTCGCTTGTTTGTTTTATTGTAGTCATTGATGAAATCAACGATCTCCTGCTTCTCCTCCTCAGTGTAGCGCTTAGCCATAATAGTTAATAAATGAGAGAATCATTCGACCCGCTTAGCCTCTTTGTCAAATTGGGGAGCGTCCAGCGGTCGTAAGTATTCATTTGGGTGTGCCGAATGAGAGCTACCCTTTCTTTAGAATTTCATCGAGACAGATTTGTGACCAGGACTCGAGTTCATCTCGGATCCCTTCGAGTTGCTCGATCGTCAAAAATTGAATATCTTCTATACTATCCTCACCAGGTCGCACCTTGTCTGTATCCAGCTGGACTTCATGGACGACTCCGAGATGAACTTGTCCTACGGAGTTTGATTCGTCATTGAGTAGACTGACCACCTCGTGCGTAAAGTTTCCATCGATCTCGAGTTCCTCACGTATCTCACGCTCGAGACCGTTATGGTAGACATCGGAATCCAATGAATCTTCCTCGAAATCACTGTCATTGATATGCCCCCCGATGCCAATGGACCTTTTCGCAACGAGGCGCTTATCCCCGGATTTACCTCCGCGCCGATAGCACAAGTATCGATCCTGATACTGAAAGAGCAGATAAGGAATGAGCTGTTTGTGGGAGGGATCGTCCTCAGCCAGATCTCGCGAAAGGAAAAAATTGTTCGCAGGGTCCAGGACCGCTTTCATGTAGCGCTCGACGTCGTCTGATACCCCTTCGAAGGCTCCCAACTGATCAAAGGTCTCGCGCTTGATGACGAGGACATTCTCATTGTTATATTTGCTCATAGTCTATGGTTCTGGTTTTATGGGCACGATAAGCGCCCCCTCTGCAAACGACATCCTCGCTGAACCTGCAAGTGGTTTTCGAGCAGCGGCCACTTTGTAGGTCACGCTACTGCCGGGATCACGAACCGAATCCTGTAATGCTCACCATTTTGTTCACAGGCCCGATCCACTTTGTTTACATGCAGAGCCCGCTCCACGAGATCCTCATCCATCTTTGCCAAGGTGGGATACTTCCGCATAATCTCCTGCAGAGGGTCGTGGTATTCCTCAATGATAAATACCTGGTCGGACTTTTCCACAAGCTGGCTCATCCGACCTTCCGCACGGCGGTGTTTCAGCAGTGCTTCGACCCGCTCAGAGAAGGGCAATGCTGCAAGCTCATTCGCTAAGCGGTCAGCCTTACGTCGGAATGTAGCAAATAGCAGGCGCTCGGCGGCGTTCGCCTCCGACAGGTTCGCCTGCAGGAGAATATCCAGACAAAGCTCAGTGCTGAGATCAGGAAACATCTCGTGAGATTTCTCCGTAAGCAGATAAGCCTGCTCGGGACGTCCAATGGCTTTCGGCCGCTTGCGCGTCGTTAGGAACCCTTTCTCCACCAACTCTTCTGCCTGAGCGCGGGCGGCAACATGTGTCAGGTCAAGTGCGTCACCGAGTTCCTTAGAACTTAGCCCCTTGGCTGAAGTCTTCAGGTGGACTAATACTTCGAGAAATCTATTCTTGCTAAAGCGCCTGAGATTGAGAAAGCGGGCACTTCCCGATAAACTGCGGAGAACCATTGCGGATTGAAATGTTGGGAGAGGCTTGACTCTGTTACGATGATGGCTCTCAAAAAGTGGGGGATTGAGAGACACATCCTAGACGGAGCACCGCGAGCTTTACGCGCAAAAACACTACAGATCGACCATTTTTTCCCACATTCGCACGATCTGCCCTTTCACCTGACTAAGAGAGCCATTGTAGTGATTGACGAAAAGAGCAAAGGCGTAGCGTTTGCCGGACCGGCTATTCACGTAGCCGGCGTAGTTGCGCACTCGGCTGATGGTGCCGCTCTTTGCACGGACTCGACCTTCCGCGCGGCTTCCCCGGCCCATGGAAGCGAGTGTCCCGCTGCGCCCGGAGACGGGCAGCGAATCATGAAAAGCGGAGAAATTCTCTCCTCGGGCTGCCTTGTGAAGGATCGTCGCCAGCTGGCGTGCGGTGAGGGCATTCGAGCGGGAGAGGCCACAGCCATCTGCGATGACCATCCCGGCGGTATCGAGCCCGCGATCCGTCCAATAGCGAGCGGTTGCCTCGGCGGCACCGGCATTCGATCCATCGTCTGCCAGTTTCACCCCGATCATTCGATGCATGGCCTCGGCGCGCAGGTTGTTCGATTTCTGGTTGGTGAGAATCATCAGATTTCTCAAATCAGCCGACTGGTGACGATGCAGCATACGGCGGGCGCTCCCATCGACTGGATTACCGTCGTAAGCGATCCGCCGGATGGTTGTTGGCTCTCCTGCTATATCGATCCCGGCCTTCTTCAGGTGGTCCTGGAATGACATCGCAACAAAAAAGGGCGGATCAGGCAGAGCGCCCTTGATGCTGAAGCTACCGGATCCAGCAGGAACTGTCCCACGCAGCACATAGGTGTCGGCAAAAGGAAAGCCGTAGACATATCCCTGATCACCGGATCCTGCGGCACCGACCCGCATGTCATTCCGCAAGGTGATGTGCGGCAACTGCGGCGTCGAACTCTGCAGTGGCGCCGCGGCGCCGACACGCGGTGTCGAAAAGCGATATGTGACAAGGTTCCGCAGAGCGCTCAAGCCGCTGATCCCGGAGCCGAAGTAATTCCCGAAGTCATTTGCCTGCCAGGTAGCTGGCACCATCTGCGTGCCGAAGAGAGTGCCATCGCCGACTACACGCCCCGTCACAGAGCGTATGCCAGCCTCTTTTACGGCCTTTGTCCAGGTGGTGAAAATTTCAGAAAAGCCCCACTCCGCAAGGGTCGGGTCCCCTCCTCCGACGATGATGATGTCACCATCCAGCACGCCATCATCAGACAGGCTCCCGCTGGCCTGTAGCATCGTTTCAAAACGGAAGTCACTGCCAAGCACCTCGTTAGCCGTCGCTGTAGCAACTACCTTCTGAGTGGATGCCGGGATGAGAGCTCGATCAATATCAAATCCAAAGGCGCTCTCTGGTCCCTCCTCCAGGGGGATCAGGCAGACTCCGATGGATGCCGTCTTCGTCGGCGACTCCCGCGCGATCGATTCGATAGCTGCCTTGAAGCTCTCAGACGCTACGGAAGAGGACGCGAAAAGGAGGACTAGGGAAATCAGGCGAATCAGCTTCATAGCACGTAATTTCTATTTCTGGAGGATGCGCACCGCGAGGGAGAAATGAGCACTAGCAAAGCCAAGGTATTCAAATGCGTGCCCTGTCTCATCGATGAATTCGCAAAAAGCCTTGTGCTCATGCTGCTGCCAACCGGGGTAGTTGAAGTATTCATCGAAGAGTATGACCGTGCCGGGCACGATACGCGGCGTCAGCTCGGTGAGGACCGTGCGGGCGGAGGAGTAGATATCAGAATCGATATGGAGAAACGCAACTGGGCCACTGTGCTCCTTGAGAAAGCCCGGAAGGCTTTCATCAAACCAGCCTTTCACCAGCTTTGCATTCGCCGGCAGGCCCTGTGGTAACTGACCACCGAGTGAGAAGCGCCCTTTTTTCTGAAAGTGCGTCCAGTCCTCCGGCAGTCCTTCAAAGCTATCGAAGCCGTAGACATCCTGCCCGCTCAAGGTCTCGGCAATGTGACGCAGCGATGTGCCACGGAATACCCCGAACTCGAGGGCCATCCCTCCCTCTACTGAAATAGCAGACAGGGCGGCATCCAACAGAGCTCCTTTTTTGACATAGTTCGTAGCGAGCGGCATTTCTTCAGTAAAGAAGCGCGCTGAGTCAACGGTAGCCAGCACGCGTGCCATCTGCTCGACATCGAGCGGTTTTCGTGAAGAAAACAGATTCGCGACCGCCTGTTCTAAAGCCTGTGAAAGTTCCATATCCGGATAAGAAAAAGGCCCCGCTGGTCAGCGAAGCCCTCCCCTAGTGTGTTTTTCGAAACAGTTCTTTAGGCTCCCACAAGCATCCGCTCAGGGTCCTCCAGGCACTCCTTGACCCGAACCAGGAAGGTCACGGCTTCTTTACCGTCGACCAGTCGGTGATCATAGGAGAGCGCGAGATACATCATCGGACGGATCACAACTTCCCCGTTCACTGCGACCGGACGCTGCTGGATGCTGTGCATCCCGAGGATTCCTGACTGCGGAGGGTTGAGGATCGGCGTGCTGAGAAGCGAGCCATAGATGCCGCCATTGGTGATGGTGAAAACTCCACCCTGGAGGTCGCTGAGCTGCACTTTGCCCTCCCTCGCTTTTCCAGCGTAGTCGATGATGTCTTTCTCGATCTGAGCAAAAGACTTCTGCTCACAATCGCGAACAACCGGGACGATGAGCCCTTTATCCGTGCCGACGGCTACTCCGATGTCGTAGTAGTGCTGCTCGACGATCTCGTCCCCCTCGATGCGGGCATTGATCCCTGGCACTGCCTCAAGGCCATCGACGACCGCCTTGATGAAAAACGACATGAAGCCGAGCTTCACGCCGTGCTTGTCGACGAATTTGTCCTGCGAGCGCTTCCTCAGGGCCATGATGTTCGTCATGTCCACCTCGTTAAAGGTGGTTAAAATAGCCGCCTCGTGCTGAGCATTCACCAGATGATTGGCGATCTTCTTGCGTAGCGGAGTGAATTTCTTACGTGTCTCGCGCTTAGCCTCAGCTGCTGCCGGAGCGGGCTCAGCGGCAGGTGCAGGAGCTGCACTAGCCGGCTGTGAAGAGGCACCGAGGACGTCAGCTTTCGTGATCTTACCACCTGCTCCTGAGCCGGAAACATTCGCTAAGTCGACTCCCTTTTCCTGAGCAATTTTCGCCGCAACTGGGGTGACTTTCACATCAGCAGGCGCCGCAGCCGCCGGAGCAGCAGCGGGTGCTGGCTCTGATGAAGCAGCGGCGGGCTCCTCCGCTGGCGCAGCTCCTTCGGGTGCGGCAGCAGACTCGTCGATCTTCGCCACGACAGCGCCGATGTCGAGTTCATCCCCCTCAGCAGCCAGAAGGATCAGAGCGCCGGCCTTAGGGGTCTCGATCTCGGTTGAGATTTTATCGGTCTCAATTGTCAGGATAACCTCGCCTGCCTGGACATATTCGCCCTCGGCCTTATGCCAGGTGCCGATGGTGGCTGATGTGATGGATTCGCCTACGGAAGGAATGGTGATTTCGTGTGCCATTATGGTAATGTAAAAACTATCTGAATTGAAGAGTGTTCGAGGATAGGCTTAGACAAGGAATGCGTCCTCGACGAGTCGCTTCTGCTCTTCTTTGTGGATCGCTTTCGATCCGGAAGACGGACTAGCAGCCGCATCGCGCCCCGCATAGCGGACATTGTGGTGGGTGAGCTTCTGCAGACGGGGACCGATAAAAGTCCATCCACCCATGTTCAGTGGCTCCTCCTGGCACCACACCCATTTCGATGCATTCGGGTATTGCGCCGCAATCTCGCGGAAGCGCTCGCGATGGAAGGGGTAAAACTGCTCAACGCGAATGATGGCCACATTCGTGATCTCCTCGCGCTTCCGGTGCTCGATCAGGTCGTAGTAAACTTTTCCGGAGCAGAAAATGAGTCGATTGACTCGCTCGTTGCTCTC
>JAHDFZ010000031.1 GCA_020627905.1 Verrucomicrobiota bacterium
AATTGCTTGGTTGCATGGTAGTAATCGCCGACTTGCTCTACGACACGCGGGTTGTCACGGTCAAAGAGACGAGCCCGATCATGGACCTCGTTCAGCATGGCTCGCTTATCGCGATCACTATGCACCTCGCTACCCCAGAATCGTGCTGCCATCTGCCCGATTGCGAGCCAGTATTGACTGCTTTTTGATTCTTGCTCTAACGCTGTTTTTAGCACTTTCGCTGCTGCTGCACGGTCTTTGGCAAGCGCATGGAGGGAGATCAAGTGCTCGTATGCGTCTGGCTCTAGCGGGTAGGCTTTGACCGCTCTTTCCCCGAGAAAAATAGCCTCGGCTTGTGCTGCGGCACTACTTTTCTGGCGTGTCGCCAAAAAGCGTGAAAGCTGGAGCAGGGCTCGCATGTTATTGGGGTTGGCTCTCTGCGTCTGGCGAAGGAGTTCCAGTGCCTTCTTAGAGCGACCGGAGCGGTGAAGGAGTTCGGCTGTCTTATCAGCTAGCTGGACCTGCTCAGGTGCTCGCTCAATGACTTTCTCCAGGCTTTCGATAGCCGCCATGATTTTCCCATCCGACTCATTGCGGAGTGCCATGAAATAATGGGCTAGGGCCTCAGCTTTTTCCAAGCCCTTAGGTTGCAAGAGTTGCTCGGGAGGAGGTGGGAAATATTCGTCGACGTTGATCTCCGCCCATTCCTCGGGGGATTTCGAATCGTTTGAGCCGTCGCTCGCTGAAAGCGCTGAAAGAAAAAAGGCGCTGACGCAAAAAAGGCTGGGGCTGAAAACAACAATGCAGCGGAGGTTCCAGAAAGAGGTTCCAAACCGCTGCATCGTATTCATGGATCACAAGATCAATCTTAGCTCTTGTAACGCAAGCGCTTCTTGTGGCGATTTGCCTTCATGCGCTTCCGTCGCTTGTGCTTGTTGATCTTGGTCTTCCGCTTTTTCTTAAGGGATCCCATAGTTCAATAAGTTTCAGGTTTAATCCGCGCATAAAGACCAGGAAATTCTGCAGGGCAGCACCCCTTGGTCGGGTGGCGGGCGGCGAGTATCGTCTATCCGATGACTTTATTCAAGGGGTATTCAATGATTCCTTCTGCACCAAGCTCTCTCAGGGTGGGAACTAGCTCGCGAACTTGCAGTTCCGTCAGCACAACCTCTATCGCCACCCAGCCATCCTGAGCGAGACGGGAGACCGTTGGTTTGCGCAGAGAAGGGAGGCACTCGAGGACCGCATCGACTTTGCTTTCCTCAAGGTTGAGTTTGAGGCCTACCATGTCACGAGCTGCGAGAGCGCCTTGCAGAAGGGTAGTAAGGTGCTCGATTTTCGAGCGCTTCCAGTCGTCGGCCCACGACTCGTGTTTCACGACAAATTGCGGGTAACTCTCCATTAGCACATCGACGATCCGCAGTTTATTGGCGCGAAGAGAAGAACCTGTCTCGGTAATATCGACGATGGCGTCAACTAGCTCAGGCACTTTTACTTCGGTAGCGCCCCACGAGAACTCGACCTCCGCATTGACTCCGTTTTCCTCTAGATAGCGCTCGACGATGCCTAGGGCTTCAGCGGCTATGCGCTTGCCCTCGAGGTCTTTCACAGACTGGATGGGAGAATCCTCGGGCACGACGAGCACCCATCGAGTGGGATTGGAGGTCGCTCGGCTGTAGCGTAGATCGCAAACGGCATGCACATCGGCACCATTCTCGGCGATCCAGTCTTTTCCGGTGATACCGCAGTCAAGAAAGCCGTGATCGACATAACGCCCGATTTCCTGAGCCCGAATAAGGCGTATCTCAATTTCGGGATCATCAATAGATGGGCGGTAAGAGCGGGAAGCTCCTGAAATATTGAATCCAGCCTTCTCGAATAGATCAAGAGTAGGGGCTGAAAGGCTGCCTTTGGGCAGGCCGATGCGGAGGACTTTGTCGTTAGTTTTTTCCATGGCAGAGCTGAGTTTTCCGCCATTGTGGCCAGAAATCGCACGCTGTCATGCAGGAATTAGCCATAGAAGCGAAAAGTGACGAAGGGGGCGCAGGTTTGAATCTGTCCCAACGTCCACAAAAGTTGCGTCTCATGGGTGGCTTTTACCTTGGAGGAAGGCCTCAGGCAGCTTTTTTGTGTTCTTTAGCTTCAGCCAGAGAGAGATACTGAAGATTTTCTCCAATAACCTGTAGCTTGGATCGCTTTTTCCCTTCCTTGTCCTCCCAAGACGCCAGCTGAAGCCGTCCCTCTACGAGAACCTATCTGCCTTTCTTCAGATATTTCGCGGCATTCTCAGCAGTGACTCCCCATACATCAACGTCTATGTAGGTGGTTTCCTCCCTAGGTTCGGCATTGGCTTTAGTCACGCGTCGAGAAACGGCTAGGGTGAGACGGGTTACGGATGAACCGTTGTTTGTCTTCTTCAGTTCCGGATCAGCCGTGAGGCCCCCAATCAGTGTTACTTTGTTGTAGCTGTTCATGCGAGCTTATCTTTCCATGTTATGCCATTTAGAACAAGTGTAAAAATGAACATTTTTTATTTTGGTTTGCGAGCTTGCCTAGTTGATTGTTTACCTCTTCTTTTTCCGGCGGTCTGACCTGCCGCGCGAGACCATGGCTGGCGAAACCTCTGCTCTTAACGATTTTGCTCTTCTTTTTTTGAGCATTCTCCTTGAGGGAGCTCCCTTTATTCTTCTGGGCACCCTACTCTCTGGGATAATCGATGCTTATCTGCCGGCGTCTTGGCTTGATCGGTTTTTGCCTAAAAACCGACCTCTTGCCATAATGCTGAGTGGCTTGCTTGGCTTCGTCTTTCCCGTCTGCGAGTGCGCCGTTGTGCCTGTGATTCGTCGACTGCTGCGCAAGGGGTTGCCGCTTTCTTGTGCGATTACCTACATGCTGTCGGCTCCGATAATTAACCCAGTGGTCGTCATCAGCACGATGAAGGCCTTTGACTCGGATCTCGGGAAGTTTGCCATTCGAAAATCGGAGGAGCTGAACAAATATGACGCCGCGTTCATGACGAGCAGTCGTCTGTTACTGGCTTTTATCCTCACGGTGGGGGTGGGGTTGGTGCTCATGAAAGTCCGCTCCAGCCGCGTGCTGAAAACAAAGGTCTACGAAACGCTGGGTGAGGCAAAAGAACTCGAAGAACAGGCCGCCGCTCATGGGCCTGTGAAAACCGATCACCCTCGCAAGATCCGCTCTGCCATGCGCACGACGATGCATGATTTCGTCGACACGACCCTTTACTTTCTTTTCGGAGTGGCGGTGACCGCTATTTTCAAAGCCTACGTGACGGAAGATCTCATCATGATCTTCAAGCAGAGCGATCTCATCAGTGTGGCGCTCTTCATGGCGCTAGCCTTTATCCTCAGCCTCTGCAGCACCTCTGATGCATTCATCGCGGCCAATTTCCCGGCGATACCTGCAGCGAAGCTCGCCTTCCTGATTTACGGGCCGATGATGGATGTGAAGCTGATCTTCCTCTATTCTTCCGTTTTTAAAGTGCGCTTTGTGCTGCTTCTGGCTGTGTCCCTTTTCATTGCTACCGGGGCGATCTGTTTGTTGTGGGTTCGTTAAACAAGGAAAGGAAAAAGATGGGCAAGAACGATCACAATCATCAAGGGCACGGTCACGACGACCATGGGGACGCGGGCCATAATCACGGCGAGGGCTGCCAGCATGATCATAGCCATGACCATGGAGATCATGCGTGCTCTCATGAGCATGAACACAAGCACGATCACGATGGCGGTTGTAACCATGATCATGGCCATGACCATCACCACGGACATGAGGGGCATTCCTGCTCTCATGATCATGGACACGACCACCACCATCATCATCACGACCATGATCACGATCATCCTGCGTCGGCTAAGGAAGTGGTCGTCCGCTCCCTCATGCCGATTGCCCTTCTGGCCTGGGCGGGTGCCTTCGCCTATTTTTATTTTTCCGGAAGAGTAGCTAGTTACCTGGCTCCCGAGTTTCGCATCTACACGCTGCTGTCGGCGGTGGGGCTGGCGTTCCTCGCTGCTATCAATTTCTGGAAAATCCGCAGCAGTGAGTGCGGTTGCAGCCATGATCATCACGATCATGAGCACGACCATGATCACCGGGAGCAGACCTTTGCGGAGAGGGCCTTTGCCGTTACTATCCTCATCGTCAGCCTGATGGGCACGACAGCGCTCTCAAACAGCCAGTTCAGCAAGGACTATGTCCTGAAGTGGGGCCGGATCGAATCTGAGATGAAGCGGCTGCAGCTCCAGAAAGAGGGTTTCACGAGCAAGCCGCAAACGACGGCGAGTGGCGAGACGAAGGGATCGACTCAAGGCGAGGTGAGTAGCGGAGAGGAGTTTACCCTCGATGATCTGAAGGCCCTCATCCCGCAGAGTGATGCCGGAGATTTCCTGCTGGATCTGCCGCAGATTTTCTATTCGTCAGGCGATCTCGAGCTCATGAAAGTGATGGAGGGAATCCCGGTCGAGACGACGGCTCAACTTATCCCGACAGAGGAGGATGACCCGAGTTTCGATCATCGGCTGATGGCCTTTCGCCTCTTCATCGAGTGTTGTGCTGCCGATGCGCGGCCGGTCTCTCTGCCGCTTGATTTTGCCGATGCCCTACCGGGTTACGAGGAGATGGGCTGGTATAAAGTGTATGGGAAGCTCCACTTTTTCGGAGAGGACCAGGGCTACCTGCCAAGCCTGCAGGTAGAGCGGATCGAGGAAACCATCGAGCCGGAGAGCGCTCTTATGTTTTAGATGGGGGTGCGGAGGCAGGGCCTCCCGACCCTGCTATTTTCCCCAGCCATGCCGCAAGCCAAGCTCGGTGTGTCATCTCTCGATAATCTGGCTACCGATACACGCTTTCCCCAACCCTATTTCACGCCTGCCACTCGGAATCGCTTTTCTGCAGCGCTTCGATTTCCTTCTTCAGCAAAGCGCTTACCCGGTGCTTGGCCAGGTAGACCTGCGTCTGGCTGACGCCCAGTTGCTCGCGCACCTGCTGGACCTCCCAGCCTTTGACGACGTAGGCATCGAATATCTGAAATTGTTTCGGCGAGACTTTTTTCTTCACTCGATCAAGAGCGATCTCTGATAGGTTCTGTTGCCATTCGCGCTCCCAGAGCTGGTCCATTTCATCGACCCCGTTGAGCCCTTCCATGCGATCGATCGTCGCGGTGCCGCGGAAGCCTCCGTCTCCATCCGGAGTGCCGCCGGCCTGGTTTCGAGCGGCAGGATTGCGATTCTTTTTGCGATATTGATCAGCGATCCGCCAGCGGGTCAGGTTCATCAGCCACGTCTTAAAAGAACCCTTGCCGGGGTCATAGGTCTGCCCGCGCTTCCATTGCTTTGCTACCGAGAGGACCGTCTCCTGCACAACGTCGAAGGCCTCGTCCTGTGGGAGGCCTGACTTGCAGGCCACGCTGTAGATGAGCTTCCAGTAAGTCTGGTAAAACTCATCCCACGTGCGCTGGTCCTCCCAGTTGCTCAATTTCTCGATGAGGCTCTTGCGGGTGGCTGCGTAATCGCGAGGCAGGTCGGTCCGTTTCTGGCGGGTAGCTTTCTGAGGACGCGTTGTTTCGTCGGGCTCCATGGTGGCAATCATAATCAAAGGTGTCAGGATAAGAAAAAGAAAAGCGACGGGTTTCGTCGTCGCCGAAAATCGATGTGAGCTTCCTCTACGCATCACTGAGAAATGATCTTTCAAAGAAATATGGAAAAAGAAAAACTACGGTTCGGAGTTTGCGGACTCAGCCATGACCACGTGTGGGGGAACCTGGAGGAACTGCTCCGCACGGAGCGGGCTGAGGTGACCTTTGGGTATGAGCGCGACGCCGCCTGCCAGGAACGATTTCGCGAGATGTGTCCTGGTGCGGTCTTCGCACAGAATCCGGAGGAGACCTTTGCCGATGGCGTCGTCGACGCGCTTTATGTCTTTGGAGACAATCGGGAGAGCGCCGAATGGGCGGCCGCGGCTCTGCGTGCAGGCGTCCCCTGCCTCATCGAAAAGCCGATGGCGGCTTCTGCTGACGGAGCGTGTGAGTTGCTCCGAGCGTCTCAGGAATCCGGGGCGACGCTGATGATCAACTGGCCGTTTTTCTGGTGGCCGCCCTTGCAGGAGGCCCTTCGGCGGGTCATGCGTGGGGATCTGGGCCACATTTACAAAGTTCACTATCGTGCTGGTCATCGGGGACCGAAGAACGTTGGATGCTCGGATGCTTTCGTCGATTGGCTGTATGATCCTCAGAGGAATGGCGGGGCCGCACTAATGGACTACTGCTGCTATGGGGCGGCGCTCGCGGGTGCGATCCTTGGCCCACCAGTTCATGCTCATGCCCATGCCTTCCGCAGCGGCCTGACACCTGATCTTGAGGGCGAAGACAATGCCATCCTCACCATGGCGTATGAGAATGCCGTTGCCATCAGTGAGGCCAGCTGGACGCAGCAGGATGAAATGACCGCCTATCGCGCAAGCTTTTTTGGGGATGATGGGACCCTGGTTGCAGAGCCTTATCACGACGGGCGTCTGTGGTTGGCTTCGGCTGGGGACCCACATGGCACGCCGCAGGAAATTGCCGAACCTGAGGATGGCTATCGCACAGCGAGCGAGCACTTTCTCAAAGTGATTTCGGAGGATGGGTTCTCAGTGCATCCGCTGCTAAGCGGCGAGATCGGGTTGATCGCTCAGGAGGCGCTGGCGGAAGGGATGGGTGGCGAGCGATGATGGGGGGGGTGTTGGTATGAGCTGCTTAAGGCGAAGAGGGGCTTCGCATTCGAGCTAGTGAAGCCGACGGGGTTCTTCCGTCACGGACGTCAGCGTTCCCTGCGTGACTCTCCCTTTGGACAAAGATTTATGGGATTACCAGCGCTGGTGCCGTTTGCGGAGAGTCCTCGCCGGCATAGCAGAGACTACGGTCGAGGTCGCATACCAAGGTGACTTGCAAGCCATTGCTGACTAACTTATCTCACTTTTGTCGTAAGTCTGTATAGCCTTTTCTCGTCAAGATTAGAGCTATGAAAATGAAATTGCTTTTACCAACGCTCGCGGCTTCTGCCGCGTTTGCCTTCGTCTCCTGCGCTGAGAATCCTGCCGATAACGTTCCGAAGGCAGATGTCACGGAACCTGCCGAAGAGGCCAAGCCAGCTGAAGAGCCTACCTCATCAACTCCTGCGGAAACCTCCGGCGGCGTGGCCTACGTGTTCACACCAGCGTCGACGATCGGCTTTGTCGGCTCAAAGGTTACAGGCAGCCACGAGGGCGGCTTCAAGAAGTTCAATGGAAATTTCAGCGTCGCTGGGGACAAACCCGGTGCTGGTCCTCACACCATCGTCATTGATATGAACTCCGTCTGGTCCGACAACGAGAAACTGACCGGACACTTGAAGAGCGCTGATTTCTTCGAAGTCGAGACCTACCCGAAATCGACCTTCACGGTCACCGGGGTTGAGCCGGGCGAGGAGCCGGATTCCTACAAGCTGAGCGGCACTCTAGAAATGCACGGCACGACAAAGGCGATCGCCTTCCCTGCCATGGTGAAGAAAACGGCATCCGGAGATGTTAGCCTGGATGCGGAGTTCGCCATCAACCGGAAGGATTTTGGTATCGACTACCCGGGCAAAGCGGATGATCTCATTCGGGACGAAGTTGTGATCAAGCTTGCAATGGTGGCGGCACCGAAGTGATTAAACGCGATCAAATTTGTTTTCACAAGAGCGTGGCCGAGAGGCTGCGCTTTTCGCTTTTTGGAGGGGCAAGAGCATTTTCAGGGGGGGAAGATTCACAGAGCTTTTGGCTCGCGACTGAAGTCGCGATTCCATAAATTGCATCTGCCCAGCCATGGAATCGCGAATTCATTCGCGAGCGACAATCTGTCCGGGACGATTGAGGCGGACGCGCTAGTGCTCTCAGCTTTTGGTTGCGGCCCTCCTCTTTGATATTCGGAATAATCGCTCGACCTCGTCCGTCTTTTCGCCTTAGCCTGACAAAAATGGAACGACGACCGATTGCTTCACGTGGGACTACCTGGGCGGCGGCCTGTGCAGACTGGCTCAGTGCTACCAAGCTGACTCCGAACTCCATCTCGGTCCTCGGATTGATCGCTGCTCTTCTCGCGGGAGCGGCGTTCGCGGCCACTCGCTTCATCGCTGGGCCGACTTTCTACCTCTATCTCCTCGGGGCCTTGTTCGTGCAGGTGCGCCTGCTAGCCAACCTCTTCGATGGGATGGTGGCGGAGCGACAGAATGCCTGTTCGCCTATCGGAGAGCTCTACAACGAGATCCCCGACCGCTTCTCGGATGTCTGCATTCTTGTCGGGTTCGGGTTCTGCTCTCTCGGGAATCCATCGATCGGCTTTGCAGCAGCGATCATCGCTCTGCTCGTCGCCTATGTCCGCAGCCAGCTGGCCGTCAGCGGTGCGCCGCAGTCTTATGTCGGTCCCATGGCGAAGGCGCATCGCATGGCCCTCGTCACCGCGACAGCTCTCATTCTCTCAGTCTTCCCACTGAGGGAAATCTGGCTGCTGGCTATGGGGCTTCTGATCGTCGGTGGGGTGGTTACGCTCATCCGTCGCCTGCGTATCGGGGCTAAATTTCTGCAGTCGGGTTGCAACGGACAGCAGGGGTAGCAGGATCATGGATGTGCAAACTCTCACCCGCTGGTTCGGCTGGCAGGAAGCCCTGAAAGATGAATTTTTCATCACAGCAGGGGGCGTCGTCATGGCGCTGCTGCCCATTGCTCTCCTGATCAGTTTTGTATTGCGGTCTCTCGGGAAGATCGGTGCTGAGCGGTTTCGCGAGCTCGCTTTGCGCATCGGTTCATGGGGAATCATTCTCGCTGCCGTTGGCCTACCCCTGTTTTTCGGTGCCTTCTGGACGATGCTGGGCATGCTGGTGCTTTCCCTAGCGTGTTATCGAGAGTTTGCCCGACTGACTGGCTTATTTCGAGAGCGCACAGTAAGTGCCTCCGTCGTGATTGGGGTTTTTGCGGTTTCGTTCGCCATCTTCGACCATTGGTATGGGCTCTTTGTCGCCATCGCGTCTCTTGGAGCCATTTTTATCGCTATGATGGCTGTGTTAGTCGATCGGCCACAGGCTTATCTTCAGCGCACCGCTCTGGGCATTGTCGCTTTCCTGCTCTTCGGGTTTGGATTGGGTCATATCGGTTATGTCGCGAATGATCCTGGCTATCGGGGCTATCTGCTGTTTCTGTTTATTATTGTCAGTCTGAATGATGTGTTTGCCTACCTCTGTGGGTCTACTCTCGGGCACAGGCCTCTTGCTCCGCAGACGAGCCCCAATAAAACAAGAGAGGGAGCGCTGGGTGCTGTCGTTCTCACGACGGCGCTCACCTGCTGGCTGGGCTTTGCGGTGTTTGAGGATACTCCCATGGCCAGTCTGGGGCTGCTGAGTCTTCTCGGGGTGTTGCTCAGCATCACGGGGCAGATGGGAGATCTGGTGATGTCCTCGATCAAGCGGGACATCGGCGTCAAGGATACCGGGCGGCTTCTCCCGGGGCACGGCGGTCTGCTCGATCGTTGTGATTCTCTCCTGCTCGCAGGGCCGTGTTTTTTTCACTTCGTCGGCTATTTCATCGGCTTTGGGCTCGGGCAGCCGGAGCGTCTGTTTCGCATTCCCTGGTAGATGAGTGACGAGCCCGAATCGAACTGGTCATACTCGACCGCCTCTGACATCCACCTGGCGGGGGTGGGGCGCCTGCGCAGTGTTCGGCGGGAGAATGGTCTGCTTAGTTTTCTTTACCAGTGGGGCGCTCGGGTGGTCACAAAGAGCTGTCTGCGTTTCATCGCTCCGCTCACCTGTGATCCGCTACCCCTGCCTGAGCGTGGGAGTTTCGTCCTCGTCTGCAACCACAGCAGTCATCTCGACGCCCTTCTCCTAACAAGCGCTCTTCCTGGCCGCTATGTCGGGCGCGTTTTCTGTCTGGCAGCTGCTGACTATTTTTTCAATACGAGGGCGAAGTCGGTATTTTCGGCCTTGTGGATGAATGCCCTGCCTATGCGCCGGGCAGGAGGCTCGCGGGAGACCATTCAGTCCCTACGTCAGCGATTGCTCGAGACGGAAAGCGTTTTGATTTTGTTTCCCGAGGGAACGCGCAGCCGCTCGGGTGAGTTAGGAACGTTTCGACCGGGGGTGGGGATGCTGGTAGCGGGAACAGAGGTGCCCGTCATCGCCTGTCGTTTATATGGTGCGCACGAGCTACACCCGCCCGGCCAGCGCTTTCCGAGGCGGGGAAAGGTGGAGTTGCTGGCTGGTGAGCAGAGAACTTTCGAGAGCGTTCCGAACCAGCGGGAGGGGTGGGAGGCTGTCGCTCGTCAGTTGGAGAAGGCCGTGGCAAAACTGTAGTGGCGAGCCGGTGCTGGCGACATACCGAACCAGGTGTCGTCAGTGAATCAATTCGCTGTTCCATTGCGTGATTGGTGCGAGCCATGGACGTGCGACTTCAGTCGCACACCGAAAGTCCGGCCGACGATGCCTATTTTGCTGTGCATTGTGATATTCGGATCAGCGGTAGGGTTCTCTCTTGCTTTTGCGCGCTCAGCCATTCTCTTACTCACATTCCTAATGCTCGCGACCAGCAGCTCCGATCCCGTGAAATCCAAAGCCATACCGCCGATTTATCTGATCGATGCCATCGGGCCGTTTTTTCCGGGTTATCGGAAACACCGCATCAATTGGTCAAAGCTCCCGTGGCAGCATTTTGAAAAGCTCGATGATGACGCTTTCGCTGAAGAGATGAACGCGGTCGAGCGGGATCTGGCTGTTTTCTGCGAGAGTGTGGCTCAGATCGGGTTCAACACGATCACGCTGGATGACGTTCCTCACCTGGCGCCGCACAACGATTACGAGGCGGAGGCCCAGCAGCAGATCGAGCGGAACGGGAAGGCGTTCCGCAAGCTTTTTCGACAAGCCCAAGAGGCAGGGGTGGATGTCTATCTGACGATGGATCTGATGACTTTCACGCCGGCCATGCGCGAGAAGATCGGCGGGAATGAAAAGAAGCAGCTGAACTTCGCCAAGGAACTGTTGGAGAATCTCTTTCAGGAATTCCCCGAGGTGGGTGGGGTGATCCTGCGGATCGGCGAAAGCGATGGGGTGGATATTCAGGAACTTTTCCGCAGCGAGCTGGTGCTGAAAAGCCCCGCCATGGTCAATCACTGGTTGAAGGAGTTGCTGCCGATTTTTGAGCGTTTCGAACGGCGCTGCGTCTTCCGCACCTGGACCGTCGGCGCGCACGAGGTGGGCGACCTGATCTGGCACCACGCGACGCTGGAGAAAACCGTCGACGGCATCGATAGCCCGCCTCTCGTGCTTTCGATGAAACACGGAGAGTCGGACTTTTTTCGCTACCTCTCCCTCAATCGGAATTTCTTCGTGTCCAGTCTCCCGAAGATTGTCGAGCTGCAGACCCGCCGCGAGTATGAGGGTTGTGGGGAATTTCCCAGTTTCATCGGTGGGGACTATGAGCAGCTGGCCTGCGATATGCGGCATGTGCCGAACCTCGTCGGCATGTCGGTCTGGTGCCAGACCGGCGGCTGGACGCCCTTCCGCCGTCTCGCGTTCATTGATGGAGAGGCCGTCTGGACAGAGATCAACACCTTCGTCGCCATTCGTATGTTCCGCTATGGGGAGCGGGTGGAGGAGGCGGTCGCCCGTCTGCCGCTGGACTGTGACAAACTCGATCTCCTGGAGCTGCTGCGTCTCTCTGAGGAGGTAGTGCGTGAGCTTTACTACACCCCCGACTATGCCCGGCGGAGGCTCTACTTTCGTCGCGTCCGCATTCCGCCTCTGGTGGGCGTGTATTGGCATCACATTTTCGTCGCGCATTCGCTGAAGCGCTTCCTGTCTCACTTCGTGAAGGAGCGGGAGTGCTGCATCCGCTCCGGCCAGGTGGCGATGGCCAAGATCCGGCGCATGCGCCAGCTGGCCCTCCAGTGTGATCTGCCGGAGGGGGATATCGAATACATGGAATATACCTTCGGCATCCTCGCGCTGGCGCGGGAGTATTTCTTTCGCCCTTTTGATGAGCGGATCCGCAAAGAGCTGATGGCAGCCAAGAAGGCTTACAAGAAGCGCTATCCCCGCGGGACTCGCGTGCGCTACACGGTGGCACTGGATTTCAATCGCACGAAGATCAACAACCGCTTCATCGCCTGGTCGCTCAAGTATCTGGTGCGTCAGGCACCTACTTACCGATTCAGCGAGAAAATCGTCGGAATGCGGCTTCTTTCCTTTGCCTATTTTTTCCTCAAACGGTCGCGGCCGAAGATGATTCCGAAACTGGCTCGCAAGAGCGCCATGGGCATCGACGCCATCTTCAAATAGCGGCCTCAACGAGTAGCGGTTTTTGAGTCAAACAACCGCCGCCGCTTGGCCTGCTCCCTGCTTGAAAATTTGACTTAGGGGTCTTTCTGACTAAAGTCCCCGTCCCTATAGGTTTGTGCGTTTTTGACGCATTTTTGTTTGGCAAGAAAGCCAGAAACCGCGCGATTCTGTCGGGAGCCGTCTCTTTTTGATGAGGCTTCGTAGAGGTCAAGACAGATTTAAGGCGGAAACTGCTGATTTTCAGCTGTGAACACAGTCCCAGTGGCTCCTTTTCACCAAAATTTACACAAACATGAGCAAATACCTTTTCTACCCAGAAGTCGAGAAGTCCCTTCACGTGAAAGATGTCGAACGTGATGCCTGTGGATTCGGAGTGGTCGCCCACATTCGCGGCGAGCGCTCGCACCGTGTTCTTCGTCTGGGATTGGATTCAGTTTGTAACGTCACGCACCGTGGTGCGGTCAACGCGGACGGGAAAACGGGTGACGGTGCCGGTGTGACGACTAATTTGCCCTACAAGATTCTGCTACCAGCGGCTGAGGCACTGGGGACGAAACTCGCCAACGAGAGCGACTTGGGCGTGGGGGTGTTTTTCCTCCCACGTGAGAATTCGGAAAATGCTGCCAAAGCAAAAGTGATCGCAGAAGGTGTCTGCCGCGCCCGTAACATGGGCATCATCGGCTGGCGCGATGTGCCGACGATTCCTGAGGCCCTGGGTCAGCAGGCTATCGATACCATGCCTGTCATCGTGCAGCTCCTGCTCCAGCGTCCCGAGGGACTCAGCGACGATGACTACGAGCGCCAGCTCTTCCTCTGCCGTCGTGAGATCGAGGACAAGGTGGCGGACGAAAACATTGATGAATTTTACATTCCCTCGCTGAGCCATCGCCTGATCAGCTACAAGGGCTTCCTCGTGGCTTCTGCGCTCGAAGAATTTTACAGCGATCTCAAGGATGAGAACTACGAGACGGGTGTCTGTCTCTATCACCAGCGTTTCTCGACGAATACCTTCCCGACATGGGCTCTGGCTCACCCCTTCCGCATGCTCTGCCACAACGGCGAGATCAACACCGTGCGCGGAAACCGCAACTGGCTCAACTCACGAATCGGCCAGTTCGAGAGCGATGTCTGGGGCGATGAGCTGAATCACCTCCACCACATTATCGATCCCGATGGATCTGACTCGGCTAGTCTCGATGCCGCTCTTGAGCTGCTCGTCCTATCCGGCCGCTCCCTGCCGCACGCTATGTCCATGCTGGTGCCGCCGGCCTGGAGGATTGATCCATTCTCATCGACCGAGGTGCAGGACTTCTACAAATACCACAGCTGTTTCGCTGAGCCATGGGATGGCCCGGCAGGCTTGGCTTTTACCGACGGCAAAACCGTATGCTGCTCTCTCGACCGCAACGGCCTGCGTCCGGCGCGTTACAAGATCACGACAGACGGGATCTTCTCTCTCGGCTCCGAGGTCGGAACCTGTTACCTGCCCGATGACGAGATCGAATCAAAAGGGCGTCTGGCCCCCGGTGAGATGATCGTCGTCGAGATGGAGACCGGCGAAGTCATTTTCAACGACGATATCAAGCAGCGGCTGGCTACGCAGCAGCCCTATGGGGACTGGTTGCGCGAAAATCGGACGGAGTTCAATGAAGTCGTCGACCCTGCCCCTGTTGTGGCAGAGGAGCCATCATTCGATCCGTTGACCCGCTCGCAGCTGCAGGTGGCGAATGCTTACACAGAGGAGGAGCTCGATCTCTCTCTCATCCCGATGATCAAGACCGGCATGGAAGCTGTCTACTCGATGGGTGATGACGCGGCGCTTTCTGTTCTCTCGACCAAGCCGAAGCTTCTTTACACCTACTTCAAGCAGCTCTTTGCCCAGGTGACCAATCCGCCGATCGACCCGATCCGTGAGTTCCTCGTCATGTCGCTGGAGGCCGATCTCGGTCCTGAGCGCAACATTCTCACGGAGGAGCCGGGCCACGCCCGCGTCGTCCATCTGGAGAGTCCATTCCTCTTTGAGCACCAGCTTGAGGCTCTGAGAAATCTCGAGCAGTTGCCAACCGTCACCCTCGACACGACCTGGGCCGTTGCCGAGGGCGCTGAGGGAATGGAGAAAGCTCTTGCTCAGCTTTGCATTGATGCCGAAAAAGCCGTCGATGAGGGCGCTGAGGCTGTCATCCTCTCTGACCGTGGAACGAATCATGAGCAGGTAGCCATTCCGGCACTCCTCGCCGTCGGGGCCGTTCACCAGCACCTGGGCCGGGCGAAGAAGCGGATGAAGGCTAGCCTGATCCTCGATACAGCCGAGGCGCGTGATACCCACCAGATGGCCTGTCTCATCGGGTTCGGTGCCACTGCCATCTGTCCTTACCTGGCGCACGAGACCGTTCGTGAAGCTGTTGAAAAGGATGAAAAGGGCAAACTTGGCGAGATCACCGTTGAGAAAGCTCTGCAGAATTTCCACAAAGGACTCGAAAAGGGTGTGCTCAAGATCATGTCCAAAATGGGTATCTCTGTGCTCAACTCCTACCAGGGGGCGCAGATCTTCGAAGCTGTTGGCGTAGCGGATCCGGTGATCGACTACGCATTCCCCGGCACTCCTTCGCAGGTGGCCGGTGTTGGCTTCTTTGAAATCGCTGCTGAAAGCATTGCCCGCCACACGGCAGCTTTTGCGAACGCTGTGCCGAACGCCGATGGCGAACTCGACTTAGGCGATCCCGGTTTCTTCCGCTTCCGCAAGGATGGCGAAGTCCACGCCCTCAGTGGTTCTGTCATCAAGAACTTCCACACCTTCGTAAAGAGCGGCAAGTCAGAGGATTACGATGACTATGTGAAAGAGGTGAAGCTCAACGCACCTCACGCCCTTCACGATCTTTTCGAGCTGGTTCCGAGCCCAAGCGGGCCGATCCCCATCGAGGAAGTCGAGCCGATCGAAAACATCCGTCGCCGTTTCACAACAGCGGCCATGTCCATGGGAGCCATCAGCCCCGAGGCTCACGAAACGCTGGCCATCGCCATGAACCGCATCGGTGGTAAATCGGACAGTGGTGAGGGTGGAGAAGAAGTGCGTCGCTTCAAGCCCTACGCTAACGGCGATTGGGGCAACTCCAAGATTAAGCAGGTCGCCTCCGGCCGCTTCGGTGTCAGTGCGCAATACCTGATGTCTGCCGAGGAGATCGAGATCAAGATGGCGCAGGGTGCCAAGCCCGGTGAAGGGGGACAGCTCCCCGGCCACAAGGTGAACGGACTCATCGCCAAGCTGCGAAACACGCAGCCGGGTGTCACGCTCATCTCACCTCCGCCGCACCACGACATTTACTCCATCGAGGATCTCGCTCAGCTCATCCATGACCTGAAGGAAGTCAATCCACGCGCTACCGTAACCGTTAAGCTGGTTGCTGAGAGCGGAGTCGGGACAGTGGCAGCCGGTGTGGCCAAGGCGAATGCTGACGTCATTCTCGTTTCCGGTCATGACGGAGGAACGGGTGCGTCACCGCTCAGCTCGATCAAGCATGCAGGTCTCCCATGGGAACTCGGCATCGCTGAGACTCAGCAGGTCCTCATGCTTAACGGGCTGCGCAACAAGGTCACACTCCGGACTGACGGCGGTCTCCGCACCGGTCTTGATATCATTCATGCCGCCGCTCTCGGGGCGGAAGAGTTTAACTTCGGCACCATCGCCCTCATCGCCATGGGTTGTGTGTATGTGCGCCGCTGCCACCTGAATAACTGCCCTGTCGGTGTCGCCACACAGGACCCGAAATACCGTGCGAAGTTCAAGGGAAGTGTCGATCACGTAGTGAATTTCTTCAACGCTGTGTCAGAGGAAGTGCGCGAGCACCTGGCCTCTCTCGGTCTCCGCTCGCTGGATGAGCTGATCGGCCAGACGAAGTATCTGCGTCAGCGTGAGCTTGCTGGACATACCAAGGCAAATCTCATCGATTTGAGCAAAGTGTTAGCCGATGTCGGCGAGCAGATGGGCACACCGGATGCGCCGCGCATCGCTACGCAGGAGCGCAACGATGGACTGCACGAGGCTCCCCTCGATGACCAGATCCTCGCGGACCTCGGTGATCGTCTGGACAAGGGCGAGAAGACGACCCTCAGCTACGACGTCAAAAACACCCACCGCAACATCGGCACGAAGCTCGCAGGAGCTGTTGCTGATCGCTACGGTGATCATGGACTGGAGAACGGCACGCTCGACATCCGGCTGAGCGGGAGTGCCGGGCAGTCATTCGGCACCTTCACCTGCGGCGGTATCCGTCTCACCCTCACGGGCGAGGCGAACGACTACGTCGGCAAAGGCATGGCCGGTGGCGAGATCATCGTCAAGCCACCCGCGAATCGCAGCTTCGTTGCTTCAGAGAATTCCATCGTTGGTAACACGGTCATGTTCGGTGCATCCGGCGGATCTCTCTACGCGAACGGAAAAGGGGGAGAGCGCTTCTGCGTTCGGAACTCCGGCGGTCTTGCTGTTGTCGAGGGGATCGGTGACCACGGTTGTGAATACATGACCAACGGCACAGTTGTTGTGTTAGGAGCTACCGGGAAAAACTTCGGTGCCGGAATGAGTGGCGGTGCTGCTTACATCCTCGATGCTGAGGAGCGTTTCGAAAAGCTCTACAACCCTGAGATGGTTGAGGTGGTTCGCATTGAGGAAGGAAGTGCTGAGGCGATTGAGCTTCGTCAGCACATCCAGGCTCACTTCGAGTTCACCGGCAGTGAGAAAGCAGAGAAGATCCTGGCTGAATGGCCAGCCGCTCTCTCCCAGTTCTGGCGCGTCCAGCCGAAGAGCAATGTGGCTGATGCACCAGCTGCTAAGCCTGCTGGAGCCAGCCAGAAGTAGATTCTGGGATGATATCTCCGTAGCCGCGAGGGTGACCTCGTGGAGCGGAGCAGCGGACTGTTGGAAACAGGCTGCCATCTGGACAAATCCACGACCTGACGGTCGCAGCTACGAGGCGGTTCACAGACATCACGTGTAGCCGCGAGGGTAACCTCGTGGACCGGAGGTGGTGGACTGTTAGGAAACAGGCTGCCATTTGGACAAATCCACGACCTGACGGTCGCGGCTACGGGGCGTTTCACAGTCATCATGTGTAGCCGCGAGGGTAACCTCGTGGAACGGAGGCAGTGCAGCGTTGGAAAACAGGCTGCCATCTGGACAAATCCACGACCTGACGGTCGCGGCTACAGGGCGGTTCACAGACATGACGTGTAGCCGCGAGGGTAACCTCGTGGACCGGAGGCAGCCAACTGCTCAAAAGGCAGGTAAGGGAAGCAGGCCAAGTTCAGATGACCTCCATCAGGAAGCCTGTTTTTTTCTTTCAGCTCCTCCCAAGTGATGCCCGTCTTTTGATGAGCTTTAAAGTTCTTAAGACGCTCCTGGAGAAGTTTCACAGCCTCCTAAGAAATATCGGGAGAAGTGGCTTCGCTTTTGATAGCGCCTCTCCAGAATTCGCCAGCTAGAATCAGACGCTCCTGATCGCCATCTAATCTTTCAAGTTCAGGAAAATTCTCAAGGATCATGCCTAAGGAGGGATTTTGATCGATGGCATGGCGACTGAGGAGTAGAAGCCAGGATAGTCTTGACTAGGGCTTCTGCGGCGCGATCGCTTCCCTCTGTTCCTAAAAGCTTTACGAGACGCCCCTACCGTCGTGTCATCTCGAATGAAGAAAATGAGCTTTACCGAGGCACGCGACGGTTTCGCAACCACCACCAGTGAGGTAATCGAACACAGCGATCCAATCCTGATCACGCAGCCAGGAGTAGGCTCGGTGGTTGTGGTAGTGAAGCAGGAGTTTTGCTCAATGGAAGAGACTCTTCATCTGTTCTCGACGTCCGCGAATGCTGAGCGTCTGTTGAAGGCTTTGGATGACTATGAAAGAGGGGGATCGGATGCTCGTGATTGACGCGTTTTGCTCACCGCAACTTTGGGTTGTGCGAGTCCTGATTTTCGGACTCATTTAGCTGTATTACGTGGACGAAGGCTGTGATGAACGAGCCCTACGAGAGACAAGCAAACTCCAATGACTTCTGGAAATCCTAGGAAGAAAGCGCTGGTTTGAAACTCGAATGCAATGAAAACACCAGTCAGCATAGAAACGAAAAATGTGATACTGGCCAGCCATGTAAGCCTCACTCTCGTCCCACGACGATAGGCCAGATCTGTCAGCATCCAAAACGCTGCAATCGCGAACGCGGCTATAGTGGCGCAGCCCAGCCCCGAGAGGCTCGGTGTAAATGTTCCGAGGATCGAAAAGATGGCTATGAAGGGCAGCAAAACGGAAGCCGTGGCGAATGAAATCGTGATAATCGCCAGATTTTCCTGAAAAGACTTCTTCTTCAGTGATGTCGGATTCCGCAGCTTTCTCATGGCAGATGAAAGCGCTATTAGCTTCTGTTAGTTTCAGCCACCTTCAAATCGCCCGAGCATCCTTCCCGAACGATGGCCGTGTCGGATCGTGCGCATAGAAATGCGTTAACCCAATCGCCAAGGCATCTGCGGCATCGGGGTCGGGTGTTTCCGTCAGGTTCAGCAGCGCACGCACCATAAACGCCACCTGCTGCTTATCGGCAGCCCCTTTCCCGGTCACCGCCTGCTTCACGCGTTTGGGAGCGTATTCCCAGACGGATAGCCCCTCGCAGGCGGCCGTCAGAATCGCCGCGCCGCGCGCCGCGCCCATCGAGATGGCGGTTCTGTGACTCTGCACGTAAATGATGCCTTCTACGGCACAAACTTCCGGCTGATGCTCGCGTATGATCTCGCGCAGATCATCGTGGATCTGGGCGAGGCACTGGCTCTGCGTAGCAGTCCGTGACGCTTTGATGGTGCCGTAGGTGACGGCGCGAAAGGTTGCTCTCCTTCGAGCGTCAACAGCTTGTTCAACTACCGCGTAGCCAGTATTGCGCACGGCTGGATCTATGGAGAGAACTCTCACCGTGCGGTTCGGTGCTGGAGTGACCGACAGGAAATCTTAATCGTAGAGCCGGACGTTGGCGTCGCGTCGCAGCTTCTTCAGCCACACTTCCAGGTATTCCTGACGTTGCTCCATCGTCAGGCGCTGCTCGACTTCGTCCTCCAGCTTTTCAAAAGAGGGGACGCTCTGGCCGACGCGACCGTTGGATTTCAGGATGCGCCAGAATGGGCCATCATCGATGAGCGGGCTGACTCGACCGGAAGGTAGGTCATAGGCAAGCTGCGTCAGCGCGGGGTTCAGCGTGTCACGGCCGATGGCTCCGACGTAACCGCCCTTGCTGGCGAAACTGTCCTGCGATTCCTTCTTGGCGATGCTCCCGAAATCAGCCCCTTTCTGGAGGCGGGAGTGCAGACTCTTGACATAGGCAGCTCGCTCGCTGGCAGACTTGCCCGGCACTTCCTTAGGCAGGGACATGATGCTCAGCTTCACCTTGCCCTCGGAAGCGAACTTCCCTTTGATCTCATCGTATTTTTTCTTCTTGGCCCAGGGCGTGTGCGGAATGGCGGAGTCTCCACTGTTCTGAGAGCGCAGAGCATTAATGGCGATCTGGTCGCGCTGCACTTCGCGGAATTGGGCGATAGTCATGCCGGTGCGCTTGAGTTCTTCGAGGAATTTGGCCCGGTCTCCTCCAAATCGGTTTTTGATGAAAGAGTTGATCTGCTCATCGACGATGGAGTCCTTGATATTCCCGCCCATGCGCTTGAATTCACTGAGGATCAGCATGCGATCAATGAGGTCGTCGAGAGCGCGCACTTCCATTTTTTTGATCTCGCGGTCAGCTTCGGCGCGGGAGACCATGCCTTTGTTCTCCACCAGCCACATGCGGACCTGAGTCTCGACGGCGCTGTCGACCATCGTCTGTGTGATAGGCTCACCGTTCACCACAGCACGGATGCCGTTGAGCACGATGGGTTTTGCCTCCAGCGAGGAGCCAAATGCAACCAGGCCTAGCACGAGGGTCAGAGCAGGAAAAATCTTACGGAAAGAGCGTTTCATAAGGAGCGAAGCGTTGTGTGTATAAAATCACAGGTCGAGTGCCCAATCAAGGGCGGACTCCAGCCATTCATCGGGTGTGTCTCCTTCTAAACGAGGGAACTTGCCATTTATTTGAAGGTATTTTCCCTCGCGCATGGCTTTGAACTTCTGCTCACGAATGTCGAGGGAGTTCACCCCTTTGAGCGCCAGCCGGATCTTCACTTCGGTGAGGGTCAGCAGATTCTCAACTGGAGCTGGGGCACGACCGAAGCGATCCCGCCAGCTCTCTTTTGTCTCCTCCAGCTCCTCAAGGTTCGCCGCCTCGACCAGCTCACGGTAGGCGGTGATGCGCAGCTCCGGCTCCTCCATATAGTGGTGGGGGATGAAGGCAGGCAGCGACTGATCCGGTGCGCGCTGGTAGTCGGATTCACTTGTGCAGAGAAAGTCGACGGTCACGGGGATGTCGGTGCGGGCGGCACTGCTGTCTCCCTTCAGCTTCGCCACAGATGTCTTCAGCAGCTGGCAGTAGAGGTCAAATCCGATGGCAGCGATGTGGCCGCTCTGCTGCGTGCCAAGAAGATTGCCCGCTCCACGGATCTCCAGGTCGCGCATGGCGATCTTGAATCCCGCGCCGAGGGAGGAGTATTGCTTGATGGCATTGATCCGCTTCCGGGCATCGCCAACCGTCAGCATGTCTGGAGGCAGGGTGAGGAAAGCATAAGCGCGGCGGTCACCACGACCGACCCGGCCGCGGATCTGATAAAGGTCGGCCAGCCCGAAGCGGTCTGCGCGGTCGATGATGATGGTATTGGCATTGGGGATATCAACGCCGCTCTCGATGATGGTGGTGCAGACGAGCACGTCGAACTCGTGATCGATGAAGCGCTTCATCACATCCTCCAGTTGCTCGTCCTCCATCTGTCCGTGACCGACGACGACACGGGCGCCGGGCACCATTTCGCGGATACGGCGGGCAGTGCCTTCGATGGTCTTCACTCGATTGTGAAGAAAGAAGACCTGTCCCTGGCGGGCGATTTCCTTCTCGATGGCGACGGCGAGGGTCTTTTCATCGTAGGGGCAGATGGTCGTCGACACGGGCCGTCGATTGGTCGGCGGGGTATCGATGGTCGACATCTCGCGTGCCCCCATGAGCGCCAGGTAGAGGGTCCGCGGGATGGGGGTGGCCGAAAGGGTGAGGACGTCGACATTGCGAAACACCTCCTTGAACCGCTCCTTATGTCGCACGCCGAAGCGTTGTTCCTCATCGACGATAACTAGTCCGAGATCCTGAAAGCGGACGTCTTTCGACATGACCCGGTGGGTGCCGATGACCATGTCGACGCTCCCAGAGGCGAGGTTGGCCAGCGTTTCCCGCGCCTTTTTCGGGGGAACGTAGCGCGAGAGCTGCTCAATCTTCACGGGGAAGTCGGACATGCGCTGCCGGAAGTTCTGAAAGTGCTGATCTGCCAGCACGGTCGTGGGTGCGATCATCGCCACCTGCTTGCCCGCCATCATCGACTTAAAGGCTGCGCGGATGGCTACCTCGGTCTTGCCGAAACCGACGTCGCCACACACCAGCCGATCCATGGGGCGGGGGGATTCCATATCCCGCTTGGTGTCCTCGATCGCTCTGAGCTGATCGGGGGTTTCCTGAAAGATGAAGGCATTCTCGAACTCCCACTGCCACTTGTCGTCCTCCGGGTGGGAGTAGCCGCTGACCGTCTCGCGCTCGGCCTGGATCGCGAGCAGCTTGCCCGCGTAGTCGTAGATGGATTGTTCGGCCTCTTTGCGCAGCTTTGACCAGCGCTTGTCGCCGAGGCGGGAGAGCTTCGGCGCTTTCTTGCCAGCGCCTACGTAGCGCGAAACGAGATGGACCTGATTGAGTGGGACGAAGAGGCGCGCGCTCTCATCGTATTCGATCTCGAGGACTTCTTCCTCGCCATCTGGGCGCTCTTTTGTGCGGATTCCTTTGCATTTCCCGATCCCGTATTCCACGTGGACGACGAGGTCGCCGTAGCCGAACTCGCGCAGATTCTGCACCTGCTGCTGGTTCTGACGTTTCCGCGTGAGCCGCGCCTGTCGTCGCGCCCACTGGTTCTGGTATCGACCGAAGATTTCGGCATCAGACAGCACGGCGATCTTCGCATCAGGCACGGTGAAGCCTCGGCTTAGCTTCGCCGTCAGAGAGTGAATGGATGAGCTGTCCGTCTTCCGCTCCTCTAGCAGCTCGGCGAAACGCTCCTGCTCGCCAGTGGTGTGAAAGGCCATGGCGACATGCCATTTTTCGTCTTTCCACTCCTGCAGCTGTTTGTCGAACTGCTTCTGACGAGCCTCCTGCATGACGAAGTCGCCCGCTTCGAAATGCCCAAGAGGCGCATCAAAGCAGGCGCCGGTGTATTCTTCCTCCGCCTGTGAAGATGCCGTGCTGGTGATGGCGGCCTGAGCGAGTGCGGACTCACCCTCGATAGCGATGACAAGGTCACCCTTCTGCACGTAGTCGGCGACCGTGCTGACGAGCTCGAGATTTTCCTCAGATAGCAGCACCTCGGCTTCCTCTATTTTGCCGATGGAGGCCTGGCTATCGATTTCAAACTCGCGTAGCGAATCGACTTCATCGCCGAAAAGCTCGATGCGGACAGGGTGGAGGCTCTGCCAGGAAAACAGATCGACGATGCCCCCACGCAGCGCGTATTGGCCGCGCTCGTGGACTTGAGATTCGCGGTCGTAACCGGCGTCCTCCAGCTCTTTCTCGAAGGCTTCAAAATCGAGTTCATCCCCTACGCGGATCGACCGAGCGTTTTTCTCCAGGCTGCCGATGGCCGGTGCCTGATCCTCGAAGCTGGATTGGGTGAGAACCACGACGCGGTCGGTATCCGTCGATGGTTTCTGACCCAGTTCCTTCAGCACGGCGATGCGCTCAGCTGCAGATTCGGGATCGGGGAGAGCTTCCGCGCACACCGTTTGGGACGGAACTGACCGACA
>JAHDFZ010000285.1 GCA_020627905.1 Verrucomicrobiota bacterium
GCGACCCGAGCGACCCGAGCGACCCGAGCGACCCGAGCGACCCGAGCGACCCGAGGCCCTACAGGCCTCGCACCTAGCTTGCCAATCGGGGAATTGTCTTCAATAACGGACCCGGGATCTTTTACTCCAGCGAGGTAATAGGAAATACGGCGATCTCAGCGGAATTGCGATTCCAACTCCTTCCTCCAGAGACAGAATATCCCACGTAGAGCGATCCTTCATGCTCCACTGCACAGGGATAGCCCTGTGAACCGATCTCCGTAGAACCCTCCTGCTCGTAATCACGGATCTTCTTGACCCTGGTGAAATTCTTTTCCCCCGGCTCTGAGTAGAGAATCGTCAGCGGAGATCTCCCGTTCCGGTTGTCGTTTGCAGCATTCGCGATCAGGTAGCGCCGACCATTGGACAAGATCCCGGCTGCAGGTTTGCTGGACGCCATCCGAATGTTTGTCGGGACGAGGGGCGTCCAATCTTCTCCAAAGTTCGGACTTTCTGCCGTGAGGGCAAAGTTCTCCGTAGAAGACCAACGCGAAAAAACTGTCACATTCGGGCCATCGACGATGATGCTGGACTCTCCCCAGACGCGCCCGAGTCGTTCAGGGTCGGAAATTGGTATTGGTGTGAGCTTCCAGGAAGTCAGGTCTTTGCCATTGCTGATGGCAACGGCTGGCAGATTGTGCTGAGACGGACTCAGGCCAGTCCCTTCAAAACCCTGGACGCTGCGTAAGCCGGCCATAATAAAGTTCCCGTTCTCCATGAGAATAGGCTCCTGCAGCGGCCAGAATCCCTCCTCACACGCATTCCCATGGTGGGTCCACTCCCCCGTCTCCTCGTCCAGAGAGAGGACCTGCATGTGGATTCGCTTCATCTTCCCATAAAATCCCGCCGGGAATGCCCATAACTGTCCTTCGTGAGAGTGAAACACCCCGTGACTGGACGACCGGTCTTCGCTATATCCGGCGAGTTCTTCCGGTGCCGACCATGTCTTGCCCAGATCATCACTCACACTGTATCTGGCCAGTTCGCCAGGCGTATTTTCGTGCACTTTGTTATGCCCATACATAGAGTAGAGCTTGCCTTTATGGAATGACAATCCTACTCCGTGCAAAAAGACGAATTCATCGGTTTCAGGTTCCCACTTTTTGATCGTTGAGAATCGAACCCCTTCGATCATCGCAATATCTTTGGCGTTGGGTAAGGTCCAGACGTTAGCAACATCATAGCCAGGCACATTCTCGATGCCTGTCATTCGCGGCAGCGAAACAGCGAGCGGCGCAGGTGGAGCAATGCTTGCGGCTGCTATAATCTCCTCTTCAGGCACGCTTTTTAGAGAAAGGCGAAGCTCGTCCAGCGCACCATCAAAATACCGGGGTTCTGATGTGAACGGGCCCTTACCCTGCAGCCCGATCGTGACTGGAGTATCCGTCGCGAAGGTAGCGCCGGATTCAATTTTTACCGTATGTTCTTTTCGCCCGTCGAAATACAGGCTCAAAGACTGCTCCGTCCGCACGACGGCAACATGATGCCAATTTCCGAGTGCCAGCTTGCTTTTGGATCTAACAAATGTTCGCCTCATGTCTTTGTCCCTAGGCGAATAGAAGGCGACCCGATGATCCTCTGTCCGAATGACTGACCAGGAGCCGACGTCGACGGTGCCGATGATGGTCTCGATATCATGCCCGAGACGACGAGAGGCCATCCAGAACGAGAGAGTGAAAGGTGCCGAGGGTTCAAGAGGGAAGGCCGACGGGGCGATAAAGAGACCGGACTTCTCACCTGAGAACTCTAAAGCGCCACCTTTCACTCCGGGAATCTCAGCGGGTTTCGCCAACTGGGCCCATTTTGCATATTCAAATTCCTCTTTCTCCCCATCTAGAAGCGCCTTTTCCGGGAATGCGTCGAAATTGATCTGGAATTCGGTTTCATCCGCTATAACAAAAGTAGCCAAGAAGCTGGCAATCATGACAACTGCCGTTTTCGATTTCAATTGGATCATAAAACTAAATTTCTTTGTTAGCGATTCATACAGGCATCCGAAGACAGAACATCCAACAGGATATCACGGAGCGGGTAACTCTGACCAGCATGCTTTGCTACCAGCGCCTCCATCTCTGCCCTGTCAACCGCGGTGATAACAGGGTCTTGGCGAAATGCGCTGCCATGCGGTCGGCGCGCCCAGCGAGGATCCGCTTGAGATCCCGCAGATCAGAAAATTGTGTCCCGTCAGGTAGGGTCCCCGCTGTTTCTACCCTGACATTATCAGGATGGTTCGGGCCGAAATACTTGTAGTCATTACGCAATCCGCCTATGGGATCAAAGGCCTCGAGGGCATATCCGTAGGGATCAATCCTGTGGCAGGTCGCACAGGTTTTTATGGAATTGTGTTTCTCTAATTGTTCGCGGACCGTTTTCGCGCCGCGAGTATCAGGCTCCAGGGGGTCAACATCCGGTGGTGGCGGGCTTGGCGGGAGGCCCAACAGGTGCTCCAGCACCCAGACACCCCGCACAACCGGGGAGGTCTCGACACCGTTCGCCGTCAAAGCATGAATTCCCCCCATGCCGAGAACGCCCCCGCGGAATTGATCATAGTAACTATTCGCGTCCAGTTTGACCTTCTGCAACTCATGACCTGTTGGTATATCAGCCAACCGATAGAGTTTGGCGAGATTGCGATTCACGAAAACATTGTCAGATGTCACCAGCTCTGCGGCTGGAGCGTTTCGCTCGATCAGATCCTTAATGAAAAGGAGGATCTCATCCCGAAAGGCAACTTCAAGATCTTCTGAATAATAACGAGCGAAGTTGACGGGGTCAGCCGGCATCTGCCCAAGTTTATGGAGAGCAAACCAATTGTCGGCCAGGGACTGGTAGAAGACATCCGCGCGCTGGTGCTCAAGCAGCCGTTCTGCCTCAGCTCTTGCGGTAGGTTGGTAGAAAATTCCACCGCTCTCCGCAAGCATGGCATTCCAATCATCTCCTCGACTGCTCCATAGGGTGAACGCCAGACGATCAGCTCTGGAGCGCGCATCGAGCGGGTTCCCTCGCTCCGAACGATAGAGAAACTTGGAACTCACCAGGACGGCACTCAGCGTCTGACGCAGCACTTCACGCGAAGGCGTTTTCTGATCCTCCAGGTGCTTAGCATAGTTCAGGAAATCCTGCACATCTGCCTCAGTGGCTCGACCACGGAAGGCCTCGTTGACGAACTTTCTGATGACCGCTTCTCGAACAACACCGAAGGGCGCCTGCTCTACCGGCCCCAACAAAGTCTGGTGGCTCCGCGGAGGCCACTGCTCATAATGGGGGCCGCTCATCGTCACCTGATGGACACGAATGCGAGGCCCCTCATAAACATCAGATATGTAGGGAGGACTGATCTCATGCGGCCAGTCAGCGGGCAGTATCCCTTTATCCCAATCCTGTGTATCGATCTCTTTATGATGCTGAGGAACCACATCGTGGATGAGTAATCTGATAGCAGGCGGCCCATTCGCATACCTCAACACCAGGTGGTAATCCTTTTCCATCCAGACACGCAGGCGGTAGGTCTGAGGGGTTGCACTGTCCTGAATCGAGAGCGTCCCGTGAACAATCTCAGAAGAATTGCGCCGATTGAAGCTTCCGGCAGAAGGCTGACTGGACATGACATCCAGGAGGAAGTCGGCCTCACGGTCTACCCTGACAACGGCTGGATCATAAGGGTGATCCCGGCCGATTGCCTGGGCCTGAATTTCGATATCATACCATCCGGATCGATACGCCCGCCCCTGCCAGTCTTTCGCGTAAAGCCGGTCGATCTCTTCACTGCTGGAGCCGAGATCGATATACTTTC
>JAHDFZ010000032.1 GCA_020627905.1 Verrucomicrobiota bacterium
AAGGTCTCGCCTTCCCCAATAATGGTCATCTTCCGCTTAGGCACAACATCGCCAGCCTCCGGGTCGAGATCTTCGTAAAAATTCCTGCGGCGGAGCATCCAGGGTTCGCCCTGCCCATCTAACAGCCCGAAGGTTTCCAGCACATCCACTCCGTTCCGCGGAGAATACACGATGAACTGGAGGTGACGCCCGTCCTTCAGCCGATCAACCGGGACGCGGAAGCTATCTCCCTGCAACGTCTCCAGAGCATAGCGCGAACCGACACGGAAGACATCATAAAAGTTCTGCTCGGCTCCGCCGGCGAAGGGATCTACCGGACGATCCTCAGTCTTCACCGTTTCCCTTTCTTCCGGCGTCGGCTCGGCAGCAGGCTGATACTCAGTCCCCTCCTTTGCACTGTCGAGGGACGTCTCCGTCTCTGACTTTTCAAAGGGCGTGATCAGCATGGAAGGCTTGTCCAATAGCGCTCCGGGAAACTTCTTCTTCCCTTTGCGGTCGAGGATGTAGCGGTATTCATCACCAATGTCACGACCGGATACATAGACCGATTCATCACGAGAGCGGCTGAGAATGGTCTTCGCTGATTCAGCGCCATTCTGAAATGGGGTAAGCGGCGAACCGAATGGCAGAGTATTGCGGCTGACGACGTAGAGAAACGCAGTCGGATCCTCGTTAGCCATGCGGACGATCAGCTCCTCGCCATCGACAGAAATGGCTTCGATTTCCGTCGTGTGCGCAGAGGTAGCCTCGATGACCCGGGCATCCCCGATGATGAAGCCGAAATCATCCAGCGCGCCCTCTACCACCTGGATAGGGATCTGTCTCTGGAAGCTCCTGAGCCGCAGCAGGTAGCGCCCCTGTGGCAAGCCTGCGATCCGCAATCGGCGGTCTTTCAAACTCACCTTCTTGGAAAGGTTCGCCACAACAGTATCGTCATGCATCTGATAGAGAGCCAGGTCGTCCCTGGTCAAAACGCTCTGCTCTGCACCTGTGACGGGGAAGCTGATGTCCTCGCCAGCCTGCAGATGGAGGACGTCCGGGATGGGAGGACGAAACTCTTTCAGGTCCCACACCCTGACATCTGCACCGGAGCTGTCGGCTGTCACCTGATCGATCTCCGCCAGCTTTCCTAGCTTGATCACCCCGTCGGCATCGGTCATGCGCACGAACGGCCGCGTGCGAATGAACTCCTCGTGACGGACAGACAGTCTCACGACTTTGCCTGCGACCACCTCGCCGCCGCGCCCCACGGCACGCAGCTCGTATCCATCATCTCCCCGGCCCAGATAGAGATCGTGGGTGACGGATTCGCTGACAGGCCGATGAATAGCGATCACCTCAGAAGCATCCAACTCATGGAAGGTGCCGGGTTCTTTCAGAGAAGGGATACGCCCCAGCACTCGCACGGTGATATCCATCAGCTGCTCAGGCGTGCGGAAACTGGCAAACTCGAGGTCGTTCGCGCTCAGCGAGTTGATCCCTCTCTCTGTGAAAGATTCCTCACCATTCCAGTCGCGGGTCGTGATCTGGATGCGAACATCCTCCATCCCATCCGAAGCCACCGGCTTCCCTGCCAGTAACAGCTTCGCCCTGAGGAAAAGAATAGCAGATTGGAGAGGCTGTAGCGATTCTCTCTCCAGATAGGGGAAAATCCGCAGCGAAAACTCCTCCGCGGGCAGCAGCACTTGAGCCTGGGTGACAAGTCGCCCGGATTCTAACAAGACGCTCGCCTCTCCTCCTTGCGAGAAGGGCAGGAGGATCCCTCCCTCTGTGTCTGCTGTGTAGCGCTGTCCTCCAAACCAGATAGCGGCCTCCGGCTGAGGTTCATTTCTATCGTTGTAAATCCGCAGATATTCACCGGCTGTTGTTGTCTGCGAGAGATGATAGAGCGACCCTTTCCGGATCACGGCGCGAGAGCTGAAGCCATTTCCGATGAATTCGGCGACCCAGATCCCTTCCTCCCCTGCCAAAGAAGGAAACTCAAAGGTTTTCTTCACCCGCGCAATCGCTGGCTGCTTAATCTCATAGTCGGTCTGTTCATTCGCCACTAGGCCGTCCAGATCGATGTCAGTATTTACAGCCTTCCCCTTTTCGAGGAAGTAGTTAAGGGAGTTTATCTCGTAGAGGCGGACCTGCAGGTTTCGAACATTTTTGAGTTCCAGATCCAGTTTCACCTCATCCTGCACTGAAAAGTGTCTGGCATTCGACTCCAGGAAGCGGATCTCAACACGCTCTTTCAACTCCTGAGCCTGATCGGGGCTCATTTTCGCCAGCCAAGGCCCCGGGCGTCCAACTTTATACAGGACCATGGCCTCTGCCTGGACCTGTCTCAGATAGGATTCATCGAGAAACTCCGAAAAGTCGGTAAGTTCAGCACCATCGACAAAAGCCTTTTCGAGAAAGCGAAGAATCAACGGCCCGTCATCCTCGATAGGATCAAGATTCAAGCCTGCAGAATGAGAGCCGCTCAGATCTGCCTGCAAACCTTTCGCCTGTTGTTGGCTGAGGAAGGAGAAGCTCATGTATGGCTGCACCCGAGGGTAGCGGATATATACCTGGAAGAGCTTCTGAGGGTATTCACCCTTCTTCTCATGAGCCCGCAGAAGATGGTAAAGCACCTGAGTCTTCAGGGATAGAAAAGAGGCATCCGGAAGGTCTGCCACCTCGCCCCAGGCCTCCTCGAGAAACGCCAATCTCTCCTCTGTGCCTTCCTGCGTGTGCAGGAGGCCATCCGGAGTGATCTTCTTCAGCCTCGCCTCCACGAAGGCAGGAGCTCTGTCCATTCCCTCGATCTTCGCAGCTAGTGTATTCATCTGCGATAAGGTGAGCTGTCGGTGAATCTCGAACTCGCCGAACCCCTTCGACTCTCCAGAACGGAGATCATCGGCTATCAAGTCGATCAAACCAGGGTGATTCGGAAAGCGCAGCAGCTGCAACAATCGACGGCGCTGCTTGTTCGTCAGTTCGGGACTGCGCTCCAACACACTCTCAACTCCCTCCCGTGAAAGAACGGACAGCGATTTCCGCGAAACGTATTTGTCCCAGAATGCATCCCATGTGACTAGGTCATTATCGAGATCATGACTGTATACCTCGCTTTTGGTTTGCTTCGGCTCCGGATAGACGAAACGAAGTCTCAATTGATCTCTGAGCCTGCCGAAGCCAATATCCGGCTCAGATTCCAATTCATAAAGGATCTGGCGATTGGATAGCTCGCGAAACTCCTGGTTCTTCCTGAAGAAATCCTCTTCCGTCCAGGCATCGAGTAATTCTCGAGCTTCCTCAATCTTTCCCTCATTCTGAAGATGGAGGATGGAAAAATAGTAAAACGGACTCGTTCTTGGGAGGAGCTCATTGAGCGCTTCAGACCGATCCTCGGCAAGGGCGAAGGTTTCCAGAAACCCTAGCTCCTTATTTTCCTGCTCCTGAGCAAATGAATCGAGCGCAGTGAGGTCGGAGCCGAAGAACAAAACTCCCGATGCAAGCGCGGCAGAGAATGCATGCGAGAAGAAAGAAATCGAACGGTTGGGAGCAGAATTTCTCATAACGAAGGCCGTCGGCCCGGCTTTCAGGCAACTAAGCGCGCCATTCATAGCAGTTTCAGATTGCTCTTAGCAAGACCTCTTTTCTCACTATTTAGGGCACGGCAGGCATTATAAGCTAAGCCTATGCAAGCCCCTGATCCACTACGGGATCAGGCCGGAGCGCACTGGCGTTCATCCCCCAAAGACCCTGGTTTGAAAAAATCCTGTCACAACGGCGTATGCTGAAACCGTAGGTATTGACACCGGATCAATAATCTTATAAAAACGCCCCAAACATAAGCCCGATGAATCGTATTCTGAGAACCGCAGCCTTAATTTTCCTAGCCACCACATTTGCCGGCCACCTTCAATCTGTCGAACGAGATTGGACCAACAAGGCAGGTCGAACGATTAAAGGAACGCTGATATCGTTTGATGGGGAACAGGCCTCTATCTCGGTTGGAGGTAAAGTCTTCGAAATAGCCTCTGAGACCCTTAGCCGCGACGATCAGAGTTTCCTCGAAGCTTGGAGCGAGTCTCACGATGAACGCACCACTCCTTCATCATCTTCCGGAGCGGCATTAGTTTTTGATTTCAGCGATCAAGAGCTTGGAGTCTGGCCTCGCTCAGTCGACTCAGAACTCACCGAGGAAGATGTCATTATTGTCGGCCAGGACCCTGAGTCAAAGTTGTTCATCTACCAGACGGATCATTTCGAATTCCATGTGCCCGACCAACTTGCGACATCCGTTGTGCGGGACTTCGCGCGGACTTTCGAATCGACATTTCTGCTGATAGAGCAAGCTCCGCTAGGGCTGAATCCGACACCTCCTACGGACACTCTTTTCAAGGCTTATCTGTATAAAACGGAGGCAGAATACTATGCTGACGGAGGTCTACCAGGAAGCGGTGGGATGGCCTCGTGGAGAAGAACAGCAGCAGGGGAAATGAGCAGCATCATTAAAATCCCGATGCCAAATCTCGGGGTCAAGTATACTGGTCGTCGGTATGTGGTCGACCTGAAAGCAGACAATGAAACTCTTGTTCATGAGCTTGCGCACCAGATTATGCTGCGATGGATGCCAATCCAGCCAGTTTGGATGAAAGAGGGATTTGCCGAGTTTTTCAGCAGCTTGAAATTGTCTGGCGGGAAAATCGTGATCTCCAACCCTGAACGTCAAATCAGGGAGGCTGTTTCCTTTGGCCGCAAGGATGTCCCGTGCACCAGGTTGGGGCCACTGATGACAGCCACCTCTCAAAGTTGGAAAAGAGCTCTTGCCAACGGAAATCGATTTAACTATCCCTCCGCTAACCTGCTTCTGACCTATTTCGCTTTCATGGATGGTGATGGTGATGGTGAGCACCTCGTAGCCTGTCTCAAGACGATTGCCGAAGGCTCCCAGATGGGAGATGCAGTTTCTACACACCTTCTTCGCGGCCGCAGCTATGCCGAACTGGAAGAAGACTTCGCGAAGCAGTGGAACAGGAACGGGCTAAATATCAAGTGGGTCGGTAAACCCTAGATTTAGAGAGCAAACGCCTTTCAGTGGACGCCAGTGCCATAGGACTCCAGGAGCGAGTCCATGAGTTTGCGCATCTCTTCGGCCTGCTCCGGTCGCTGAGTGATTAGGTTCACAAATTCATGGGGATCGCTGGAGAGATCATAGAGTTCTTCTCCCTCAGGGTGATACCGGATGTAGCGCCACTCTTTCGTTTTCAGAGCATGATGGTCTGAAAACGTCATTACAACTCCAACGTGCTCGGCCGCTTCCGCCTCCGAGATACCATCGAAACTCGATACCAGAGAGCGGCCTTCCAATCGGTGCTCCGCCTGCATACCGCACAGCTCAGCGATGGTGGGATACAGAGCAAGCAGATCAACCGGGATATCACTGGTCTCACCAGCTTTCACACCTGGACCAGAGACGAGGAAGGGTATGCGCGTTGTCTGCTCCCAGAGCGCAGCTTTGCCCCAATGCTGCTTCTCACCCAGGTTCCATCCATGATCGGAAACTGCAAAAATGTAAGTATTGTCCGCGTAGCGACTCTCGTCCACGGCATCGATCACCTTCCCGATCTGTTCATCGACATAGGCGACACAGGCCAGGTAGGCCTGAACGATCTCCGGGCGCTTGCCATTGTCCTCGACCCACTGCGGCTGCCATAGGCCCGGGGCCTCGATGTCTTTCGCCACCCTCGGTCGTTTCCCGAAGTAGGGCAGATCAGCGCTGTCATCCACAGGGGCTGGTGTTAGGGCCAGGGAATCCAGCGGGAACCGATCAAAGAACCGCTTGGGAGCATAGAGAGGCGTATGGGGGCGGAAAAAACCACAACCGAGAAAAAACGGATCGGCGTGCTCATCAGAAAGGAAGAGACTCACACGCAGAGCAACATCTTCGTCGAAAGAGCCAGCGCCGCGCGCTGCTGGTTTCCGGACCTTTATCGGCACGGGGCCAGGCACGATAGCCCAATCGCTTAGCCCGTCCCCGATGGTGTGATTCACCTGGTGCTTGAGCTTAGGCCCGTAGCCGAAATAGTGCCGCTGCGGGAAGTCGTCCCCCATCACATTCCCATGCCCTCGGTGAAAAAGCTTACCGAAACCGGTGACACGATAACCATGCTCTGACAACGCCTGTGGGAGAGTCTGGATGTCGGCGAGCCCGGGCGTGTCTCGGAAAAATCCGCTAGGGTTAGTGGTGATGCCGGTTGTCACAGGATGCAGCCCTGTCCACAACGATGCCCGGCTGGGGTTACAGACCGGTGAGTTACAATGAGCATTCGTGAACGCCAGCCCACGGGCCGCCAGCCGATCAAGATTAGGAGTCTGCGCCTGCGGGGCCCTTCAAGGTAACCGACGTAGTCGTTCAGATCATCAATGACGATCAACAGGATATTTGGCCGAGAAGGCGTGTCCGCAGCGTGACTGACAGCAAAAAAAATACCGAGGATGCACAGCACAGCGATAGACCTCATTTCGAATCCTTCCTCTCGACGTAAACATAATAGGCACCGAGAGGCATCTCGACCCTGCTTGATCCAAACCATGTTTGGAATCTCACGGGGCCAGTGCCGAGTTTCTGCTCAAACACGACCGATTTCTGATCCGGCTTCAGCTTAACCATGCGGTATTCTCCATCAAAGGCGACGGCAGCATTGGTGATTACGATAGAACGCCCTTCACGCAACTCGTTGCCATTGGCGATCGGTTCCTCTGGCGCAGTATCACTGAGCGCCAGACCGGACTCACGTGGCCACCGCCGCAGCTCGAATGAGTAAACCCCTGGCTCTGCGACATCCAGCTCCCACCAGGAATTTTTCAGATCCCCTCTCCTCACCTGGAGCTGCTGATCGATGAATACATCCACCCACTCACAGGCAGTCAGAAGAACTTCCGGCTCCTGAGGGCTCCCGATGGTTACGGGATAAACCTGATTCGCTTTATCAGCGCTCCGGCTCCACCAAGCGGTGAGCTTTTCCTCAAGCTCTTTCGCTTTTTCCGGCGAATCACTGGCGATATCGTGCTCCTGGAGTGGATCACTTGATAGATCGTAAAGCTCCCCCGTCCCAAAATAGCGCCAGTCTCCCTGAACGACAATGGCCCCCTCCTTCGTCACTAGTGACGGACTGTTCGGGAACGGATAGGTCTGCCCGTGAGGCATCCGGCTGTAGTTGATGACAAAACTGCGGTTCTCATCAATTTCATCTTCCCCGCGTAAAACCGGTGCCAGATCGATCCCGTGCGTGTTGCTCAAACCAGACACGCCCGCAAGGCTCAAAAGCGTGACGGGCAAGTCCTGCACCTGAGTGGCCCCTTCGACGGGTTTTCCATCTTCTAGCCCCCCCTCTGGATACCGGATAAAACAAGGCACCCTGTGCCCACCATCCCAACGCTCTGTCTTTTTCCCCCGCATATTCGCCGGGAAATAGGAATGCCCATAGGTGCTGCCATTATCGGTGAGATAGACGAGAATGGTATTTTCCTTCAATCCGTTTTTCGCCAGGAAAGACTCAAGTCGACCTAGATTATCGTCGATGTTCTCAATCATGCCGAGGAATTTGATCAGATCTTCTACCTTCTTCGGATTCATGCCCTCCACTTTTAACCCCTGCTCCTGAGAGCGCTTTTCCACCCGAAGGCGATTCTCCTCAGGAACCCACAGGGGCCAGTGCGGCGCATTCGTTGGCAGAAAAAGGAAGAATGGCTCTTCATCCCGGGAGCCGATCCACTTCATGGCCTCCTCAAAAAAGACGTCTGTGCAATATCCTTTGTAGGCTTGTAAGGCCCCATCATTCCGATAGGTGTCATCAAAGTAATCATTGTTCCAGACATCCGGCACACTGTTGATGTGTGACGAAGGGAACCACAGAGTTCGCTGGAACCCCCGGTCCTGTGGTCGATACGGAAAGGTATCGCCCAAATGCCACTTCCCGAACAATCCTGTCCGATAGCCACCTGCCTGAAAGGCATCCGCCAGGGTATTCAGCTCAGGATCTATAAGCGTTTTTCCACTGCTTACATTCACCGCTCCGTTAACCACCGCATCCAGTCCGGTAAGAAACTGACTTCTTGTCGGTGTGCACATGGGCGCGACATGAAAATTCTCTAATCGGACGGACTCACTTCTCAGCGCATCGATATTCGGTGTCTCGATGTAAGGATTGCCATGAGCGGAGATATCTCCATACCCCTGGTCGTCTGTCATGATGACGATCACATTCGGATGCTCAGCTTGGAGCGAAATAGCAGACAGAAGGATGAGAGCGAGTAAGGAGGAAATAGATTTCATCATGGTTGAGCGTGGGTGATGGGCGGCATGTGTTTCAGTGCCTTGAAAGTAAGCAGGATGCTAAATTGATTTAGCTCAAAAGGCCGTTCCTCGCAAAAACTTCGCAAAGCGCAATCACGGGACCGTAGCATCGCCGAATCATGGGGGTCCGTGATCCTGTGATCTGATCTCTGAAATAAGATTTTGACGAAATACCCTTTATGTCCTCATATGGATATTTATATCCATTTACGCACTTTATGAAAAAACTCGTTATCATCACAGGAGCCAGTTCAGGAATCGGAGCCGCTACGGCAAAGCACTTCTCACAGGCTGGCTATCCCCTGCTACTTCTCGCCAGGAGGCTGGAAAAAATGGAGGCGCTCGGACTGCCCGATGCGATGTGTCGCAAAGTCGACATGCTCGATCGTGAGTCCGTATTAGCAGCCGTCGCAGAGGCCGAGGCAGCCTATAGTCCAGCCGAGATCCTCGTGAACAACGCTGGCATCATGATGAACGGCGACCCGACGACCCAGGACCCAAGCGAATGGGATAAAATGATCGATGTGAATATGAAGGGATCGATGAACGCGATCCATGCCGTGCTCAAAGGCATGGTCGATCGCGAGAGCGGGACGATTGTAAACGTGGGCTCGATCGCTGGTCGGAAGACCTTCGGGGCACACTCTGTCTACTGCGGCACCAAGTTCGGCCTGCATGCGATCACGGAGACGATCCGCGAGGAAGTAGCTCGTAAGAATGTCCGCCTCATCACAATGGCACCCGGAATGGTCAGCACGGAACTCATCGAAGGGTCAACCGATAAGGACGCTCGCGAAGGATGGCTGAACTATGCTGAAGAGATCGGCGGCGCTCTCGTGCCGGACGACATCGCCGGATCGATCCTGTGGGCTTGCGAGGCCCCGCAGCGCATGTGTGTGCGTGAGCTCGTCATCTGCCCGACGCATCAGGAGCCTTAACCAAAACTTATCCCTCTATCGAATGAACACACCTAAATCGATCAAAGCCAAACTCTCGCTCATGATGGGGCTGGAGTGGGCAATCTTCGGTGCCTGGCTGCCGCTTCTATTCAGCCACATGGAGAACCTTGGCTTCTCCGTGATGCAGCAGACCGCTATCGGAACCGCTCCGGCCGTGGCAGCTATGCTGGCTGTATTTTTCGGCAACAACTGGGCGGATAAGCACTTCCACCAGGAGAAGTTCCTTTTCGTTTCACAACTGATCGGCGGACTGGCACTGCTCTTTATGTTCTGGACGAAGTCTTTCTGGCCCTTCTGCATTCTCATGTATGTGCATGCCTTCTTCTACATGCCGACGATTTCTGTCACGAATACGATTGCCTTTCGTCATCTGAAGAATCCCGCCACCGAGTTTGGCCATGTCCGCATGTGGGGACCTGTCGGCTGGATGGCTGTCTCGTGGCCGATTTTTTTCCTGCTCAAAGGCCGAGACGAAGCAGCGACCGAGGCGATGATCCCGGCGATTTTCGTCGTCGGTGGTGTCACGTCTCTTGCCCTCGCCCTCTTTGCCCTTCGACTGCCCAAGACACCACCGTCTTCAGCAGCCGGTGATGCTAAGTCGAGCGAGGCAGCCTGGATCACGGCGCTGAAATACTCATCCAAGCCCTTTCTGATCGTCCTGCTCATCGTTGCACTGATCGATTCCACCAACCACATGGGTTACTTCGTCCTCTCCGGCGGGTTCCTGGGAGATCTCGGGCTGCCGACTGAGTGGATCATGCCTGTGATGGGGATCAGCCAGTTTTCTGAGATCTTCGTCACCTTCGGTCTGGGCTTCATCCTCGTGCGGCTCGGGTGGAAGAAGACGCTCATCGTCGGCATCCTCGCACATGCTGTCCGCTTCGCGGTTTACGCGTTCTGCTCTGACTATCTCGGCGCCATCATCGGGGTGCAGCTGCTGCACGGAGTTTGCTACGCCTGCTTCTTCGCTACGCTCTACATCTTCATCGATCAGGTGTATCCGAAAACCGTTCAGGCGAGCGCCCAGGGGATTTTCAACTTCATCATCCTCGGACTTGGTGACTTGTGTGCGAAGTGGATCTTCATCCCCGCGAAGGATGCTCTCACTGAGGATGGAGTCACCAACTACGAGAGGCTCTTCCTGCTGCCTGCCGGCCTATCCCTGGCTGCGGCGGTCATCCTTCTCATCTTCTTTCACACCCCGAGCAGTGTGAAAAAACCGTCGAAAGAGATCTCGGTATAGGCTGATCGACCTTCATCAGTCCGACTCCATCGAACGCCCCATTCGTCGCTCCGTGCGCCACGAATGGGGCGTTTTTCCGATGTGCTTTTTGAATGTGGGAATAAAATGCTCCTGGCTCTCGAAACCAACCGCTGCGGCCACCTGCTTGATTGGTAGATCAGTTTTTTCCAGAAGCAGCTTCGCCTGTCGCAACCTCGTTTCCTGGATGAGACTGTGAACAGAACGCCCTCTCTCTCGGCGCATTTTACGCTGGAGAGTGCTGGCGGAAACACCCAATCGCTCGGTCACCTCGGCCACGGTTAGCCCTTCACAGGCCCGCTCCCGGATCAGGCGGATCGCTTTCGCCAACATGGCATCCTGCACAGGTCCATCTGCAGAGGACTCTCGAACCATTACCTCCAGCGGGGGTATCATCAGAGGTTCCTCCCAGTCGACGTCTGCCACTGCCCCTCGAGCGCTCATCAAGTCTGCAAGCCGAGCAGCAGCCATCCGCCCTACCCGCACATTATCCGGGACGACGCTCGATAAGCCGGGATACCCTAGCTCAGCGACACTTGATTCGTCATCGACACCGACAACACCGATCTCCTCTGGCACATAGCGCCCCGCTAACCGGCAGGCATTCAGAACGTCACGACCGATAAAATCGTCCGCGGCAAAAATCCCGCATGGCGTCGGAAGTGATTGGATCCAACGGATGAGCCGCTCCAAATTCTTCCCTGCAGCCGACTCGGGCGATGCCTCAGAACAAAGATCCGGATGCTCAAAGACGATCGGTCCCACACCGAGCTGATCCAGCTCAGCTGAGAAGCCCTCTAATCGTTTGTCAGACCAAACCAGCCCATTTAAACCAACAAAGGCAAAGCTCACGAACCCCTCGCCTATTAGATGCTCTGCCGCCACTCTACCAATGGCCCGGTGATCATTTTTCGCAGGAATTTCGTGCTTGTGGTGAAGGATGGAAGACTGCTTTAACAGCACCAGCGGGATGCCCGTTTTCCGCAAGCGTGCGACGGATGCCTCATCAGCTACGCGGGCGATGATGCCATCTCCGTCCCACTCGTCCAGCCAGGCGGGCAGCGGGTCAGTGAGAGAACGGGGCGATGCCGTGACCAGCCACGGACTGGTCTCTCTCATGTGAGCATGAATCCCCTCAAAAATGCGCCGTCCGTATGCGCGAGAGGTTTCAACGAACAGCGCCACGCGCGGCAAGTCGCGCGAAATTGAATCCTGCTGCTTGAGATCCTTCATATTTGAGAGGCGATTCATCAAAAGACGCCTGTATGCCCCGTTTCTGCGAGGGTAACAGGGATTCAAAAGTGACGCAAAACCTTAATTTACTGAATCATATTCGAAGTTCACCTCAATTGAGCAACTGGAATACCGCAGCATGCTGATTGGATCATGAGTGAACAGAAACTAGCAGAACTAGCCAAACAAATCCGCCACGGAGTCCTGACGGAATGTCTACGCCAGGGTGGCGGTTATCTGAGCCAGGCCTTGTCTTCCGCCGAGGTGCTCGCCTGCCTCTACGGAGAGCTAATGGATCTGGCCCCCAGCCAGGGTCCTCTCATTCCGCCACCATTTCAGGGCGTTCCCGGACATACGGAGAACGAAATCAATGGAGGCATCTGGAACGGTGGGAAAGAACCAACGAAAGATCGCTTTATCCTATCGCCCTCTCATTACGCCCAAGCCGTCTACGCGACACTTGTGGCAGTGGGCCGACTAGCGCCAGAAGGACTAAATCAATTCAACCAGGACGGCAGCTCGGTGGAGATGATCGGCGCGGAGCACTCTCCTGGGATCGAGGTCAGTGGAGGATCCTTCGGCCAGGCACTCGCAGTAGCCTGCGGCATCGCCTCAGCCCGCAAGCGGAAAGGCGAGTCAGGTCTCGTCTGGGTGTTCCTATCTGATGGAGAATTTCAGGAGGGAATCACCTGGGAGACACTGATGACGGCAGCTTTTCATAAACTGGACAACCTGCGGGTATTCGTAGACGTGAACAATCAGCAGGTCGATGGCCCCATGGATGAGGTCATGGACATCGAACCGATCGATAAAAAAGTAGAGGCCTTCGGGTGGAACGTTCATCGCGTCGACGGGCATGACATTCCCTCTCTCCTTCGTGCCAGTCGCGCTGCGAAGCCTGGTATGCCACTGATGGTCCTGGCTGACACCTGCCCGTATCAAGGAGTAAATCGACTCCAGGAGCGGGGCAAAAAGCTGCATTACGTGAAGTTCGGACCTGACGACCTCGATGCCTATCAGGCAGACGCCGACACGATGGCAACAACCTCTGCTTAATAGAAACCCATTAACGACAAAGATGAAAACAGAGCGCATGGTGCACAGCACCAATCTAGTAAACTGGGCGACCAACACGCCCGAGGCCGTTGTCCTCTCAGCTGACCTGACAAGCTCAACAGAGATTCTTGCCTTCAAAGAGCACTTTCCAGATCGATTCTATTCCATGGGGCTGACCGAGCAGAACATGATGAGCTGGGCAGGCGGTATGGCTCGAGAGGGTCTCATCCCTCTGGTTCACACCTTCGCCGTTTTTATGTATCGGCGCGCACTGGACCAGATCGCCATTTCGATCGCGTATCCGAACTTGCCGGTGCGCATGTTTGGATTCCTGCCGGGCCTGACGACACCGGGCGGTGTCAGCCACCAGGCGATCGATGATGTCAATGTCATGAGAGGACTACCTAACATGACCGTAATCGAGACAGGAGATGCTACCGATGTAGAGAGCATCCTCTCGATGTCTGAGGATATCGATGGCCCGATCTACTTCCGAATGCTCCGGGGAGAGATGCCCCGCCTGTTTCCCAAAGCCTCTCCAACGAAATTCCGCGAAGCAAGAATCTTATCAGAGCAGGGTGATGTTGTCGTCCTTTCCTCCGGCATCTGCACAGAGGAAGTGATGAAAGCAAATCACTGGCTGAATGAAAACGGTGTCGGCATACGCCACCTCCATATCACAACGCTGAAGCCGTTCGATGACCCTCTCGTTTTAGACACCCTGGAATCCGCCTCGCATGTCGTGACGGTAGAGAATCATTCTGTCATCGGCGGTTTGGGATCAGCAACGGCAGACCTGATGGCACGCCACGGCATAGGGGCACCGCTCAAAATGATCGGTCTGGAGGATCAGTTTCTACATGGAGCCTCCCGCAAGTGGCTGCAAAAAGAATACAAGCTGATGGCCAGCAACGTGATAGCCGCTATTGGAGACATTCTAGGGCACACCTTCACCGTCGAGGACGAGGAACTCTCAGAAATCGAAGCTTTAACAGGCAGTGATACCGAAGCACTCTAGTTTCCCCCCTTCAACCTCACCCTCAGTCATGGATCAAAAATTATTCCTCGGGATCGATGTCAGCACGACTGCTGCGAAATCGATCGCCATGAATCCCGCTGGTGAAACGGTAGCAGAGTCTTCCGTTTCCCTGCCAAGCTTCGAAAAACCGCACAAAGGATGGGCGGAACAATCGCCCGAGGACTGGTTCAGCGCATTGAGCGAGAGTTTGAGAAGCCTGAGTCAGAAGATCAATCCAAGTCATGTCGCAGGTGTAGGACTGACCGGGCAGATGCTCGGCCTAGTATCACTGGGAAGCGATAACACCCCTTTGAGACCGGCCATTCTGTGGAATGACCAGCGGAGCGAGGCCGAGTGTGAGGAACTCACGGCTGAAATCGGCCCCGAGAAACTTGCCCAAGTCTGCGGCAGCAAGTTACTACCAGGAATGGTTTTACCGAAACTGCGATGGCTGAAACGGCACGAACCAGAGGTGTGGGAGAGAACGCGGTCCATCCTTCTGCCGAAAGACTACCTGGCCTTTCGCCTCACTGGTGAGAAAGCAACGGATGTCACCGATGCCTCCGGGGTCGGGCTGTTAGATATTGAACAGCGCACATGGTCGGCAGACCTTGTCGCTCATTCCTCCGTTCCAGATTCATGGCTTCCACGCGTGCTGGAAAGCCATGAGATCGTCGGCAAGCTCACTCAGGAAGCCGCTGAAATGACGTCCCTCCCACCAGGGATCCCCGTGACGATCGGTGCAGGAGATCAACCTGCCCAGGCCTACGGTGCAGGGCTCCGCTCAGCTGGTGAATCCGTGCTGACCGTTGGCACCTCCGGGGTCTACTTTCAGGTCCTCGATGCCTATACCCCCGATGAGGAGGGGCGCCTGCACACCTTCTGCTATGCAGCTCCCGATCAATGGTGCGCCATGGGTGTCATGCTCAGCGCCGCCGGGTCGTTCCAATGGCTGCGAGATGAGCTGTTCCCGGAAAAGACCTTTGCAGAGCTAGATGCAGCGGCCGCGGCCGTGCCACCGTTATCCGAGGGATTGCTCTTTGCTCCTTACCTGAGTGGCGAACGCCATCCTCATACAGATGCGCAGGTCAGAGGGGGATTCATCGGCATCGACCGACGCCATGGCATGGGACATTTCGCGCGAGCGGTTATGGAGGGGGTCTCTTACGGGCTTCGAGAGCTCATCGAGTTACTGAAAGAGCAAGGCTCGGCCCCTGAGAGTATCGCGCTCTCCGGCGGGGGCGCTGTCAAAAGCCCGGTCTGGCAACAAATCCTGGCGGACGTGATCGGCTTGCCTCTGGTAGTCGCAAGCCGATCGGAAGGCGCGGCTCTCGGTGCAGCGATGCTAGCGGCGAAATCCCACGGCCACGAAATCCGAAATCAAATCAGCTACGTTGAGAGTCAGTTAGAAACCGATGCGCGCTCTCAACAGGCATATGAAGATGGCTTCGCCAGGTGGGTGGAACTTTACCCGGTGCTGCGAGAGATCTCTCGAAAATAAATTCTCGCCTGCCGGGTTGCATCAGGCACTCTGTGCCAGCTCACGCGGGACGAAGAACGACTGCACTTTCCCTTTTCGCTGGTCCACATTCCCCCAGAATTCAACTTCAGGAAACGTAAGCACTGCCACTGCCAGGGTGGGGAACTCCTCAATATGGCATCGGTGATCCAGCTGGATCAACAACTCGTGGACTCCCGGATTGTGGCCGCAGAGCAGGACAGTGTTTAGCGACTCGTCCAGGCCCTGGATCGATCTCAGGAGTGTCGTATAGCCCGCAAGGTAGAGGTCCTCCGTCAGCTCCAGCGCTAAGGCATCAGCGTCCCAACAGCTGATAAGTCGCTCGGCTGTCTCGGTCGTCCGCTTTGCCGAACTGGCGATTACCTTCTCAGGAATCAGCCCCTGAGCGGCAAGTTCTCGTGCCACAGTGGTTGCATCCCCCCGCCCACGCTCATTGAGAGGGCGGTCGAAATCCGCGGTGTCATGGGCGTTTGCCACATTCCAATCCGACTTGCCGTGTCGGGCTATGATCAGGGTTTTCATGATTCCTATCCAGTGGAGACGGGTTCAGCTGCCATTCCTTACGGATTTTATGCAGATTCTGCTTCCGATTCACACGGTGCGGGCGTTAACTTTCAGAGGGGAAGATTTTGGAACATATGGATGATGACAACACCGTGCGCAGACTGTTGGCGTCGCACGTGCGCGTGGGATTCGACCAACGGGTGCACAAGTGGTATCTCGGGCCCCATGCGAAACGACGTATGGCAAATGAGGTGGCCGTGCTTACTCATCTGGCCAATCAGGGATGTCCCTTCGTGCCGAGAATCATCCAGCATGATCTGGAGCGGCTCTACATGACAACAACCTACTGTGGCGCGCGCGCTCAGCGCCCCGAGTCGGAGATGGTCGCCTCCATCTACGCGCAACTCCTCCCTTTCGGTGTGCAGCACAACGATCCGACGCCGGACTACCTCATCTACGACCCGATGCTCTTTCGCTACTGCATCGTCGACTTTCAGCTCAGCTCACTGATAGAGGTGGGCGACGGGCTCTGCTGGCAGGATCTGCTGGAGGGCCCCACCATCCCGGCCTAGAACTCCGCGCTGCCAGGCGTTCTGGGAAACGGAATCACATCGCGGATGTTTGACACTCCCGTGATGAACATGAGCAGACGCTCAAAGCCCAGGCCAAATCCCGCATGCGGCACGCTACCGTAGCGGCGCAGATCGACATACCAGGAGTAATCCTCCAGCGACAGGTCATGTTCAGCGAGATTCTTCTCCAGAATATCCAGGCGTTCTTCCCGCTGACTGCCACCAACGATTTCGCCGATACCGGGAACCAGCACATCCATAGCAGCGACTGTGCGATCATCATCGTTACGCCTCATGTAGAACGGCTTCACACCGGCTGGATAGTTGTAGACGGTCACTGGACACTGGAAATGCTCCTCCGTGAGGTATCGCTCATGCTCTGACTGCAGGTTCACCCCGAACTCGACCGGATATTCGAAGCTTTTCCCACTCTCCTGCAACAGAGAGACGGCTTCTTCATAGGTCACGCGCACAAAGGGCTTCTCGACGACCAGACGCAGCCGTTCCAGCAGCCCCTTATCGACAAATTTACCGAAAAACTCGAGATCATCGGCGCAGTGATCGAGCGCATCCTGAATGAGGTAAGTGACCATCTCCTCCGCGACATTCATATCTCCCTCCAGATCGCAGAAGGCCATCTCGGGCTCGATCATCCAGAATTCGGACGCGTGGCGGGTAGTGTTCGAGTTCTCAGCCCGGAAGGTTGGCCCGAAAGTGTAGATATTCGAGAGCGCACAGGCGAATGTCTCGCCCTCGAGCTGCCCACTGACCGTGAGGTAAGTCGGCTTGCCGAAGAATTCCTCCTCCCCCTCGGCCAGGCCATCTCCTTTTGTCGCGGCCACACGGAACATTTCCCCCGCCCCTTCACAATCTGAGGCAGTGATAATAGGCGTGTGAACATAGACAAAACCCCGCTCCTGGAAAAACTGATGGATCGCATAAGCCATGCGACTACGCACGCGGAAGACAGCGCCGAAGAGATTCGAACGAGGACGCAGATGAGCGATGGAGCGCATAAACTGCATGGAATGCCCTTTCTTCTGCAGGGGGTAGTCCTCCTGCGCATGCCCTACGAGGGTGACCGCGTCCGCCTGCATCTCCCAAGCCTGCCCCCCTCCCTGAGAGGCGACGACCTGCCCGGTCACGGTCATAGAGGCTCCGACGCTGGCAGCCTGCACGTTTTCGGCGTATCCATCCAGGCTGGCATCCGCCACGATCTGGAAGTTCTTCAGCGAACTGCCATCGTTGAGCTCGATGAACGAAAACGCTTTCGAATTCCGGATCGTCCGCACCCATCCCTGCACCATGACGACACCCTCCGGTGCCTCCTCGGCCTTTAGCAGATCATTGACTCGATAAATCGGAGAATTGTTGCTCATTCATAAAGCAAAGAACTCGTGCGACGTGCGTGCAAGAGCTTTCTAATCGACACAATATTGTGTCAATGCTGCATCATCCTCGTAGCCGCGACCGTAAGGGCGTGGATTTGTCCACACGCAAGCCTCTGAGTGCCGCTGGCCGTGCTCTCCGGTCCACAAGCTCACGCTTGCGGCTACACTCCTGAAGGGAATACGCATCCCCGTAGCCGCGACCGTCAGGGCGTGGATCTGTCCACACTCATGCCTCTGCCTGCCTCTGACCATCCCCCCCCGTGATCCGACACCAAATTGACAATCTATCGCCACTTTTTGTTGAGGAAGGAGCAGATCCCCTTCATCCTTGGCAGATGAGCGAATTCACCTACCAGAAACCCTTCCCTCTCGGCCCTGATCAGACGACTTATCGGCACGTCACCAGCGATTACGTCGAGGTCGTCGAATTCGAGGGGCAGGAGATCCTCAAGGTGGATCCACAGGCGCTTACCGTGCTCGCGAATGAAGCGATACGCGACATCTCATTCATGCTGCGGCCCAGCCATCTGAAGCAGGTAGCGGCGATTCTCGATGATGAGGAATCGACCGATAATGATCGCATGGTAGCACTGACCCTTCTACGGAATGCCGAGATCGCCGTGCGCGGCATCCTGCCCATGTGCCAGGACACGGGGACCGCCATCGTTATGGGGAAAAAAGGTGATCGCGTATGGACCGGCGGTAAGGATGAGGCGAAGCTCGCCGCCGGTATCTGGAAAACCTATCAAGAGGAAAACCTGCGGTATTCTCAGCTTGCTCCCCTGACGCTTTTCGAGGAGAAAAACACCAAGGACAACCTGCCCGCACAGATCGAGCTCTACGCCACAGAGGGAGATGCCTACGAATTCCTCTTTGTCACAAAAGGAGGCGGGTCTGCCAACAAGACATTCCTCTATCAGGAGACGAAAGCCCTGCTCTCTCATGACCGCTTTGTCGACTGGGCGATCGGAAAGATGGCAACTCTCGGCACCTCCGCCTGCCCTCCCTATCACATGGCCTTCGTCGTCGGCGGAACGAGCGCCGAAGCAACACTGAAAACTGTCAAGCTGGCATCCACCCGCTATCTCGACGAGCTACCGACTGAGGGCAACGACCAGGCGCAGGCATTCCGGGATGTCGAGATGGAAGAGCTCCTTCTGAAGAAGGCCCGCGAGGTGGGGATCGGTGCGCAATTTGGTGGTAAATATTTCGCGCTGGATGTGAGAGTGATCCGGCTGCCGAGACATGGTGCCTCCTGCCCGGTAGGTCTGGGTGTCAGCTGCTCCGCTGACCGTCAGGCAAAGGCTAAGATCACGCGCGACGGGCTCTTCGTCGAGCAGCTGGAGACCAACCCCGGCCAGTATATCCCTGACAAATGGCGCGATCATCAGTTCAGCGGCGTGCCGATCGATCTCAATGCCGGGATGGAGGAAACGCTCAAAACGCTGACGAAGTATCCTGTCACCACGGCTCTCCAGCTTTCAGGAACCATTGTTGTCGCTCGCGATATCGCTCACGCAAAGCTGCGGGAAATGATCGAGCAGGGCAAAGACCTGCCCGACTACTTCAAAGAATACCCGGTCTATTATGCAGGTCCGGCTAAGAAGCCGGAAGGCATGGCATCCGGTTCTTTCGGACCGACCACCGCCGGTCGTATGGACCCCTACGTTGAGCTGTTCCAGTCTCAAGGAGCCTCTATGGTCATGATCGCCAAGGGGAATCGTAGCGAGCAGGTGACCATCTCCTGCGAGAAGCATGGCGGCTTTTATCTGGGATCCATCGGTGGGCCCGCTGCCATTCTCGCCCAGAACCACATCCGCAAGGTAGAGGTGCTGGACTTCCCCGAACTCGGCATGGAAGCTGTCTGGAAAATCGAGGTGGAGGACTTCCCCGCCTTCATCCTCGTGGATGATAAAGGAAATGACTTTTTCCGAGATCTCAAGCCCTGCCCGGTCTCATAGGATCCGAGTCAGGCCATTTCATGCTGCCATTTTTCATAGGCAGCTGCGTAGCTGGGGTTCGTTAGCTCCAGCTCATGATGGGCCCCATCTCCGGCGATCCTCCCATCCTCCAAAAAGAGGATCCTCGGGGCCTCTCGCAGGAGATCCACCCGGTGGGTCACGAGAATCGTCGTGCCTTCTCCCCGAGCGGCTCGTTGTTGGATGGCCTGGTGAATCAGCACCTCACTCTCCGGCTCGACAGAGGCCGTAGGCTCGTCCAGCAGCAGGATTTTTGGCTGGGTTAAAAAGGTCCGCGCCAGACTGAGCCTCTGCCGCTGTCCTCCCGACAGGCGCAACCCACTCTGACCAACCTCGGTCAAGTATCCATCCGGCAGCTTCTCCACAAATTCCGCCGCATTCGCCAGACGCACGGCTTCATAGACCTGCTCATCGGAGGCATCGGGGCGGGCGTAGCGGATGTTGTCGATGACCGTTCCGTTGAAGAGATAGCTATCCTGCCCCACGTATCCGATGTTTCCCCGAAGGTCTGCTAACGAGATGTCTCTGACATCGATCCCATCGACGAGGATTGCTCCGCCCGTCACGTCATAGAAGCGGGGAATTAGATTGAGCAGCGTGCTTTTCCCGCCTCCACTTCCCCCGGCAATGGCCACAAACTCGCCTGCTCGGATCTCAGCGTCGAGTCCTCTCAGGATCGGCGTTTTTGCCCGATAGGAGAATTGGACATTCTGCAGCCTCACCCCGCCTTTCACCTGAGACCACGGCTTCGCCTGTTCCGGCTCCTCGACGAGGATTGGCTCGTGGAGCTGCCCGAGCACTCTCTGCGCGGCAGCTCGAGCCTTCTGCAGGATGTCACTGGTTTGAGCGATCGTGCGAATCGGGCTCTGCAGGCGCCACCAGAACCCTCGGTAGGCCAGTAGTGCCCCTACCGTAAACTGGTCGGAGCCCTTGATGATCAGCCAGCCTCCCAGTCCCAGCATCACCAGATTGTTGAGAAAGCCGAAACCGGAGACCAGAGGGAAGAAGACATTCCGCATCCGACTGGCAGTCACGCTTGTTTCATAGAATCCATCAGCCTCCCTCCGGAAACGGTCCGCCTCGTTCTCCTGACGATGAAAAGCCTGTGTGATCTGCACACCCCCCAGCCGATCCTGGACGAAAGCGCCAATGTTCCCCAGGCGTTTCCTGACACCGCCGTAAACGCTCTTCACTTTCCGGTTGTATCGCCTGATAAAAACGAATGCGAGGGCCAGCGGGAGAATGGAGGCAAGGCCCACCACCGGGCTGATCCAGATCACCATAGCGGCGACCACCACAAAAGTGAAGGCTTCCTCCACCAGTCGCACGATCCCCTGCAGGACCGACTGCTCCATAGCATCTACATCGCTGGTGATGCGCGTGACCAGATCACCGGTAGCCTGATCCCGGTGGAAGCCGAGACTCTGATTCTCGAATTTCTCAAACAGATCACAGCGCACATCCCGCACGAGCGATTGCCCACACTTCTCTAAGAAAAAACTACTCGCCCCGCTGGCCGCCAGACCGATGGCGTAACTCACCGCCATGATCCCGATCCAAATGGCGAGTCCTTTCACGGTGAGAGTGCCCTCGACCAGATCATCCGCCACGATCCCCCAGACCAGGGGATGAAAATTGATCAGAGGGACGGCGATCAGGAGAAAGAGCAGCGAAATGATGAGGGATTTCCGGTAGGGGCGCAGGCGTTCACGGATTTCCGATGCCCATATGATATCGCAATCAGCATCCAGATCCTGATCACCCGCACTTGCCATACTCCGCATTCCTCTCATGGGAGCAGGATACGCCTGCTGAGCGGCCTTCGTCGTGCAAAAAGAAGCCTAGTATGCGACCAATAAGGCTTGCAGAAGGAAGACGAAGTTGATTTGCTCAGGCCCTATGAACCCCATTGCTATCGCCCGAGTCTGTTTGGCCTGCCTGAGCCTGCTCAGCGGCCCCCTCTTGGCTCAGTCCGGAGAGCCGATAGCAGAGCCTGACCTCGTCCGGCTGGCAGAAGAGCTGGCAGAAGAGCTGGCAGATCCCGTCATCCCGGAATGGGTGAGATTAGCACCCGCCTCCATCACCAACGACTCCGAGGCTCAGGCCGCTGCGGGAGCGGTCTATTATCAGTCAGATGATTCTCACTACGACGCCGCTAGTCGAACTTACTTCAACCGGGTCATTATCACGCTCAACAATGAAAGCGGGGTCGAGGATCATTCACAGATCGACTTCACTTTTGATCCAGCCTACCAGACAGCCCGCTTTCATTCGCTGAGAGTCCATCGTGATGGTGAGGTGATCGACCACCTGCCGGCTCAGTCATTCCGTGTCCTGAGACGAGAAGAGGACCTCGATCGCCTCTGCTATGATGGACGAGTCTCGGCCATCGCAATATTAAAAGACACCCGTGTGGGTGACTCGATCGAATACTCCTACTCTATCACGGGAGCGAATCCCGTGTTTGGCGACTATCTCTATCGATCCTTTTCCACCGCATACTCAGTGCCAGTGGGGAAAGAGACCATCGAAGCACGATTCCCGAAATCCATGCAACAGTCGATCCACTATCGGCAGCATGTGACGGACTACCAACCGTCTATCGAAGAAGGCGACGGTCACATCATCTACCGCTGGGAGATCAATGATGCGAAACCCGTTCTCAGCGAGGGATCAATTGCTTACGATCACGATGTCTGGGGCTGGATCGAGTTTTCGAACTACAAGGACTGGAGCGCTGTGGCCCGCTGGGATCACCAGCAATATCGATTCGACCAGAAACTACCCGCCCCCTTTCAGGCGAAGATTGATGAGCTGCTCACCATCACCAGCGAAGAAGAGCGCGCCTCGGCCGCCCTCCGCTATGTGCAGGACGATTTCCGCTATCTCGGCATTTTCGAAGGAGCCCACTCTCACCGCCCCTATCCACTGGAAACCATCATCGAAAGGCGGTTCGGTGACTGCAAGGACAAGAGCCTTCTCCTGGTGACTCTACTCCGCAATGTAGGTATTCAGGCAGATCCGGCTCTCGTTGACACCGACTATCGCGCCGGGGTGAAAAAGCGCCTTCCCAGCCACGCTGCCTTTGATCATGTCGTCGTCAGGATCACTCTTTCCGATGGTTCTGAAGTCTGGGTAGACCCCACAAGGAATTATCAACGTGGCAGGATCCGTCAGATCTACTTTCCTGACTACCGCTACGCGCTTGTTGTGCATCCGGACACGCTGGACCTCAGCCCACTGCCACTGCACGATGGATCAGCTTCAAAGTTAGTGATCGTGGAAGAGTTCGACATCCCCACCTATGCCGGCACCGCCGATTTCACTGCGACCTTCACCTACACCGGGCGCTACGCGGATAGCGTGCGAGGTTATTTCGTCTCAGAGTCTCAGGCGAAGATTCGCGATAACAGC
>JAHDFZ010000286.1:0-691 GCA_020627905.1 Verrucomicrobiota bacterium
GCGGATCCTCCGGATTCGCAAGGAGTTTCAATGGCGAACGGCCAACGAGACGCTCGACATCAACACTCACAGTCTTCCTTACGGCTGGTCACACGGTCCAGATGACTCATCCAGCGCTGCATGAAGGCAAGCCCCACCCCGCTGACGGCGATAATCATAAGCGATGGCAGAGCACAGGCCTGCAATCGGCCCTCTTTCGCCAGCGAAAACGCAATGGTTGCAAGAGTTTCAAAATTTGCCGGACGTAGAATCAGCGTCAGCGGCAGCTCCTTCAGGATATCGACGAACATCAGCATGGCAGCGGCAAAAATCGCCCCGCGGAGTAAGGGAACATTGACCCGCAGGAACGTATTCAATGGCCGCTCCCCCAGCACTCGCGAGGCTTCTTCCAGAGGCTTGCCCATGCGCTCCATTCCTGAGCGGATGAGCTGAGAGGGAATGGCGAAGAAGCGAACGAAATAGGCAAAGGCAATCGCTACGAGAGTCCCGCTGATGACCGGTAGAAAAGCCTCCGACAAGCGATCGAAAGCCCCAAAAACTGCCATGACACCGACCGCCACCACCGTTCCCGGCATGGCATAGCCGAGGTTAGCCACCCGATGGGCGCAGCTCCGGTAGCTGCAGCGTTTCAACCTCACCGCATAGATGAAAACAGTAGCGATGAGAGTAACAACGATGGCGGTCATCACGG
>JAHDFZ010000286.1:701-3794 GCA_020627905.1 Verrucomicrobiota bacterium
CGGCCAGCCAGGTGCCACGCAGAAAGGCCTCTCCGAAAGGCAGGCTCCCCCACCCGTTCTCTTTCAGATACATGATTGCCCAACTGCCCAGGCGAATAACAGGAATGAAAAAGCCGATCACTAGCGGCACCAGACACCAGACCAGCACCCGTAGCTGACGCCATCGTCCGATACATTCGCGCCTCGGCACCGCCAGAGCGCCCTCTGACTCGACATAGCGAGCACGCCCACGCAGAAACTGCTCAATGAGCAGCAGCCCGGCGACGACGAACATGACCACCCCGGCGAGGCGGAGCGCCGAGACCTTATCCCCCATATTGAACCAGGTGCGGAAGATGCCCTCTGTCAGAGTCGGCACGCCGAAAAGGTGGACGGCTCCATAATCATTAATCACCTCCATAACGACAAGGAGACCTCCGGCGGCGAGCGCTGGACGAGCCATCGGCAGGGCGACGGAGAAGAAGACACTTTTCCGCCCACGCCCGAGACAGCGCGCAGCCTCGATGGGCCCTTTCCCCTGTTGCGCGAAACTCGCCCGGCAGGCGAGATAGACGTAGGGATACAGCACGGCCGCCAGGGCGATCATCAGCAAGCCATAGCGGATGCCCAACTCCGCTGCGAAATAGGCATCGATCCCGACATTCAACCTCACCCAGATCAGGAAGTCAGTGGCAGCCTCTGTGCCTCGGTAGAAGACAAATCCAGAGACGTAAGTAGGAATCGCGAGGGGCAGCACCAGCGCCCACGACAGCCAGTCCCGCCCCCAGAACTCATAGCGCGAGACGAACCAGGCAGATGGCACCGCCAGCAGCATCGAAAGAAAGACGACCCCGACGACGACGAAGAACGTGTTCCACGTGTAGGTAGCAAGAACAGTGCGAACCAAGTGGGTCCACTCCTCCGCCGGTTGGAACAAATAAGCGAGGACCGCGAGAACCGGCAGGAGGACGCAAATGGCGATCACACCGGAACCGATCCCCCATCGGTCGAAAGGAGGGATCAGCCGCTGAATCAGCGCCGAACGGTCGGCGCGGTTAGATGAGGGAACCGCCGCCGATGATAGAGATCCCGACAGCGGGTCAGACATGATTTTTTATTCCCAACCTGCTTCGTTGAAAAGACGAACAGCCTCTGAGTTGCGCTTACCCAGAGTGCTGAGTGGCACTTGATCAGCCTCCAGCTCTCCCCAGCGCTTCTGCTGCTCGGAGAGCTCGATCGACTCCACAGCTGGGTATTCGAAGGTGTTTTCAGGAAACTGAGCCTGGACTTCTGGCGATAGAAGGAAGGCGACGAATTTCTCGGCCAGTTCTTTCTTTTTGGAGACACCCACAACACCGACACCGCTGATATTCACGTGAGATCCTCTGCCTTCTTTGTTCGGGAAAAACACTTTCACTGCGGCAGCAGCTTTACGGTCGGTTTCCTCTTCTGAAGTTTCGAGAAGCCCCAGGTAATAAGTATTGGCGACAGCGATATCTCCCAAGCCTTTGGCAACGGAGCGGATCTGGTCGCGATCGCTACCCTGTGGCGGACGCGCCATATTTTTGCGAACGGCTTTCGCCCAGTCGAGCGCCGCCTCCGCACCATTCGCCTCGATGATCGTCGTCATGAGGGACTGATTGTAGACATTCGAGGAGGAGCGAATGAGGATGCGGGCACGCCATTTGTCGTCAGCGAGTGCTTCGTAAGTGCTCAATTCCTCCGGCTTCACCCGGTCGTGAGCATACATGATGACCCGTGCACGATAGGTCATGGCCGTCCAGGCACCGTCGGCATCTTTGAGGAAATCAGGGACACCAGCGGTCAACTCAGAGCTGGAGAAGCTACCGAGGACACCGGCCTCCTTGGCACGGGTGAGCGTGCCTGCGTCAGCAGTCATAAAGAGATCCGCCGGAGTGCGCTCCCCTTCCTCCTCTAATCGAGCGATCAGCTCGTCAGCGCCCGCTTTCACGACGTTCACCTTGATTCCCGTTTTCGCCTCGAACTGCTCGTGGATCTTCTCATCGAAACCATAGTGACGCTGCGTGTAGAGCGTGATGGATTCCTCAGCCTGCAGAAACGGCGAGCTGGAGAGAAGGAGGCCGAAGGCCCCAAGTCGAGCGAGAAAGGATTTTGTCATAATGAGACGGAATCTCGAATTCCTTAGTTGCCTTAGCAAGTGATTATTACAACAAAGACGGGCGCATTTTTTCCGTTATTCCGAATCAGCACGCAGAGGCTGTCCTGTTACCCTACAGCCGGACTTGCGCGCTTGCTTGAGAAACAGCGACGAGAAAAATGCTGCTCCGAGGGAGTCTCTGCAACTTAGAAGGCTGGAATTCTTTACCCAGCTGCATGTCCAGGCCGTGGCTCGTGAATGGACGGCAAGATTCTTCTTCGCCAAGGCTTCGAAGCTCGTATTCAGTCCCTCCGGACGCTTGGGAGCGGAGACAGGACTTCCAGGACCTACGAAGCCTCGGCGAAGGAGGTTGTAGCCCTGTGGCTGGACTAGTCCACTGAGCTGGTAAAACGACGGTCGGAAAAACGCCGCTCCCAGAGGATACAAAAAAGGCAACCGTGTCGTCACGGCTGCTTGTGCTTTAAAAACTGATTATCGCTTGCCCCGTTTTGGGACTAACTGTCGATTGGTGTTAGATCGCAAAAAGGAAGGAAATTTGCCGGCAGGTGCCGTCTCAACAACTGGATCAGCCATCGACTCAGCGGCCTCGGTCGCAAAAACAGGTTCCGCACTGACCGGCTGCGCGATCTGCAGCTTCGTCTTCAACAAACCAGCTCCCAGCTCGTTCGACAACTGCTGCTCCGCACTCGTCGCATGCGATGGCAACTGGTTGAACTCTGGACCGGTCGCATACGGGGCACCATTCTCTGATTGAAAGGTTCCCTGCTTACCATAGTTGACTGCTTCGTTGCGGTTGAACAGATGCCAGAACTTCTTCCCTCTTGGCGCTGCGTCTTCCTCATCAGGGATGGAAAGCTGCTCCCGCTCCACGTAGTAGCGGTCACGCAGATTCTCATAGAGGGCTGCCGGACCATCGGTATCGTAGTTCTCCTGCATCAGGCGATCCTGAGTCACTGGCTCCCGGTTGTCTGGAT
>JAHDFZ010000287.1 GCA_020627905.1 Verrucomicrobiota bacterium
TGGCTGCGGCATTTTCTCCGGTGTATTGGATCTTTCCGTCACCGTTCGCATCCTGCCAGGTTATGAGGCCTGTCTTTTCCCAGTTTGTAAACCAGCTGGGAGCCTCGGCGTGGGGCATGTCCTGCACCGTTTCCAGCAGATTGTAGCGGGCGAATACCGACACGGCTGGTGCAGTGGTGTAAAGAATGGCGATAAACAGCAGCGCCCAGAAGGCGGAGACACGAGCCGCTTTCATGCTCTTGACGGTGTAGAAGCGCACGATGACGTGCGGCAACCCGGCCGTCCCCAGCATGAGGGCGGCGACGATGCAGAAGAGATTCAGCTTGGAGTGCGAGCCCTCCGTGTAGGCGCGAAAGCCGAGATCCGTGCTGAGCTGATCAAGTTTATCGAGCAGATACACATCCGAGCCGACGAGCTGTGAGCCCATACCCACCTGTGGGATGGGACTGCCGGTCAGCTGGAGGGAGATGAAAATGGCTGGCACCATGAACGCGAAGATCAGGACGCAATACTGCGCCACCTGCGTGTAGGTGATGCCCTTCATCCCACCCATCACGGCATAGAAAAAGACGATGACCATGCCGATCATCACCCCTTTATCGACATCGATCTCCAGGAAGCGCGCAAAGACCAGTCCCACCCCCTGCATCTGCCCACAGACATAGGTGAAGGAAACGAAAAGAGCGCACACCACGGCGGTCACGCGAGCGACGCTGGAGTAGTAGCGGTCGCCCACAAAATCAGGCACCGTGAACTTCCCATGCTTACGCAGGTAGGGGGCGAGTAGGAGGGCCAACAGCACGTAGCCACCGGTCCAGCCCATGAGATACTTCGCCCCATCTCGACCGGCGAATGAAATGATACCGGCCATTGAGATGAAGGAGGCAGCGCTCATCCAGTCAGCAGCGGTGGCCATACCGTTGGCGACAGCGGGCACTCCTTTTCCTGCGACGAAGAATTCCCCCGTCGAGGCAGCACGCGACCAGATGGCGATACCGATGTAGAGAGCGAAAGTGGCGACAACGATGCCGAGAGTCCAAGCTTGCACAGGATCCATAATGAGAGCTTTTTTGTTTGCGTTCCTACCCCTGGAATTTCCGATCCAGCCGCTGCATCACCACGACATAAACGGCGATGAGGGCAACAAAGACATAAATGCTCCCCTGCTGAGCGAACCAGAAGCCCAAACGAAAACCGCCCAGGCGCACCTGATCCAGCGCATCAACCCAAAGCACCCCGCAGCCGTAGGACACAAGGAACCAGATGGTCAGCAGGGTGGCCACCCAGCTTAAGTTCGCTCGCCAATACTCCTGTTTGCTCAGACTCTTTGATTTCGGTTCACTCATGGGGTTTTTTAAGAAAAAAGGATGAAACACGCGAATGCTTCCTTTGCTCAGATCGTCTATTCCGCTTCAGAAGCAGTCGAGTTCAGGTCATCCTGCGATCTTCAGCTTCTCCCAAAATCCTCAGCCGCTGAAAAGCAAATTCACACAAATGGCTCGAAAAGGCCATAAAACTCGTCTCCATTCCTACCCATGGCCATAGAAAGCACGCATCTCGAGATTCATGGAAAAGCAAACATTCCCGAGGAGGGAACCTTGCTCGTCGCGAACCGCCTTTCCTTTGAGGATTTGCTTCATCTCGAAAAGCTCTTTTCCGATCGACGCCGCATCTACCTGATCGAGAGCGGCATGGATTACGACAAACTGCTGCATGCCCATCTCGAGAAAGCAGACACCGCAGCGCTTGAGTTTTCTGCTGAGGAAGCCATCCGTGCTCCCCTTCAGAGAGAACTCCACGACGCGCTTGCTCAGCGGGCCGTGATCATTTTCATCCCGGGGATTACCAAGACGCGACCAGGACAGCTCATCACGACCCCAAGTCACATTCTCAAGTTCCTCTGCTCTCTCGGTGCCCCATTGCTTCCTCTCTACATCGACCATCCGGATGAGAGCCAGCTGGCTACCGAGGAGAAGAGCGACCGTGACCGCATCGTTTTCTCCTTTGGGAAAAACCTCCTCCGGGAATCTGCCACCCATGCTAATTTCTATGAAAACCTGCTGGCCGCCTCGGAGACAGCATTCTCCCAGCGCCCGATCCTGAGAGGCCACCTCGGCTATGAGCTGCTGAAAGGACTGAAGATGCATTCTGGCAGTGCGCGGATCATCGAAGGAATCGACGAGAGCGAACTTCCTTTTGAGAAACTGCTAGCCGCTGCTCTCGCCTTTTCGCGGATTCTCAAAAAGCGCACGGACAAGAAACGCATCGGCATCCTGCTTCCCCCGGGGAAAGGAGGGCTCCTCTCCAATCTGGCGGTCCTCTTCGCCGGCAAGGTGCCGGTGAACCTCAACTTCACCGCTGGAGAATCAGCCATTGCCTCCTGCATCGAGCAGGCGGATCTGGACTGCTTTCTTACCGCTAACAAATTCCAGCAGAAGCTTTCCTCTTTTGCCTGGCCGCCTGAGGAGCAGTTGATCAAAATCGATGAACTACTCCCGACCAAAAAAGCAGCGATTGGTTTTTGGTTAGTAATTTCGAAGCTCTTCTCAGCTTCCACCCTGGCAAGCTGGATCGGCATGCCGAAAGAAGGGGGTGAGAAAGAGGCTGTCCTGCTCTTTACCAGCGGCAGCTCAGGCACTCCGAAGGGCGTCGTCCTTTCTCATAAAAACCTATTGGGTAACGTCAATCAGTTTGCGACACGCCTCAACCTGAAGACTACGGACAAAGTGTTAGGCTGTCTTCCTCTTTTCCACAGTCTCGGCTGCACGGCTACCATGTGGTATCCCATCATTGAGGGGGTCTCTCTCGTCACCTACCCGAGCCCGCTGGAAGTGCCGAAACTCGCTGAGCTGATCGAGAAATATGAGATCAACCTCCTTCTGGCTACACCTACATTCCTGCGGGGGTATCTCCGTAGAGCGCAGCCCGAACAGCTGAAAAGCCTCAAGCTCGTCGTCACGGGAGCCGAAAAGCTTCCTGCGAAAGTGGCAGAATCATTCGAGAAGCGCTTCGGTCTACCGGTGTGCGAAGGCTATGGCCTGACCGAAACAGCACCGGTTACAAACTTCAACATTCTCGATCCCAGCCTTGATGCAGACGAGGACGAGCGTCACAGCATCCTCGCCAATCGTCGTCTGGGATCGGTCGGCTTGTTCGTTCCTGGGCTAGCTGTTCGCATCACTGATCCAGAGACCCACCAGCCGCTGCCGCTGAATGAAACCGGAATGATCTGGTTCCGCGGTGCCAATGTCTTCGAAGGCTACCTGGGTCTTGATGAGAAAACGAAGGAGGTCAAACAGGGGCGCTGGTTCATGACGGGTGACCTGGGGCGCGTCGATGAAGATGGGTTCCTCTACATCGAAGGCCGACTCTCACGCTTTTCGAAAATCGGCGGCGAGATGGTGCCGCATGAGACCCTCGAAGCAGCGATCACCGCCGCTGCGAAACTGGGTGATGACGAGCAGAAGGTCGCTGTCGTTGGCGTGCCGGATGAGGCGAAGGGGGAGGCGATCATCCTCCTCTCTGCCGAGCCTGACCTTGATATGCAGGCGCTTCGGAAGCAACTGTTAGAAGATGGTATCCCTTCATTATGGATCCCGAAAAGCGTCGTCCAGATAGATGCGATCCCTATGCTAGCTTCCGGGAAGCTGGATATTAAGGGCTGTGAAGAAGCGGCTCTGGCAGGATAGGAGACCCTTGAAAGAATAGGTGAGCAGCCCAA
>JAHDFZ010000288.1 GCA_020627905.1 Verrucomicrobiota bacterium
ATCGTCGGCAGGGCGATCTCCACCTTATCACTCTCTTTCGTGATCCCTTCCTCGTCGATATACTCGCGGAAGGTGTCCATATAATCTGCACGGATGCCGAAGACGTTGAGCGTCTCCATCTCGATCAGATGCTCCGGATGGTCTTCATCGCGAAGAGCGCTGGATCGCTTCAGTCCGAAACCTTTCCCCTTCAGGCGCACGCCTCGGCCGAAGAGCTGGATGATCTGTGAGCCTTCGTTACGACCAACATTGATGAGGCCCATGGCTGAGACCCGCCAGCAGCTCCACCCCTCTGTGAACATTTTGGCGCCGATGAGCACGCGGGTCTTACTGCGGGGGTCTTTGATCCCATCGAAAAGCGACACCCCGAAGTCACGCTCGCTGGCTACCAGACTGCGGGAGCCTTCCTCACCGTCGCTGCGTTGCGCTATGAGGTCCCAGAGCTTTTTCCCCTCACCCACCTTGATGACGCCGAAGTAATCCGGTGACGTGCCTACCCGCAGGCCGATCTCACTGATCGAACCGGTAAAATAATCAGCGTGCAGCGGTGCTGAGTGTGCGCTGTGAAAGCAGGTCTGCAGCATATCCGCATAGAGACGAGCGGCCGCCCCCTCCCTGGTGACTGGATATTGCTGGCGCAGGTAGCGAAAGGCGCGGGCAAACACCGCACCTCCCTCTCCGAAGCTCAGCTGATCCCGCAGCAGGTCATCCAGCACGGCGACTGCCTCCGCCTCTCGTGAGCAGAAGCGGGCGAAAAACTGGATCGCCTGGATGACATCAGATGCCTCCCGGTTCTCCTCCTTCTTTCCATCCTCACCGAAGGTCTTTTTCCTCGTAACCGATCCGCCGACGAGAATCATCAGCGGACTTTCCAGCAGGTAAGGATCAAAAACCGCCTCTTTATCATGGTAGAGCCGGCACTGCTGGAAAAAGCGGGCGAGACAGGCGATGAGATAGCTGTGCTGCACCTCCCCAGCATGAGCGCCCGTCTTGCGGTCATAGTTGAGGATCTCGAACTCCTTGCCATAACCATCGTGGTAGAAGCGCTTGTAGGAGTAGTCGAAGAGGATGCTCTGCGCGTAGAGATCGCCCATCTCCTGTGCTTTTGATGCCGTGAGAGAATTGAGAGATTGTCCGAAAGTGGCGGAGAATTCCAGGGAGAAGCCGGAGGAGCAGAGAGCCTGCCGTTTCTTAAACTCCTTATCTCCTCCCAATCCGCGATGCCCCTCATCGATCAGCACGACGTTATTGGTTCCCAGCTCGGCAATGTCGACCGATGTTTTGCCGCTCTGCTCCTTCAGCTTAGTGATCTCGATCACCTCTACCAGCCCCTCGTCCTCCAGGCCCGGCAGGGAGTTCTGATTCTCCTTATCGAATCGTCGCGCGGGGATTCCTGACAGATGGAGATCGTCCAGATGCTGAGCAGAGAGTCCTTCGTTCGGCGTGATGAGGAAGGTCTTGTTGAAACCGCGCGTCAGCTTTCGCTCTCTGATGTAGTGCTGCAGCTGCAGATGCTGGCAGTGCATCACCAGCGTCTTGCCGGATCCGGTGGCGGCCCACACGGCCAGCTTGTGCAGATCGTCAGCGCGGAATTCCGGCACCTCCATGCGCGTCTGATCTTTTGGCGACAGGTCAGCGAAGCGCGTGTTGAAACGGCGTCGGTATTGATTCAGCCGATTGAGCAAATCGTCGTTGCCATCCCGCCGGCTGCGCGTCCAGTGGTCGAGATAATATTCGCTGAAGAGCAGGATGAGATACTGGAACGGTAGCGGATAGATCTCACGGCGCTCGCGCTCATTGCGGAGACGGGTGATCGCCTTCCAGTGACTGACGATGTTCAGGTCGTAGGTGATCAGATCATCCGTGCTCAGCTGGCGGTCCGGGGCATCAGCCAGCAGCGACTCCAGCGCCCGGCGGTAGTGGAAGACGTTCTGCTCATCCCAGCCCTGCCGCGCCTGCTTCAGAGCCTCATTTACGGCGGTAAAGCCCGCCTCGTAATCGTCGAAGCCCAGCTGGCGAATCATCCAGTGAGCGAGGACGAGGCGTTGTTTGATTTGTGACATGGGTGTAAAAAACGTGGCCAGGAAAGCCTACGGGATGATCTAACTCGGTGGACGATGTTTCAGTTTTTCATGCAGAGCCTTGAGCTCCTCCTCATCCACTTTGTCCGCAGCTTCGGCGGCAAGCAGCTTACGCCGTTCATCAAACTCTGAATAAAGCGAGCCCAGCGCCAGCTCCATCTGCCGATGACTTATCCTACCGGCATGGCCCAGCAGCGGAAATCCATTTGACTGGATGATTTCACCGGCATTCTCCAACCAGTATCTCATCCGTGTTTCCTTCCGATTCTTCGCGCGCAAAGCGGCTGTTTCGAGAAATATTGTCACCAATCGATTCAACGTATCGATTTCATCCTCAGTCAGATAGTTCTTAGCGACCAGTATGTCAGCTTTCCGCACGATTGCCCCTTTCCATGTCAATAGACCGAAATTCTCGTCTTCTGGGTCCGCACGATCAGATATGATCTCCGCTGCCGTCATCTCAGTCACTGCAAAAAGCAGCTGATTCTGCACCGTTGCGAAAAATTTGTGCGTGCTGCTATCGTCCTTGTCATAGTCAGAGCTGAGCGCAAAGAGTTCACGTAACTTCTGATAGAAGCGCTTTTCGGAGGCGCGGATATCACGTATCCGCTCGAGCATCTCATCGAAGTAATCAGGCCGCCCGTCTGGATTCTTAAGACGATCATCATCCATGACGTAACCCTTGACGAGATATTCGTTGAGCACTGTCGATGCCCAGCGGCGAAATTGCACACCTCTCCTCGAGCGGACTCGGTAGCCCACAGCGAGGATTGCCTCCAGTCGATAGAGTTTTGTCTGGTAGCGCTTGCCATCAGCGGCAGTTGTCAAGGATTCCTTGACAACTGACTTTTCCTCTAATTCACCTTCTTCAACGATGTTTCGTAGATGCAGTGAAATATTCTGCTTCGTCGCATCAAACAGTTCAGCCATCTCAAGCTGACTCAGCCAGACGGTCTCTTCAGCCACCCGCAGGAAAATCCGGCTGCTCCCGTCCTCCGTCTCGTAGAGGATCATTTCACCTGAATTCTCCATAATCCTTAATCCTCAGGATTCCCGGTGTTGGCGAACATGCGCTCGTAGAAGACTTCCTCGATGCACTGGATCTTTGAGTTCGGGTCTTCCAGCGTGTGATCGCCGTTGATGTAGATGGAGTGGTATTCGGTATCGGCAGGGTTGATGCGACGGGCGGCTGCGAAGGCTTTCAGGTCCTGGTTATCCGTGACAGGCCAGTCGATGGCGTGACGCTCGTCGACAGTGGTGTTCGTTTCCAGTCGACGCCAGATGATGAGCACGGCATCACCGTTGGGAGCATTTCCCTCAATGGTAAGAAAGGCGCCCGGCTTGTCTTTTGTCCCCTGCACGCGGATATCACCGACCGTGAGGCCGAGGAGGTAATGAAAGGTCTCGATGAGATCAACGGGCCGCGCCTCTCCCCGCCCGGTGTGGGGATCATGGATTTTCAGCTGAGAGCCCCAGGGATCGCGGAACTGGTCGAGGTTGAGCAGGTGTCCACGAGTTTCGACATCCAGCAGGTAGGAAAAGAGGTAGTCTTCCCGCACTCGATCGTCGAGCCCAAGCAGGTCCGGCGTGCGGTCCTCGCCTAGATCGAGGTTGTTGGGGTAGGTGATCTTGAGTG
>JAHDFZ010000289.1 GCA_020627905.1 Verrucomicrobiota bacterium
CTCGCTCGTTTTCTTGGTAGAAGAGCTTGTTGAGGGCTTGGTAGACGAGCTCGTGCTCTTCTTTTTGGAACTGGAAGAGGGTTTTGAAGGTTTTTTCTTGGAGCTCGAAGAGGAGCTGGATGTCTTTTTCTTGGAGCTGGAAGAAGAGCTGGATGTTTTCTTCTTGGAGCTCGTTTCAGCGTGCAGCTGATTCGGGAGACCGAAGGTGCCGAATGCGGTGATTGCGAGAAGGAGTGATAGATTTCGGAGGGTTTTCATAGGTGAAGTGGAGTCTAGACGAACTGGGGCGTTAGGAAATCAAAAAAGTGCTTGAGGCAGGAAGCTGCCGGGCGGCGCAAAGCGCCTCAAGCGCCAGAGGCGCGGTCGCCCCGACAAGTCGGGGCTCAGGATGCCTCCGTCTTCCGAGATACTTTTTTGAGATACTCCTCGGCGAGTTGCAGGGCGGTGACTTTCCCTTCTGATTTTTCCGCTGCCTGGAGAAAGCGTCTTGCACTGCGGAGAAGGCGCTCCTCGGCCTCGTCGCGCTCGCTGCGGGATTCGCCTGCATCGGTCAATGGCAGATCAGCGGGCATGATGACATTGCCGGTAGCAAGGACGCAAGCGCGCTGAATGGTGTTCTCCAGCTCGCGGACGTTGCCCGGCCAGTTATGGGACTCGAGCAGCTGCATGGCCTCCTGGGAGAACTGCATGGAGCGCAGCTTGCCTTTTTCACTCTGACGCTGCAGGAAGTGCTGGGCGAGGAGGGGGATGTCCTCGACTCGCCGACGCAGAGGGGGGATGTGGACGCGGACAACGTTGAGCCGGAAGAAGAGATCCTCACGGAAGCTGTTGTTCTCGACTTCCTCCTCCAGGTGTTTGTTGGTGGCCGCGATGATGCGGACATTACTCTGCAGGGTCTGGTTCCCCCCCACCCTGGAAAATTCCCCGGTTTGCAGCACGCGAAGCAGTTTGCTCTGCACTTCCAGCGGCATATCGCCGATTTCATCGAGGAAGAGGGTGCCATTGTCGCACTGCTCAAAGCGACCGATCCGCTGGCTCATGGCCCCGGTGAAGGAGCCTTTCTCATGGCCGAAGAGCTCGCTCTCAAGAAGGTTGCTGGGGATGGCGGCGCAGTTGATCGCAACGTATTCCTCTTTGTTGCGCCGGGAAAACTGATGAACGGCATTTGAGACGACTTCCTTGCCGACTCCGCTCTCGCCTGTGATGAGGACGGGGACGTCAGCACGAGCCACGCGCCCGATCATCTTGTAGACGTCCTGCATGGCCGGCGAGCGACCGATAATCAGGTCATCCGCCGGTTGCGGGGCGCTGATGGCGCCGGAATCGTCATTTTTCGACGCCCTCTTGATCTGCTCGGCCGATTGCAGGGCCTGCTCGGCCACCTGGCGCAGCTCGAAGTGAATGGATTCCTTGCGCAGGACATCGAAGGCACCGATGCGCATGGCGTCGATGACGGCATTGGTCGAGCTGACGGTGCCGGTCAGAATGACCATGGCATTGGGGAAGCTGAGCCGCGTTTTCTTGAGCACCGCTACGCCATCGAGCGGCTGGAGGTTGAAGTCGGCAATGAGAAGATCCGCCTTCTTCTCTTTGAACCATTTCATCGCTTCATCCGATGAGGACGTGACAAAGATGTCGACACTGTCAGCGCTGAGGTGCTTCTGCACCCACTCGAGAAAGTCGGGATCGTTATCCGCCACGATGACGGTCTGCTGCTCGCTAGACATAAAATGGGGTTTTAGGTCTTTGGTCTCTGGTTCGGGACAAAATTGAAGAACGTCTCGACAGCTCCGCTACTTGAGCTTGACCGCTACCGAAGACCTCCCACTCGACACTTATACATCATACGGTGGCTTGTGCATCAGCTAAGGATGCGTTTGGTTGGTTAAATGATGACTCGCTCTGCCCGGTTGCCTGCTGATTTTTTCGCCGATAATCGTTCTCGACTTGCCCAAGGCCTTGGCGATCAATCGTTTGTCCTTATGCAATCGGCAGACGTGCCGTGGATCAGCGCGGATGGCTCAAGGCAGTTTCGGCAGGAAAGTTCTTTTTTCTTTCTCACGGGAATCGATCAGGAGGAGTCGACGCTGCTCCTCTGCCCCCGGCATCCCGATCCTACGATGCGTGAAATCCTGTTTCTCCGCGAGACCTCAGAGTTCATCGCGGTGTGGGAGGGACATAAATTTACAAAAGAGGAGGCGACAGCAATTTCGGGCATCCAGACGGTGTTCTGGAATGACCAACGAGAGGCGGTTCTCACGAGGATGACGCGGGACTTCTCCGAGTGCTTCCTTTACCACAACGAACATGCCCGCAGCAGCGCCCCCCCGGAATTCGGCCAGACGGAGCGGGAACGTCGATGGATGCAGAGGCGATTTCCCCACTTATCCTACCGACGGCTGGCCCCGCTGGTCGATGGCTTGCGAGTGGCGAAGCAGCCTCCCGAGATCGAGCTTTCTCAACGAGCCTGCGATCTGACGGAACAGGGCTTCCGCAGAGCCCTGTCGATGATCAAGCCCGGCGTGCTGGAGTATGAGATCGAGGCTGAGTTTCTCCATGAGTTCGTCCGAGGTGGCTCGAGGGGTTTCGCCTATGAGCCGATCGTGGCAGCAGGAGGGAACTCGAACGTTCTCCACTACCTGGCTAACGATCAGGTCTGCCAGGAGGGGGATCTGATCCTTATGGACATCGGCGCGGAATACGGTGGCTATCATGCGGACATGACCCGAACGGTCCCGGTGAACGGGCGCTTCACCGAACGACAGCGGGCGGTTTACGATGCGGTGCTGCGGATCCTCAAACGGTGTCGCGACGAATGGCTGGTGCCGGGCAAGAAGCTACGGGAGGAATATCAGATCGAGGTAGCGCGCGGCATGGAGGAGGAACTGATCGGCCTGGGGCTGCTGGAACGCTCGATCGTCGACGAGGAACGCGCCGAAGAGGTGCCGGAAATGAAACGAGGCTATCGCAAATATTTCATGCACGGCGCCTCTCATAGTCTGGGGCTGGATGTTCACGATGTCACACCTGCTGAGGCGGTGATCGAGGAGGACATGCTGCTGACGATCGAGCCGGGCATCTACCTGCCGGACGAAGGCTTCGGCATTCGGCTCGAGAACAATGTCTGGGTGCGGAGTGAGGAGAATGGTGGTGTCATCGATCTCATGGCGAACATCCCCATAGAGGCCGATGAGATCGAGAATCTCATGTCAAAGTGAGATGGCTAAGGGTAAGGTTCTATTCGTCCGCGGCGGAGCTGTCGGCGACTTCGTCCTCACACTTCCAGCGATACGCGCCTTTCGTGAGGCGTATCCGGAGAACGAAATCCATCTGCTGGGTTATCCGAAAATCGCCGAGCTGGGAGTAGCGGCAGGAGTAGTCGATCAGGTGCATGCTCTGGAGGATCCGGAGCTGGCGCAGTTCTTCATCCCCCGCGCCCGGGCCAAAAGCGATCTGCCACTGCGCTGGAGCAGCTTCTTCGCCGGTTTCGATGTCGTTGTATCCTACCTCTTCGATCCTGATGAAATCTGGCGGGAGAATGTCAAAAGTTGCGGCGTAGACACCTTCCTCCATGGAAACCCGAAGCTGGAGACACAAGCCGGGGCCGCGCACGCAGCCGAGCAACTGCTGGCTCCTCTTAATGCATTGGCGGTCTTCTGGGATGCCGCAGAATGCTGTCGCCCGTTCTCATTCCAGCCACAGGCCG
>JAHDFZ010000290.1 GCA_020627905.1 Verrucomicrobiota bacterium
GACCGCTTCTTTCCGAAGTTTTGGGATTTCGGTGGGGAAGATAGTCAATGGCTGGATGGAGCGGTCTTCGGAGCTGTAGTCTTGGAAGAAGTCTCTGAGCCCCGCGCCGACGAAGACGGTGAGGGCGACTCCGCAACCGCCGAAACTGATGGCACGGTGGCTGGGTATACCTATGATGAAGACGGTAGTCACTTGGAGGGCACTGTCTTCGTCAGCACGGAGTCAGTGAAAAACAAACGCGACGAGGAGGACCTGCACTTTCACAGCTATGCGATGAATGCGAGCATTCTCCCTGACCGCATTTACCGGACTCTTGGCAAGTCTGATCTCTTTCTAACCGAGAAATCGCTCTCCAATATCGACGAGCCGTCGCGCACGATGCTTTTTATCGATTGCTCAGAGAAAAACGTTATCTATCAGGAAGATATCGACCTCATCAGAGAAACTGCCGAGGAGCGTCGGAACAATAAACACATTATCGCCGTCTTCGTAGACGGTCACGGGGAGCTGATGAAGCCGGAAGACCTGCCTGATCCAGAGGGGGAGCCCTCAGAGGATCAAATCAATGCCGGCGTCGACCCCGAGCAGCTCAAAAGAGAAGCGCGCGCCTTCTGGACCGGATCCGCCCGCGAGCAGGATCCCGGACAGTAGGAGTCACCATCACTGCGCGGCAGCAATCTGAACGACTCTCACGGAAACGCGTGGGCTATCATCCACAAGGATGCGCTCAGATTTCCTGAGCTGATCCATCGTCACCGCAAACTCTCCGGATGTAACGGCAGTCTGGGCTGATTGAGCCAGTGAATCTGCTGAATCATTTGAGGTGTGCTGGACGACGAGCTGGAACTGAGGCTCCGACCTCTCCGATCGGGCGTATACCCAGAGCACATCCTGCATCAGGCGTTTCGCCCGCGCCTGATGGGCGGGATCGTTCTGCGAGAGATCGATCTTGCTGAGTGCAGCTGAGAGATCTGCAATACGGCTTGCCGTTTTATTTTCGATCTCGGACAGATCAAGGTCCACCCCTTCGAGAAATTTAGCGACCCGGCTGGGGAAAGTGGCCAGCTCAGGCTCATATATGGCTCCTTTCATGATCCACCGTTTCCCGTCGATCTCAATCCGGACGTCTTCCATTTCCTCTGGAAAGCGGGCTTTGAGAAGTTTTTGCGAAAGCCGCTCATAATCGATGCCCTGACGTTCTATTAATGCTTGTTCTGTTGCGGCCAACTCCTGGCTGAGTGCAGCTATCTCCGCCGCCTGCTTTTCAGCCAGAGCCTCCTGCTCGCTCGCACGAGATTGTGCAGCTGAGGACTCTGGCAAGTGAGCAGGCAGCATGGTGAGGGTGATATCCTCGGTCCTCAGACCGTTATTGGATAGCGCTTCCTCAATGGCTGTCTGCACGTCATTCCCGCTGCCATCGAACCAGGTGACAAGGTGTCTATTGAAAAAGCCTGTCCATTGCGCGTCGACCAATCGCAGGTTCGGCTGGTCTGTCAGCTCGTGCAATACAGCATTCCATTTCTGATTTGTTGACCACACCCATCCGGCTCCTGCTAGCAGAGCAATCAGAAGGATGAAGTTTAGAATTCCCAGAATGAGGGCGGTTGTCGATGCGGCGCCGCGTCGGCTTTTGTGTTCTGCTGTCAGGGGATCCATGAGAGACTGCCGTTACGAGTTTCGTTCCCCTTTATCAAGGCGTTTTGAGAGCTTTTGACTACCCTTTTCCAGCACAGCTCGCTCCTCGTCAGTCAGGCTCTGGAATCCCTCTTCATTGATCTTGTCTAGAATCGAGTCGATGTCCTGAGAGACAAAGGAGCCTGGCTTCGGCTTCTTCTGCTTTTTGGCAGGTTTCCGCTTTGGTGAGCTGAGTCTGGAACCTTCATCGCGTAGGATCCGGACAGCTGGTAGTCCTAGGGAGGGATGTTTGACCATTAGAAAACCAATTCCAAGCGCTGCGAGGCTGCCCAGAGCTCCTCTAGATGGCGGGCCACCGGCCAACTGCCAGATCGCCAGCACGGCATTTAGGCAGAGAACGATCAGAAACAGGGTTCGCACTTTGAACGTTACTGGGATCACGAAAAATAAGAGTAAGCGGATCTGTTCAAAAGGCACTTTTCGCCCGAGGTAGCCGATCATTGCCGCTACACCGGTCCCAGCTCCCATGATAGGGGCTGACAAGGGCGGCACCACCGCACTCACGAGCACCTGGACGAGTCCGCCGAGGAGGGCTCCCGTCAGGAACAGCCGCAGAATCAGGCCGCTATCTGCGAAGGCCCCGAAAAGCCTGCCGACAAAAAACAGCACAAGCAGAGAAAAAAGCGCCGTGAATGGGACCTCGTGGGTGAAAGGGTGAGAAAAGAGCCGCCAGACTTGTCCCGTTTTGAGAGTCTCCCAGGAAAGAAACCCCAGATGCAATCCCTGTGATCGGAGAAAGAAGTAGTCTACCACAAACCATGCGACACTGATGGCGATGATCCACCCAATGGGGCTCCAGCGGCTCGGTTGACGAAGCCGATCCAGGGGAGAACCGGGATCTCTCATGTAGTCGCGTGAATAAATGCTCATGGTTGGTGGCGAAAGCATCACGCCTTGGAGATGTGAGATCCAGTCTTATGTCCGCTTAATTTTCTCGAGGGCTTAGTCAAAAGGGTTGGGACTTATCAAGGCTTGTCGGTTGAGGCGGATAATTTGCAAAAAATGTCTTAAAATCATGCTTTTCTTTGTGACTAATACAAGGATGAGTGTATCTGTATAGAGTGCTACACTGTAATGAACCATCGTGTTTAGATTGATGGGGTAATGCAGTCATTTCCTTTAATCCCATGACAAAAGTAATCATCCGCAAACCAAATGGCGACGAGCAGAAACTTGATGCCAGCGCAGAGCCACAGCTCAACGCCAGCGAAAACCTCGATATCGCTGTCGTTGATGAAAACGGCAATCCCGTGAAAACGACGATTCGTGAGTCCGGTCAAGATCTCATCATCACCACTCCGGATGGCTACGATGTGACGATCAATAACTTTTTCAGCTATGGCGGCACCACGGAGCTGATCACTGTCAACGTTCGCGAAGACAGCGTCTACAGCGGTTCTCTGAAGGTGGAACCGGACGATTCCTTCCCCGACAACGATCTCCAGCTAATCCTCGCTCCAACTCGCGATGGTGCGAGCCTTGCTGATGGTCCAGGGGTCACCTCCGCCGACAGCTACGAATTCAAACCTCTAGGCACCGAGCTGCCCGGCGCGGGAGTGGGGGCTTCCGGCACCGGCTACACGCTGATGCGTTTTTCCAATGTTCAATACATCGGTTTCAACGAGGGCCCCAGGCTCTCGCAGGACATTCCAACTTCAACAGGCAGCACACCAGGTGCTGCAGCTGGTGGCGACGGTCTCGGCGGAGCGGACCTCGGCGAAAACCTTCCCGGAAGTGGGACGGGGACTGGCGGTGGAACCGGGGGGGGCACTACAGCGACAGCGCCTTCCGCGACTAACGATAGCGGCACCGTTCAGCGGGATGGTGGACCGTTTACCTTCAGCAATCTGCTGGATAACGACAGCGATCCGAATGGCGACACCCTGACCATCTCCGGCGTCACTCCTGGCGGATCCGGGACGGTTACCATTGACCCGACGACCGGTAACCCGATCTACACGCCAGACC
>JAHDFZ010000291.1 GCA_020627905.1 Verrucomicrobiota bacterium
GAACTTGAGATACACCCTGGCCGCGCCTGCTCCATCCGAGAGGAGAAAAACAAGGTAAAGAAACTGCGAGTCCTCGACAATCGATGGTGTTCCACCCTGAACGTGGGGACTGAAAAAGTCTTCGTAAGCAGTCTTTGGAATTGCGACTTCCTCACCATTCAGCGTCAGCGAAAGCTCTTCCACGACAAAACGAGGTATTCTGGAGTCACCCCCAACCCACTGTTTAGGATTTCGACCGTCGTAGGGAGCGTATACCCATGAGTAGGCGAATTGGGTGCCGTAAAACGAAGTGCCCGCTCGTTTTCCTGAAAAGTAGTGTGACACCTTGCGGATCTCTTCCGATCGTAAATCGAAAATTCCGACGAACACAAAGAGGAGGAACACTGATTTAAAGAACCCCACTCTCATCGTTTTGTATCTCTCTCGCATCTTCAACAGCAGTGGCTTGCCCTCATATCAATCCCGATAGTCAAACGACACGCCACAGTAGCCACCGCCGGATGCCTCGCCGCCTAGGCGGGTCAGCGGAGTGATTTCGGGGAAGAGCACAGGCTTGCCACCGATGGGGTCGCGCCGCCGCCACCAGAGGCTCATGGCAAAGAGGACGAGGACGAAAGCCACTCCGCAAGAGGCGATGAGCGCCAGCATCATGGGTGAAAATCTGGCAGCGGCCTGCTCCAGCTGCTCGCGCAGGCTTGGGCGCTCAACGACAGCAACCGCCACCTGGGAGGCTTCCTCCTGGGCACGAGCCTCGCTCAGTGCTTCCTCGGCAGACGCATCACGCGAGATCAACTCATTGAGCCAGTAGAGCTGGTAGCTGAGCTCGATAGCCATGTTCTCGACTTGATCGGGAGCATTCTCCACTGCCTTCCCGGCCTGCACCGATGCTGAACGCATGCGCTCAAAAATCTCCGGTGGCAGAGCGGAGAGGATGGACTCATTGTAAACCAGCTGAGTTTTTTCCGGTGCCTGGAGATGGTAAGTCATCAGCACCGTTGGCTTCTCAGCAAACCACTGTTTGTGGAGAGATTGCAGATTCAGATCAGAGGGCACTTTCTGTTCCTGACCGAATACCATCAGCTGGATCCCGACGCTGGCCTCCTCACGGTGGTAATCAAGAAATCGATCAATGTCGATCGATTTTTGCTCAGTCAGCAGACGCTGGGGATCAAACAAGGCCAACCGCGGAGCGGTCGCGAAATAGAGATCACGCAACTCTCCTTCGATGACCGGCAGCGGGGCCATAGCAACCTCTGGCTCCGGCTCAGGGAAGGCTGGCGGCTCAACCTCGGCAAGGGCCACGGTTTCGGTCGCAGGAGCTGGACCAAAGATGTCGATCAAGGACTGCACGGTAGGAGGGCCAAGAGCCAATAGTTCTCGTGCCTGCTGCAGCTTCCTCAACTCCGCAACGGCGAGGCCCAGTTCTTCAGAAAGAGCGGCTAGCTCCTCTCCCGCAATGGCTGCGGAGTTGGTCGTTTCCGCTAGAGCTATATTATCCTCACTTTGGGTATCTGGAATCTCGGAAACTGATTCAGGCGCTGCGATGACCAGCCCCTGAGGGCCGTAAAGCTTGGCTGGGTCGAGGGAAGCGGGCTCGCTAGCGACCGTGCTCGCTTCACTCTCGGGTGCGATCGCTTTGACGGCAGCAACTTCGGCCGTTGCCACACGATTGTCCATGGCACGGCTCAGCTCAGACACGCGGGCCATCGTCTCCGCAGAGATCGGCCGCACGCCTTCGATCTTTTTCGGCTTTTCTGGTGTCGTATCAACGATCGTCAACAAGGCTCCCCCCAACTTCCGGTCGTTCGCTTTCGCCTTGGCCACATTGGGTGTGAGCGCCTGTGGCCAGAGTCCGCCCCCTAGAAAGTAGGTATCTTTTTGTGATCGTCTCTATCCCAGGCTGGAAGGGTCACCTTCGCAGCGAAGGCTGACCCGACGCCGAGGATGGCGACCAGACAAAATGCCACCACCTGGCGAACCCAAAGGTGCCGACAGCCGAAAGAAAACGACTTCGCTAGGAAGGAAGAGCTGCGGATCTGTGACCAGTTTGGCATTTATGCTGTCTGCAGCCGCAGGGGTGATTCATCTCGCTCGGTGGAACCCTCCCACGCAGGCAGGGTCACGACCGATGGGTTCTGTGATTGGAAGGTCTGCTCAAGCTGCTCGGCGGACATGCGACGCATCTCGCGGCACGTTTTTTAAGATCTTTGCCGACGCGTAAGAAGACCTGCTCGATCGCTTTTCCATACTCTTCATGGATCAGGGCACTACGCGCATCTGCGAGCAGTCTGAGCATACGATCCTCTTTCAGGAGGGCTTCAGCACGATAACCGAGGGACATTCCCATTTCTTTGCGCTGAGGGTCGACCAGAATGAGAACGGCATTCTCATTTGGTCGACACGCTCCCGCACCGTCGATACGGGCGTGGTTTAACAGCCAAAAACCCACCTCCGACAGCTCAATCCCCTCCGGGACCTCCTGTAGGTAGGTGCAGAAAAGCAGCTGGGGAAATTTGAACTCCAGACGAGAAATCAGCTTCATGACCCGCTCCCGCTCCCCCATGCGCATACGATGCGAATTATCATGGATTTTCCCCAGTAAACAGGACTGATCGCCACCGCCGAAACGCGCTCGTGACACCGAAACGGAATAGCCGCAGGAGTAACACCGATGTGCCTCGGCATCGACGGGTCGGTAGCATTTTGGGCACTTCATGGGGATGATTGAAAATCTTGTTTAATTCCTAATAATTATAGATTTTACGAAATTATAAAGATTTCCTAAATAAGTCAAGTAAGCATCCCTCTCTATGGTGGTTTTTACTAAATTTTCACCTAAGCAGATCCGCCCACCGATCCGCAAAGTGATGATTTTTTGAAAAAGAGGAACGCTTTCTCTTCCAGTCGCCGCTGTTGGCGTGACGCGCGAGAAGATGTTTCCTTGATTCCTTTCTTGACAATCGATAGAATTTCTTTACAAGCGTGCCAACAGCGATTGAGCTTTAGAGAAAACGTGCCGAAGTCCCACATAACTAAGAGAAGCTTCTTTCCGAAAAAGAAGCGAAAAATTTCGGCCCTCAGCTCGTCTACTAGAAGAATGGAATGCAGTTTGCTTCAAGCGGTCTGCAGCTCCAGCCGTGTCGTTTGATACCGGCTGCTTTTGTTTACACACCTTTACAACCTCGATTTACGTAATTTTACAGCATGGCAAACCTCGAAATGGATGGCGGCATCAAGATCTACCTCAGGGAGATCGGGAAGACGGCCCTGCTTACTCGCGAAGAAGAGGTCGAACTGGCTGACCGGATCAAAAAAGGCGATAAAGAGGCACGCGCCCACATGATCAAGGCCAACCTGCGCCTCGTTGTTAAGATTGCGCAGGATTACGCCAACTATGGCCTTCCCCTTCTTGACCTGATTTCCGAAGGCAATATCGGTCTCATGAAAGCGGTGGAACGTTTCGACCCGAATAAGGGTGGAAAGCTCTCCACTTATGCAGCCTGGTGGATCAAACAATCGATCAAGCGTGCCCTCGCCAACCAGAGTAAGACGATCCGTCTGCCCGTCCATATGGTAGACAAGATCTCGAAGATGCGCCGAGTCGCCATGGTTCTCAGTGAGGAACTGGGTCGCGAACCGACAGACGAGGAACTTGCCGAGGA
>JAHDFZ010000033.1 GCA_020627905.1 Verrucomicrobiota bacterium
GCGCAAGCGGGCGGGGATAGACTCAATCCACCGTCATGTAGTCGAGCTGGGCTCCGCGGCGACCGGCCACGGCGTAGCGACTTTCGAAAAAGGAGACGACCAGATCACGCATCCGCTCAACGAACTCAGCTCCCTGATAGCGTTGCACTCGTTTGCTGAGGATCTGCCGTAGATCGCCTGCCCGCTCCTCATTTTGCAGGAGGGCTGCAATTTTCACCTTCGCGTCTTGCTCATCACGAAACTGGAGCTCGGGCATGGGCACGATCTCACGAGAGCCACCGGATGCCGGAACGAAGGGCACGCATCCATGAGCAGCCAGCTCAGCCACCGCCATTCCGAAGGCCTCGTTGTCGCAGGCGTGGATTCCGAAGCTAGCCTCGGCTAGATAGTTCAGCTTGTTACCCTGAGAAACGAAACCGGGCACAAAAATCCAATTGTGACGTGGTTCGATCAGACTGCGAATGAAATTCGAGTAGGGCGAGTCATCAAAAACGCCTAGGAATGTTAACTCTAGGGGATAGCCAGCCGCTCGCAAGTCAGAGAGCACCCGAATCACCACCTCCCAGCGCTTCTCGGGTGAAACGCGCCCCATACAGGCAAACCGGCGAGGGTTCTTCACACGATCAGATGTCCCCCCGTCAGAATCGTGCGGTGGCGCAATGACAGGCACATCATGCAAGCCATACTCCCATTTCAGCATGTCGGCCGTCCAATCAGAATTCGCGATCACCTGTCCGTAGGGGTTTTGAAGAATCCGCGTGCTGTCCGCATGATTTTTCCCGCTGGCATTCGTGACTCTTCGCACGAGGCTGGACTTGGGACGGAATTTCTCCTCACCCAGCGAGTAAAGCTGCTTCGTCATGCGCTCGCTGAAGGTAAAGTCTCCGATCGACTGGATAGCGGGACGACCGAAGTCCAGGGGATTGTAGGCACTCATGCAGCGATCGAAGCGAGGCGCAACCTCCTCGATCAGGCGCTTTTCGAACGCGGCGCGCTGCTGGATCGTCGCCTTTCCCTCAGGGGTCAGGCGCGCTGCCGTTTCGAGGACTGCGACCTGAATCCGCTGCGGATCAACCGCTGATCCGTAAGCCTGATTTAGGGCCACCCAATCCACTCCTGCGGCGGTAGCAAAGGTGATACGAAAGTCCCGCTGGAGCGCCTGCAGAGTCCAGGCAGTAATCGCCTCCGCCCCACCACGCTCCATCCATGGATTCGCCACCAGGAGCGGTGGGAGATCGGTTGGTTCTTCTTGAGTTTGGGCCGGATCAGGGAGCATGCGCGGTCGCTACGAAATGCAGAGTAAGAGAAAAGCAAACTGTGAAGCAAATGTCCAGCGCGTGTTCGTCTAAAACAAAGGGTTGCTGAAATCAGGCTTTCGTGCGGTATTGCGCCGTCTGCGGCGGCTCCCCTGCCCACTGTTTTCTGACTCGCAATATTCAAGATCGTATGAACCTGTCTCTCTCATTCGCCCGAAGCCTCCGATTGTTTCTGATGGGTCTCAGCTCCGCCATAGCACTGCTCTCTGGACAGGCCTTCGCTCAGGACGGTGCCGAAGCAACCGAGAAAAGCGGGACTGACACGATCCTGGAATACCTCATGGAGGGTGGTCCCTTCCTGATGATCCCGCTGGCGATCCTCTCGTTCCTCGCTGTTATCCTCATTGTCTTCTACACATTCACCATACGCCGTGGCTCGATCGTCAGTCACCGTTTTATGAACTCAGCAGACGCCCTCATCCGCAAGCAGGACTACCTGGGCTTAATCTCCGTCTGCAATCGCGAGAATCAATGCATCGCGCGGATCGTCTTTAAGACACTCGATTTTGCCACAAAGAACCCGACCGCCAGCTTTGAAGAAGTGCGCGAGGTCACCGAGGCCGAGGGGTCCCGCCAGGCGAGTATTCTCAATAACCGCATCAGCTATCTCAACGACATCAGCCGCGTTGCCCCTATGGTCGGCCTATTCGGGACCGTCATCGGGATGATCCGGGCTTTCAACGAGATGGGCAGCTCCTCCGGCGTGCAGCACATGGAGCTGGCACCCGGCGTTGCTCAGGCGCTTGGCACGACGGCGGCGGGCCTTGTCGTCAGCATCCCATCGCTCGTTTTCTACTCGATCTTCCGAGGAAAAGTGCAGCGACTCATCGCCGAGATGGAGGCCGCTACCACTCACATCATGGCTCTGCTGGCAGCGCAGTATAAGCGCGCCAACAATCGGGCATCCGCCCGCCGCGAAGGCCAGTCCGGCGCTGAGTAGGCGATCACATCTACCGTAAACGAAACCTCACCAGGCCCACCGCTTACAGAAAGAAGGTCATGAAATTCCGCGAAAACCGTCAGCAATCCGCCGAGCTCGAACTCGCGCCGATGATCGATGTGGTCTTTCTGCTCCTGATCTTTTTCATCGTCACCTGGAAATCTGCTCGCTTCGAGCGCGACATCTCGGTGTCGACGCCCGCTGCTGAAAATGCGGAAAACACGGATCGTCAGGTGGGCGAAATCATCGTCAACGTCCGCGCGGACGGGACGATCGTCCTGAATGGGGCGGAAATCACTACTCAGACCCTTTCGGAAAAGCTGCAGTCCATCTCCGAGAGCTTCCCGGATCAGGCAGTCATTCTTCGAGGAGATCAGAAGACGCCCTACCAGGACATCGTTACCGTCCTCGACAATATCAAACGAGCCGGCATCTGGAATGTGGCCTTTGCCACGGTGAAGCCCGAGTAGCGCCGAATCATGAAGATGCCCCTTTCCTCGACAGCTTTCGGTCTCGCAGGGCTCCGCTTGCTCGGCCGCCTGCTTGCTGCGCTGGCCTGCGCGTTTCTTCTAGCCCCTTTGCCGGCCCAGCAGAAGGAAGCTCATCTGGAATATGCTGATCTGCTGTTTTCACAGAAACAATTCCCCCTCGCTGCTCAGCAATACCAGAAATTCGTCCAGGAGCACCCCAACAGCCCGAACATTCAGGCTGGGTGGTTCCGTATGGGAGAGTGCTATCTGGAAGTCGGCCAGATCGAGGATGCACTGAAGACGTTTTCCCACATCATCACCAAATACAAGACCGGGCCATTCGTCGGCTCAGCAGCCTATCGAGTCGCAGTCTTCCAATACGAAAGCGGCAACTTTGCGGAGGCGATCCCCGTCTTTGAAAAAGCGGTTCAGGAGCTGACCATTCCGGAGATTAAGCTGCAGTCCGCTTTCTCCCTGGCACGCAGTTTTCAGCAGAGCGATCAGCCGGCAAAAGCGCTAGAAGCCTACCAGAAGATCGATGCGCTCGTGCCCGAGGGGCAGGAAAACCCCTTCGCCGAAACGGTCATGTTCGAGATGGCCCGCCTGCTCTTCGACCAGGGGAAGAAAGACGAGGCCTTCGCGAAATTCGAGAGCCTGACCAAGTCAGAGGTACCGGCCATCCAGGAGGAAGCGCTCGTCCGCGCTGGTCTGATGGCTTCGGAAAACGGCGATCTGGAAACAAGCGAGAAATACCTGAGCGCCGCTCTCCAGCTAGCCTCAGACGGACCGTGGAAGGGCCTGGCGCAGGTCGGTGCTATCTACAACGCATACAGCGCCGAGGATTACGATCGCGTGATCGGCCTCTACAACATGGGGCCGCTCAAACAATCTCCAGAGGAGCGAGCCAAAGTGCTCCTGCTCGTGGGTAACTCGTTCCGGAAAAAAGGCGCGCAGCCAGATGCTCTGCGCGTCTTTGGCATGGTTTACAAGATGGCTCCAGAATCCGAAGCCGCCGTAGAGGCGGGCTACCGGGCGATTCAGATCATGCACGATCAGTCTATCAGCGGATTCCCGACCCGGGTCGAGGACTACGTGAAGCGAACAAAAAAAACCGCTGCGGACAGCCCCTATATTGACCTCTCCTACCTAATGCTGGCGGAATACTATTTCAGTCAGGCTTCCCGCCTTCAAGAGGCCAAGCCCGACCTCGCGAAGAAGTCTTTCAAATCGGCAGCCAGCACCTACAGCAAAGTTTCACCGGCGAAAGTCGACGAAAAATTTCATCCTGTGCGCATGTATAAAATGGGCTGGTCGCAGATCGAGTCCGATCAGCTGGCAGACGGCATCAAAACCCTCCGTAAGCTGATCACTCAGTTCCCCGACCACCAACTGCGACCATCTGCACTGGCCAAGCGTGCTCTCGCCCACAAAGAGCGGAAGGAATGGAAGTTCGCGATCGAGGATTTCCAGCTTCTAGCAAAGGACTACCCCGATTCACCCGATCGCGAATTCGCCCTGCACCAGGCCGCCATCCTCTCGGCTCAGCATGAGAAACCACCAGTCTACCGGGCAAGCTATCAGAGCCTATTGGACGCCTACCCGGATTCTGCTGCCAAGGGGGAGGCGAACTACTGGATTGCCATGAGCTTTTTCTCCGAGCGCGACTTTGCCAAGGCCATTCCCAGCTTCCGGACGGCGCGCGAAGCTGATGCCCGCTATGAGCTACGCGCCACCCTGAGGCTCGCTCTCTGTCATTACCAGCAGGAGCAGATCAGCGAACTTGCGACGGAAGCCACACGGTATCTCAAGCTGAACGCAGCTCCGGGAGAAGCGAAACCTGACATCGCTCCTGAGATCCTTCAATATCTAGGGGCTAAGCTGCACGCTGAGGAAGACTACGAGCGGGCGGAACTGTTTCTCAGCCATATTGCTGATCCAGAGAACCCCGGTGCTCTCGTGACAAAAGCCTGGCGGATCCTCGGCGATTGCCGGATGGAGCTTTCCCGCCATGCAGATGCCGCTGCTGCCTTTGCCATTTACATCCAGCAGGCTGTGCGCCCCAGCGACCAGGCATACGGCCATCTCCAGTCAGCCCGTGCCTATCTCTGCCTGAAAGATTACCCCAAGGCGCTGGAGAGTGCTCAATTCAGTCTGCGGCTGCAGAAAGAAGGTCTGACCAATGCACGCGCCCGCATTCTTCTAGGAGACATCTCAGCAGCCCAGCGCAACTGGGATGCTGCGGCTGCCGACTATCAGGTCGTCAGCCAGATCTTCTCTGATGATGCCATCACTCCCGAGGCGCTTGCGAAGGCCGCGAACGCCTACATGAAAGCGGGCCTCCCAGCGAAAGCAGAGGAGATGCGGGCACAGCTCCAGCGAGCTTATCCGACCTTTCAGGAGGCAGAGGACGACGGCTGCTAGGCTCTGGCATTTACGGATGGCCCTTTCGTCACATCCGTGACTACAGGTCTCTGCGCGCCCCAAATCCAGCCCCGAACGCCTACTCAAACCCAAATTTCGTTTCGTGAAGATTTCCCCTTGCCAAGCGACTTTCCTGCACTAAAATAGCCGCCCGCTCAGGGGCAGCCCTCCTGAGATTCTACCAGTAGGACGGATAGCTCAGTTGGTAGAGCAGTTGGCTTTTAACCAATTGGTCCTGGGTTCGAGTCCCAGTCCGTCCACTCTTTTTCACCGAGCGAGAAAGAGTCTCTGAATCAGCAATTTCTCATTGCACAAGTGTGGTTTGCTCCTCCATTTCAGGATGAACATTACAGTCGATACCTACTGCGGGGGCATGTTCCAGACCAATGGCTATCTCCTGACCATGGGAGAAGGGGATGACGTGGCTCGTCTTCTGATCGATGCGCCAGAAGGAGTGGCCGACTGGCTAAAATCGATGGCGATTGACAAGCTGGACGCCGTCCTCCTGACTCATCAGCATCACGATCACATCATCGGCCTGGCAAAACTACAAGGTGAGTTCGAGACTGAGACACTGGCCTTCAGCAAGTTTGATCGAGAACTGACCCTCGTCGACTCTCTCGTAGAGCGCATGGGGATCGCACTGCCGCTTGATGAATATGCAGTGAATCAGACACTCACGGACGGAAGCAAACGGTCATTTGCCGGCGAGGAGCTCACCTGCTTTCACACTCCTGGACACTCGCCGGACAGCCTGTCGTTTTACTGGGAGGCAGCTGGTATCTGTTTTGGAGGCGATGTCCTTTTTCACCGCAGCGTCGGGCGGAGCGACTTTCCCCATTCGGACCCTCAGTCTCTGATTAACAGCATTCAGCAGAAACTATTCCCCCTCCCGGAGAAAACCGTCATCTACCCCGGTCACGGACCGGAGACGACCATTGGTGAGGAGAAGCGCGAGAACCCTTTCGTCCGGGCAGCCTCATAGGAGACCGTTCAAAGACGAGAGAACAAAAAGAGGTCCTGAGGACGCTCATCCGCGCGTCTCTTTATCGTAAGAAACGCAGAAAACTGCCTCGGGCCGATGAAACAAGCCCCTCATCGCGTCCTTTTTCCTTTTGTCCCCTCTCCCGAAATCTCTTATACTTCGCCGCATGGAATGGTTTGATTCTCCTTCGATTCAGTCAGATAACCAATCATCTCGTCCATCAGCTGAGCCGCTCACGGAGGGCCAGCGCATCGGCTTAAGCCCCGAACGGGGGTGGGCTCGCAGAAACTGTCAGTATGTGGGCAAGCGCCTGATCCCGTCGCTTCTCAAACGGAGACAGCGTCGCTGTCATTCGATCAAGCCCGCTTATCCGGCGATCGGCCATGGCGAGATGGAGGTGACATGGATCGGCCACGCATCTTTTCTCGTGCGGACTCCTACCTGCAACATTCTCATCGACCCCGTCTGGGCCAAATGGATGGGGCCACTCAAGCGCGCGCAGGACCCGGGTCTGCAGATCGATGAGCTTCCGAAGATCGACGTGATCCTCATCTCACATGCGCATTTCGATCATCTCTGCCTGCGAAGCCTCCGCAAGATCGCGGATGGCTCACAGACTCTCATCGTCCCGAAACGGGTCAAGCAGACCGTTCGCCGTGTCCCCCATGCCAAGCTGATCGAGCTGGACGCCTGGGAAAAAGCAGAATACGAAGGCACACAAATTCACTTCACCCCGGCGCAGCACTGGGGTGCACGCTACATCGGCGATCAGGACAAGGGCTTCGGCGGGTTTCTCATCGAAGACCGTGGTCATACCCTCTATCACAGCGGCGACAGCGCCTACTTCGAGGGCTTCCGCGAGATCGGTCAGCGCTTCGATATCGATACGGCCCTGCTACCGATCGGCGCTTACAACTGTCCGAGCGGTCGAGAAGTGCATATGAATCCAGAGGAAGCGGTTACCGCTTTTTTCGACCTCGGGGCGAAACAGTTTTTCCCCATGCATCATGAAACATTCCCTATCAGCAACGAGCCGCATGCTGAACCGATGACCAGACTGCAAAGCGCCGTGGTCGATCGTGGGATTGAGGAGCAACTTCACGCCCCCATCGCCGGTCAGCAGGTGCTGATACGTGCCTAAAGTAGGCGGGAACGTGAGACCGACTGCGTAAGCCCTGCAAAGCCTACCAGAGAAGTCGATCTCTTAGGTTCCCACCTACATCATTCCAGCAAGCTCCCGAGGATGATCAATCACCCTCTCGGCCCCGTGCTCCCGCAGCTCCTTTGAGCTGCGCATGCCCCAGCTCACTCCAATGGCATGCATCCCGGCAGCAACGGCAGTCTGCATATCGACATCGGAATCTCCTACGAAGAAGCAATCCTCTGGCGCTACGCCACAGGCAGCCGCAGCTTCGAGCGCTCCCTCCGGATCAGGCTTTTTCGACCGACCATCCCGGTGCCCGATCACGGTCGTCCACTCCCAGCGGGAAAGAAACTCGTCCACGCATCGGACAGTGAAATCATGAGCTTTATTGGAAACCACTCCGATGGGGATCCCGGCAGATGCCAGATGATCGAGCAATTCAGAAATCCCGGGAAACAGATCCGTGGTCTTCGTCCAGTTCCGACCGTATGCCTCTCGATAATCGTGGAGAACAGACTGAATCTCTTCCTCCGTTTCTGGCTGGCTCCCTTCGGGGAAAATGGCTTTTACCAGATGCTCCATCCCATTACCGATGAAGACCCGATAGGCATCGAGATCATGCGGCGGGAAGCCCCGCTTCGCCACGACTTCATTTCCCGATGTCGCCAGGTCCTGCAGCGTATCAAGCAGAGTGCCGTCGAGGTCGAAAAGAACAGCTGAATTGGGTTTCATAAATCAAGTGGTCTGAAGCAGGTTGTAAGCCGAAACGAGGGCCTTCAGGCCTGCCTTTTCGATCGACCCATCGATTCCACAGCCCCAGACGAGAGCCCCTGTTTCTTTATGCTGGATCTGAACATAGGCGGCAGAGTCGGCATCAGATCCGCCCCGCAATGCCTGACTCCGGTAGTCCACAACGCGGAATGTTTTGGCACCCATTTTATCGAGCGCCTGGACAAAGGCATTGATCGGCCCGTTCCCCTCGCCCGTTTCCTCCTGGGTTTCCGCGTTCAACGAAACCTTGGCTGTGCAGGCGACGGATCCTCCAGCTTGGTGATCGAGATCGTAATCGAGGATCGAGAGCGGGGTCTCTACATTGACAAAAGTCTGAAAGAACAGATCTCCAATTTCTTCATTGCTCAGCTCACGTCCTGCCTGATCGGCTTGCTCAGAAACATACATCCCCACCTGAGGGTGCATCGTTTTCGGCAGGTCGAAGCCGTGCTCGCGATCGAGAATGTAGGCTACGCCCCCCTTTCCGCTTTGCGAGTTGATGCGGATGATCGCTTCGTAGCTGCGCCCGATATCCTGCGGATCGATCGTGAGGTAAGGCACCCCCCATGGCAGTTCTGCCTCACCTGCCTCTGCCAGCTCACGCTGTCGACGATCCAGCCCTTTTTTGATCGCGTCCTGGTGACTCCCGGAGAAGGCTGTGAACACGAGCTCTCCGGCATAAGGGTGACGCTCAGGCACCACGAGGCGCGTCACTTCTTCATAGACAGCACGCACAGATGCAAGATCCGAAAAATCCAACCCGGTATCGATTCCGTGACTGTTCATATTCAGCGCCACGGTGCAGACATCTAGATTCCCGGTTCGCTCGCCATTCCCAAACAGCGTGCCCTCGACCCGATTGGCACCAGCCAGCAGGCCCAGCTCGGTGGCTGCCGTGCCCGTGCCACGATCGTTATGCGTGTGCAGACTGACGATGACACTCTCCCGATTCTTCACATGACGGCAGAAATACTCGATTTGATCAGCATGGACGTTCGGCGTTGCCCACTCGACCGTCGCCGGCAGATTCATGATCATCGGTCGCTCAGGCGTCGGCTCCCAGACATCCGCTACCGCATTGCAGACTTCCAAAGCGTAATCAATCTCGGTATCTGAGAAGGATTCTGGTGAATACTCCAGCGTCACCTCGGTATCAGGTAGGCGATCGACACGTTCCTTCACAAGCCGCACACCGTTGACAGCGATTTCTTTGATCGACTCCTTCGACGCATCGCCAAAGGTAACGCGGCGCTGCAGCGGAGAGGTCGAGTTGTAAACATGCACAATGGCTTTTTTCACGCCTTCAAGCGCTAGAAAGGTCTTATCGATTAGATGCTCCCTCGCCTGCACCAGGACCTGGATCTGCACGTCATCGGGGATACGATTCTGCTCCACCAGCGCGCGGAGGAAGTTAAATTCGGTGTCAGCTGCCGAAGGAAATCCTACCTCGATCTGCTTAAACCCGATCCCGACCAGCACATCGAAAAAGCGCAGCTTCTCCTCGACACTCATCGGCACGGGGAGCGCCTGGTTCCCATCTCTGAGATCGACGCTGCACCACTGCGGGGCAGAGGTGATCTGCTGGTCTGGCCACTGCCGGTCAGGCAGATCGATAGGCGGAAACGGGCGATATTTTTTGATCGACTGCGGTTTCATAGGGAGTCCGCCCACCCTGCCAAGCTTTTGGCTCTAGGCAAGCCCAAGCTGCCGCTTCACGCCGAGGTAGTTGTATAGATTAGACAGCGTTATACCGTTGCCTGAGGACAAGAAATTCCTCGCCAGCTCCTTCGCCAGCCATCGGGCTCTCCGATTGCCCTGAGTCGGCCAGGAACTCTCCCTGAGTCTGCAATACGGAATCCGAAAAGCCTAGGGTCCTTCCCCAGTTTTCCAGATCCGTGAAATTGACGTCGACCGTGAGATCCTGTTTGCCGAAGCGCTGGTAGATTTCCCCGCCCGTCTTGCGCTCATGCTGGTAGTAGCCACGCAGAGTTCCTCCCAGCGGGACCGCAGCGACCCAATCTCCGGCCCGCCTCCCATAGTCGATTGTCAGCAGGCTCAAAGGTTCAGCACGGCCAGCTGCCCATTCGCGCCACCACTGATAAAACGAAGGCTGCAGCTCGATGCGCTGACTTTCCCGCCACTGCCTTTCGAGTGGCTTGTCCAGTAGGGAGAAGGAAGGATCGCCAGCATCCGGTTGGAAGGGTCTGAAGACCTCGCGCAGCCCCCCAGCCTCAGTCCAATCGACACCTACTTCGAACCATTGCCCCTCTCCGCGCTGCAACACGATCGGAGGAAAGGCATCTACCAGCTCGTTGGAGAAAACCAGAGGGATCCCTGTTGCTCGTTCAAGCGCCTCTCTGACGCTCCCGGCATGACGCACACCGTATCTCCGCAATCGCTTTTGCTGCGCCTCACGCAAGGGGGCGGAGGTTTCGACGATACGATAGTCGAGCTTTCGTCGTTGCCACCAGGACCAGTGCTTCAGCACCTGCTCAGCGAGCGCTCCCGATCCGGCTCCGACTTCGATCAGGGTGAAGCTCGCACCACTGCCGCAAAGCTCCCGCCAGTGGATTTGCTCTGTCCTGATCCAGTCGGCTACCGCCCTGCTGAGTCCGGTATCAAGGGTCACAGATGTAGCGAAATCAGCCGTATTTCCGCCGACGGTAGCGACGTTATGCCCATAGTAGCCGAACTCTTCGTGGTAAAGCGCAAGACCAACGAACTTTTCCAGAGGCAGGAAGCCGCCCGCCTCGGCAAAGGTCTGAGCCAAAAAAGACCTGAGTTCACTCATGGCTTACTTCTTCGTCGCCGTCCTCAAATAAGCAGCCCGCAGCCCTTTCGGGGCGATGTCAACGAGCTCAGCATCGACGGAGAAGATGTAGAATAGCTCCTCGTTCTGCAATTTTTTCAGTTCTGAGGTTAGCGAGCGATACCGTGGATCCTCATTTATCGCTCGCTGCCTCTCTGCGTGAGCTCTTCGGTTCTTGGAGGATACTCCATAAAACCAGTATGCGTCTTTCATAGCCCTCATTCTCTCTTCCAGTCTCTGAATAAGATCTGCGTAATCGTGATCGGCAGACTCTCGAAGCTGGCTCCTCAGCGCAGCCACCTTCTCCGCATACAGGAATCCCTGACTCGCCGCACTCTGAAAAGGCGGCCTTTCATTTCGTCTGGCCTGCCACTCAAGAAGCGCACTGCCCGTTTTGTCCAGCTCTCGACCAGTCCAGATTTTGTAAGAATGCAACCTTCCTTCCCCGCCCTGAAAGCAGACTTGGAGGGGGATCAATTTGCGAGCGAAACGTGCTGCACTCCCCACGAGAAAGTTTTCGTCATTGATGCGCGCTAAAACATCTTCACCGCGGATCTCGATCATCAGCGTCATCATTTCTGCTGCCTTCAGACTGGAACCTGCAACGTCTGGATACTCAGTGAAAGCGGTTAATGGCTCCCGTTCTTTCCATTTCATCAGGGAGTGAAAATCGTCACGAAATTCCAGCACAAGTGCATGGCCATCTTCATCATTAAACACAACCTGGACCCGCTCCGTCTGCTCATGCCAGGAAAAGGACAGCTCCATGATGAGGTCGCCGATCGGGAGAGGAAAAGCGGCACTCCTGATCTTCGGTCCAAAAACGACTTTCTGATCCGTGGACCTGTATCGCAAGCCACCGGTCTGGTGACTCCAGTCACCTTTCAGGTTCCATGACTCTGTGGATAACTCCTCCTCAAAATCGAGATCTACTAGCAGCGTGCCTCGCTCAAGTAGCTGTGGGCTGAGAACATCATGAGGACCCGCTGCTAATTCAGCCGAGACCGCGCAGGACGCCAGGAGTATGCAGGCAAGGCCTTGTCGGAACATGAACTAAATTGGGCGTTGTTCGTTTCAGCTCAAGGTCAAACTCCACAGGACTACCGCGATTGCGTATATTCGTCCTATCGTGTCCAATCTTCCCAAACTGAGGGCAATTCTCTTATGATGATGCCTAAACGTTTCAGCTCAGATACCATCGTTCCGATATCGGAGGCGGCATCTACGAGCATTTCCCCCTCTCACGTTTCTATGGATGAGCGACGCTTCGACGAACTTCTGGATCAACATCAGGCTGCCATCCGCGGGTTCATCTATTCGCTCATTCAGTCCGCTAGCGATACGGACGATGTCTTTCAGGAAGTTTGTGCCGCCATGTGGTCCAAGCGTCACGATTTCGATCCGAACCGCCCTTTCCTTCCCTGGTCGTTAGGTTTCGCCAAATTACAATCCCTGTCATTCCGACGGAAGGCTGGCCGCGAAGGAGAAAAGCAGCAGGCATATGCGTCTGAGATGCTGGAGGGAGCCTTTCACTCAAGCCCTCTTTCCTCACAGCTAGACACACGCAGCGAGAAACTGGAGAGCTGCGTCAACAAATTATCAGAGGAGAAACGCGAACTGCTGAGACTCCGCTATGAGGAGGGAATGACGGTGACGGAAATCGCCATGCTACCCGACCAGGAAAAATCGCGAGAAGCTCTCTTCAAAACTTTTCAACGCCTGCACCAGTCTCTCCTCACCTGCCTGAGCCACTAACTATTTTCTTTTCATGACCGCAAAACAACGTGTTACCCTGGAAGTCTGGCTGTTAAAGCTGGAGGAAGGTGTTCTTTCTGAAACGGAACTTCACGAATACACCGAACTCATCTCAACAGATGAAGAAGCAGCTGCCTACGTAGCTGATCGTTCCACCCTCGTCTCGGCGCTCCACACCAGAGGCCGGGCTCGCAAGGCAGCAGCCAAAAAAGTCGTAGCCTTCTCAGACGCTCAGCAATCTGCACGATCCGATTTGGGGCAGCCCCCATCCTCGACTCATCGCCGTTCGCTGCTGGCCCTTGCGGCTGCACTTGCCATCGGGCTGTTCCTTTCACTGTTTCCCAAGCCCGAGGCATCGAATGATGTTGCCGATGCATCGCCACAAATACGCGAAGTCGAGACTCCAAGTATGCCCATCCGCCCACCAGCGACGAGCGTCAGTTCGGACGAAATGCCCTTCCTCGCCATCGCTAACCGCGGAAGCCTCAATCACCCGGAGCTAGCGAGCAGCGCGGTAGCTGCTCTCGCCGGGACTGGAGAAGCGGTCAGCGAGCCGTTGCCTGAAATCATCAGCTACAACGAACACATCCGCCCGATTCTGAATCAGAAATGCATCGCCTGCCACGGCGGGGTGAAGAAGAGCGGCGGAGTGAGCTACCTCTTTCCAGAGGAGGCACTGATGGCTGGGGAGTCAGGCATCCCTGCTATCGTCCCCGGTGATCCTGATGGTAGCGAGATGCTCTACCGCATCACCACGGATGACGAGATCGACCTCATGCCGCCCCCGGAGCATCATGAACGACTCTCTGATCGAGAAGTGGCGCTCATTACCAAGTGGATCAAAGATGGCGCCAAGTTTGAAGATCACTGGGCCTTTCTGGCTATCGGTGACGTCGCCCCTCCAGAGGTGGAGAATGCCGGAACAAACATTGATGCCTTCATCCTTGATGGCTTGAATGAGCGGAATCTGATTCCTACTGACCAAGCTGATGACTACACGCAGCTCCGGCGCCTTTCCCTCGATCTCACTGGACTTCCACCCACGCCTGACGAAATCCTGTCATTCGTCGAAAGCACCGATCCTGACAAGTATGAGAAAGCCGTCGACCGTCTGCTTGAGTCACCTCACTATGGAGAACGCTGGGCAGCTGTCTGGATGGACGTCGCCCGTTACAGCGACACGATGGGATTCGAGAAAGATCCGAACCGCGAGATCTGGCTGTATCGTGATTGGTTGATCGATGCGTTCAACGACGACCTCCCATATGACGAGTTCCTGACTCATCAGCTGGCGGGGGATCTCCTGGAGGCACCGACTCGTGAGCAGTTGATCGCTACCGCCTTCCACCGAAACACAATGACCAACACAGAGGGCGGCACCAATGATGAGGAATTCCGCGTCTCTGCCGTTCTCGATCGCACGAATACTACCTTTGAGGCGCTCATGGGCGTGACGATGAACTGCGTGCAGTGCCACAGCCACCCCTATGACCCCATACGCATGGAAGAATTCTACCAGGTGTATGCCTTATTCAACAACTCAGCCGACGGAGATCGCGGGTCAGACGTCCCTGTCATGCGCACACATGCTGCCAGTGATCGGGAGCAAGTAGCGGCGTTGCAGGCGAAAGCAGATAAGCTCAGGAAGCAGATCCAGCAGGATCTATCCTCAGACACGGCCGCTGGTGCTCAGTTCGCAGCGAATAAAGATTCGTTCAGGAAGCAGTTCAAAGAAGACTTCACCGCCTTCGATATCGTCGCGGTCGAAGGGTCTGAGGGAACCGAGTTCGAGCACCTTGGAAACGGGGTAATCAGATCGAAGACAGAGCCTCGCATTTCCGAGGCCATCACTGTCACCGTGAAAGTGCCCGCCGACGGTTTCAGCCTTCAAGGATTCCGCCTCGATTTCCTGCCGACTGGCGATTCAGAAAAGCCAGCAGGCCACCTCAGCTTCGCTAAGGACGGTTCGCTCATGGTCAGTGCTGTGCAATTCCTCTTGGAAGAAGGCCCTAAAGCGACAGGCCTTGGTTTTGCTGCGTTCGACTCAAACGCAGGAACAGGCAGCTACGGGCCGCAGAACCTCGTCAAACGCAGCTTCAATCAGCAGATCATGAATAGCTGGAAGATTCCGGCGACGGAAGGCGAGACACCCTGGGCGATCGGGACCTTCGGGAAAGCGCATCAGCTTGAGCCAGGAAAGGAATACCGATTCCGTCTGGCCCATGCTTATCCGAATGCCCGCGAGAATATCACCAGCCACTTCCAATTGCGCTTTTCATCTTCTGACGCGCTATCAAAGCGTCGGAAGCTGAACCAGGCAGCTCTGAAAGAGGTATATCCAGATCTCTGGTTGGCCCCCGAACTTGAGGCCGAACCAGCCCTCGACTTCTGGCTGCATTCCGGCGTAGCGAAGCACCCCGAGTGGGCAACGCTGTCACAAATCCGTCAGGACCTGAAGAAACTAAAGAAGCACCAGGTCCTCGTGATGCGCGAAATCCCCGAAGACCAGCAGCGCGAGTCCCGACTCTTCATCGGCGGGAACTGGATGAATCAGGGCGATGTGATGAAACCGGGAGCACCCGCTGCTATCGCTCCATGGAAAGATGAATTTCCGAAAAACCGCCTCGGGCTCGCTCAATGGATGACGTCACGCGAGAATGCGCTGACCGCTCGTGTAGCCGTCAACCGCGTCTGGGAACAGCTGTTCGGCGAAGGCCTCGTCGTCACAGTTGAGGACATGGGCACGATGGGTGCGCAGCCGGCTTATCAGAAGCTGCTCGACTATCTGGCGCTCCGCTTCAAGACAGATTACCAGTGGAGCCAGAAGCAACTCATTCGCGAAATCGTTCTCAGCGATGCCTACCGTCGTGATTCGAAAGTAACGGAGAAAATGCTCGCCGTAGACCCGGCGAACCGTCTTCTCACACGAGGGCCACGCTTCCGTCTGAAAGCAGAGATGGTTCGCGACCAGGCGCTCTTCGCTTCCTCCCTCCTCAGCTCAAAAATGCACGGCCCATCCGTCATGCCTTACCAGCCCGAGGGGATCTGGAATTCCGTTTATAACAAGCGGACCTGGGAAACATCGGAAGGCGAAGACCAGTATCGCCGTGCCATGTATACCTTCTGGAAGCGGACCAGCCCCTACCCGTCGATGGTCGCCTTTGATGCAACAGCACGGGAGATCTGCAGCCCGCGGCGTATCCGCACGAACACTCCTCTGCAGGCGCTTGTCACGCTCAATGACCCTGCCTTCGTCGAGGCTGCTGATGCTCTCGGCCAGCGCATGATCGATGCGGGATCAGAGCTGAGCGAGCGGTTGAACTTCGGCTTCCTCGCAGCGGCGTCGCGCCCGATCGATGACAAAACGCTGAGCCACCTCACCTCCCTTTACCACCAGACGGTTGACCAGATGAGCGGCAATGAAAAACAGGCCATGGCCTTCATTGCCCGCATCATCCTCAACCTCGACGAAACCCTGACTAAATCCTAACCCTCCACCCTGTAAGACACCATGAGTAACCTTGTCCACGAAGCCCTCCAGACATTCGCCGAGCGTAAAACTCGTCGTCACATGCTCAACCAGTTTGGAACTGGTATCGGAGCACTCGCACTCTCGCAGCTGCTCGGCGACTCCGCCAACGGTGCCGCCGGCAAAGCCCCGGTAATTGACCCGACGAACCCGCTGGCTCCACGCCAGCCCCACTATCCAGGCAAGGTGAAACGCGTGATCTTCCTCCACATGGCTGGTGCGCCCAGCCAGCTGGAGCTATTCGACTACAAGCCTGAACTGCAGAAGGTCGATGGCAAACCATGTCCGGAGTCTTACCTGAAAGGCAAGCGCTTCGCCTTTCTGACTGGTGTGCCGGATATGCTTGGCCCGGTCTATCCTTTCCAGCAGCATGGCCAGAGTGGCGCGTGGCTTTCGGACCGGTTCCAGCATCTCCCCGAGGTCGTCGATGACATGACGTTCATCAAGACAATGACCACGGATGAATTCAACCACGCTCCGGCACAGATGCTCTTCTACACCGGTTTTCCTCGTCCGGGGCGCCCCAGCCTGGGTGCCTGGGCTACCTACGGCCTGGGTAGCGAAAACAAAAACCTCCCCGGATTTGTCGTCCTCGTCTCCGGCGGGAAGAACCCTTCTGCCGGTAAGAACATCTGGGGCAGCGGCTTCATCCCATCTGTCTACCAGGGCGTCCAGTGTCGCTCAAAGGGGGCACCTGTCCTCTTCTCCGACAGTCCCGAGAAGTTCTCCGGCGACCTGAACAAGCAGGCCATCGATGCCATCAATCAGATCAATGAAGCGTCCTACCAGGAAGTCGGTGATCCCGAGATCCTAACACGAATCGCTCAATACGAAATGGCCTATCGCATGCAGATGTCCGTTCCGGAAGTCATGAGCATCGACGATGAACCGGATTACATCCACGAGATGTATGGCACGAAGCCAGGCGAGGAATCCTTCGCCAATAACTGCCTCCTTGCGCGTCGCCTAATCGAAAAGGACGTCCGCTTCGTGCAGCTCTTTGACTGGGGCTGGGATCACCACGGGGCCAATCCACGTGAAAGCCTCACCGATGGTTTCGTCGATAAATGTCAGGCGATCGATCGCCCGATCACCGCCCTGCTGAAAGATCTGAAGCAGCGTGGTCTCCTGGAAGACACCTTAGTTGTCTGGGGTGGTGAGTTCGGTCGCACTCCGATGCGTGAAAACCGCGGTGGGCAGGAGATGGTGGCTATCGGCCGCGATCACAACCCGAACGCCTTCACCATCTGGATGGCAGGGGCTGGCGTGAAGTCAGGCCTGAGCTACGGCGAGACCGACGAATTTGGATACCAGCCGGCCGACGGCAGCAAGTCTGTGCATGTCTACGACCTGCAGGCAACCATTCTTCATCTCATGGGATTCAATCATGAAAAGTTCACTTACCATTTCCAGGGCCGAGACTTCCGACTAACAGATGTGCACGGACGGGTGGTGAATGATGTGCTGGCGTAGGGGATAACTTCGCATAGCAAGTCGATTATCCACGGACAGAGGGGGCCCAATCTCTAGGTCATGTAGGCGGGGACATAATCTATCCTCAGAAGCCTTAGCGAAGAAGGAGAGAGCGACCGCGAAAGGAATGCGGCCGAACACGTTTCCAGATCATATGGTTCCACGGATTTCTGGGTAGCCAATTCTGTTCCCGGACGTTCGTAGACGAAAGAACGCATCAATCGTATCATTATTACGGCAAATCTGTCGATACCAACGACCGAAGTGAACGTGGTCTATAGGCATGCCAGCCCAACCCAGCCAGCAGGATTAGCCAGAAGGCGCATAGGTAGACCGCAAACATCCACGGCATTCTCCTAAACTGCCCCCTCGTCCTGTCTACTTTAGCTTGTGCATCTCGGACAGAAGCCTCTCCTTCTGCCCAGGCCTTATCCTGATCTGCGCTCGGATCGAATCTTTCCAAGCTTCCGTCGGCATTGGTCCAAACAGATTTGACTCCGAAACTGGTATAGAGAACTTCTGCTGCTCCTACTCGACCCTCAGCTGAGCGTGCATTTAAAGCACGCTCAGTCAGCGCGGCAATGCGGCTAGCGTCCCCATGTCCCAAGCTTTGGTCCGTTGTAGGGAGCCGAGCAAAGGTCACGCTCCCTACTCCATACAGGATCAAACTGAAAGTGAATGGAATCATGGCGGAGAGACATGTGCCAAATCCCAGAGGCCTGCGATCTGCTCCATGCAGCAACTTTAGACCGATCAAAAAAACGAATGGAATGCAGACAGCCACAATAAGGGAGGAAACAAATCGAAGCTCCGACGTCTCGGACAACCCAAACGGAACAGTCTTACCCTGGAGGCTAAAAAGCCAGAGACCCCACATGATGACCTGAAGGCCTACTGAGAGTTTCGGAAGGAATTGATCGTTCATAGTAAAAGGTGGCTACCGATGGTATCAGGCCAGGTTATAGCAGATCAAGAAAGTTCATCAGTTGCACCAGCCAGTCAGGCGCATAGAGCTTGAAAAAGAGGGGACAATAGCTTGCCTCCATAAGCTTCTCCGGTGCGACTGAAGTCGCACATCCATAGCCCAGGCTGCTCCCTACGAATCGCGTATCACGTAGACTCTGTGCCCCAGTCTACCCCGGTGATCCCTTTAATCCCGCGGAAGCAATCCGTGAGATCTGTGTAATCCGCCTGTCCGCCGAAGCCCAGGGAGCGAAGGCGGATGGATCTTCCTGCCAATCCCTACCCTACTTCCTGACAATCCCGAGAAAGTTTCTCACCTGTGAAATCTCTGATCGATAGAGATTCTCGCCGGCTCCCTTGTCGAGATACAGCCCCGTCGATCGCCCCCCATCGAGGTTGATCGCACGATTCGTCGTGAACTCATGAATCACCTCGGGATTATTGAGGATCTTCGACAAGGCGTTGAGGGTGACGGAGCTGGAAACTCCTAACATCCACTTGCCCTTCCAATCGGTCAGCACAAACGTTCTGGGGCGCCAGTTGCTATCGGATAGCCCTGAAACACCGCGCCCCTGCCATACTAACATAGGCCCAGTTTGCAGGGCTTCTTCTACTCCGGCACCTGAGGAAAAGGTCTGATAACGCTCAATGTGAATGCCCCCCGCCCCGAACCAGATGACACCACTGGTGATCCCACCACTGCTGCTTTTGCGCAGAGGATGGATCTGGCGACCATCGCTGACCACAAGACCCAACGGCCGGAAATCCTGCCCGTAGAAGCCTCCGTTCACTCCAGCCCGCGCTGACGCCGCCTGCATGGCCGCTTTCAGATTGGCATGCTTACGCTGCTTCTGGCTTGAGCCCTGATCGACCACTTCCAGCGCGTAGTCTTTCGTGGAAAAAGCGACGAGTGTCAGCTGAACGGAACGGCCGGGGCCGGTGACTCGCTTGTCGATCAGCTCGACATCCCCGTAGGACTGGCGCGTTTCATCCGTGATCCGCCATTCCTGCGTGTATCCGGGAGCCCCAAAAAAAAGGACAACAAGGAAGAGAGTTTTGAAGAGTCGGAAGTTCATGTTTATGAGACGCCAAGCGTGCCCTCGACCACACCGAGTCGGGACGTGACATCGAGTTTGTGCATCATCTCCTCGGGCGAGGCCTGACCGCCGATCAGAGATTGATACCGCTTTAGTAACGCAGCGGCAGCTTCCCGACTTTCATCTAAAAATTCCACACGCCCTCGGCAAAGGCCGGCATCGGTGAGTTGTTGAAAGAAGCGGGCGGCGGTCTGAGCACGACCATTGAAAAGGGTGTTCCGGCAGCCAACATCGGCCGTCAGTCTATGCAGCTGCCCAACGCGGTCGCGCAGCTCGACTTTATGCTCCTCGCAGGGGCGGCCGCAGTTCGTGAAATCGGTTCCCTCTGAGAGAAAGCTGCAGAAGACACAGTGCTCCATGTGAAACATGGGCATATGCTGGTGGAGCGTCACCTCAAACCAGTCCTGGGGAACGGCGCGCAGCAAATCGAGCGTCTGGTCGATATTCAAATCGTAGGATACGGTCAGCCCATCGAGCTGTTCCTCCATCAGCAGTTTCGCCGTCAGGGGATTGGCAACGTTGAGTGAAAAATCACCCATTTTCTTCAGCTTGTCATGCGACCGAAAATACTCGACCCCGCCAAGGTTGCGCAGGAGCACTCCATCCGGCAGCGCTCGCTCGACGACTTTGAAAAGACCGGTCTCGCCAGCTTTCTGGATGCGAGGCGTCGCGAGAAAGATCTCACCCGTTTTGCGCGTCTCGCGAAACTGCTTCACGAGATCTTTATAAGTCCTTACATCCTCACAGTCCAGATAGATGCGCGGCACAGCGGCCTCGATAGCAGCAGCCATCTGCTCGCCATTGCGACAGAGGACGGAGAGCCGCACGTCAGAGTCTGACGCTCCCCGTGCCACCTCAGGGAACAAGCTCGTAACATTCACCTGCTCCTCACGACGGTTGGCAACTTCCTCACGACGCACTTCATCGAGTCGCTCGACCATTTGTCGCCGCATGGCGTTGAGCTCCCCCATCGGCATGAGCACACCCTCAGCGACCTGATAATCGAGGGAAGCGAGTTCGTAGGCAGTCCCACCCAGCTTGCCCCATTGTTTTTTCAAAAACTCAGGACTGAGGGGGCGCTTTTCGGCCTTCTCTAATGACAGCGAGGAAGCCACCTGCAAACCAGTCACCCGATCGCTGAGCGTTAGGGGACTTCCCAGCTCGCCACACGCTTCCCATTGAACCGCCTCTTTCCGCATAGGCAGATCCTGACGCTCCCACGATTTGCGGAGCTGCTGGTTGAGCTTAGGGTCATCAGTCTTCCATACTTTGGTCCCCCGCTTGATCCCCGATAGATCAATGCGGTTTTTCCCGAAAGTGAGTCGCTTCCCTTTCACCTCGAAGACACGGCTGCCGATTTCCCTGTTGGTATCGCCGGGATTCTCGAAGACGATGCCGTCCCCGGCTTTGACATTGCTCGGCGCATCGAGTTCGACAAAGCCGCGCCCGACCATTTTCACACGTCCGAGGTAGGAGCCTCGCTTCTTGCCGAAGCGGGCATGCACCAGTTTTTTGTTATCGATCCCCTGCAGCCATCCGCTCGATAGGCCTCGCGAGAAAACCATCTCCAGTTGGTAGCGCTCCTCATCCGTGGCCTTCTCAATGATACCAGCGACCGCTCGATCGATCGCCTTGCGGTAGACCTGCGTGACGGCAGCGACATACTCGGGAGTCTTGAGGCGGCCTTCGATCTTGAAACTGCGAATGCCTTTCTCGATCAGCTGAGGAACTTCGTCAATCCCAGCAAGATCCTGCGGGGAGAGCAGATAACGCTGATCTCCCATGTCTTTCGTTTCACCGTCGACGACCAGCTCATAGGGCATGCGACAGGCCTGGGCGCACTCGCCGCGATTGGCACTGCGCTGACCGAGAGATTCGCTGGTCAGGCATTGCCCAGAGTAGGCGACACAGAGAGCCCCGTGCACAAAGGTCTCCAGCTCGACGGCACCCTGCTCATTCGCATGGAAGAGGTGGATCTCGCGCAGCGAATTCTCCCGCCCGATGACCGCGCGGTCGACACCGATGCGACGATCAACAAAAGCCAGCGCCTCTGGCGAGGTGATCGTCATCTGCGTAGACGCATGCACATTGAGATCCGGCACGAGTATGCGGGCCAACCTGGCGAGCCCCATATCCTGAATGATCACAGCGTCCACTCCTGCACGGCTTAGGGTGCGCAGCTGATCGGCAGCGGCCTCCAGCTCCTGTGTGAAGATCAGGGTATTGAAAGCGACCAGCCCACGAACGCCATGCGAATGGAGAAACTCCATCAGCTCCAGCAGATCATCGGGCGTGAAATTATCCGCCCGCATGCGCGCATTGAACTGCGGCATGCCGAAGTAGATGGCATCGGCGCCATTGGCCACCGCCGCACGCGCGCATTCCCAGTTCCCCGCTGGCGCTAGCAGCTCCAGGCCGAGGCTGCGCGCTGTTGGCTTGTCTCCCATGGCCGTTGAATCAATACAAATCCTCCGGAGCTACCGTGCTCTGCTCCTTATTTGCCAGCTCATTAGCCTGCCAGACGACACGCTCAGGAGAGCTATCGAAGCGATAGGCGTGGCAGT
>JAHDFZ010000292.1:0-1526 GCA_020627905.1 Verrucomicrobiota bacterium
ATTGGCCTCGCCGTAATGGGGCAGAACCTCGTATTGAACGTCGAGAGTCGCGGCTTCCGCGTTTCCGTCTACAACCGCACGACGGAGACGATGAAAGATTTCATCGCTGAAAACCCCGGCAAGAACCTCTACGGAGCAGAAACTCTCGAGGACTTCGTGCAGAGCCTGGAGCGGCCCCGCAAGGTGATGATCATGGTCAAGTCCTCCGCCGCGACCAACCCTGCCGATCGCGATGCGGTCGATGCTGTCATCGACTCTCTCGTCCCCCTCCTCGACGAAGGCGACCTGATCATCGACGGTGGTAACACTTACTTCATCCACACACAGCGCCGCTCAGAGGAGCTGGCTGAGAAAGGGCTGCTTTTCGTCGGTAGCGGTGTCTCCGGTGGAGAAGAGGGCGCACTGAAAGGCCCATCCATCATGCCTGGTGGACCAAAGGCCAGCTGGGAAATCATCCAGCCGATCTTCGAAGCGATCTCGGCAAAGGTCGAGGGTGTCCCATGTGTGACTCACATCGGTGAGGGCGGTGCAGGTCACTACGTGAAAATGGTGCACAACGGCATCGAGTATGGCGACATGCAGCTCATCTGCGAAGCCTACGAGATTTTCAAGGCAGCCGGCTTCTCCGCCGATGAAATGGCCGAGATCTTCACCGAGTGGAACAAGGGCGACCTGGAGAGCTATCTCATCCAGATCACATCAAAAATCTTCGAGCAGAAAGACGAAGAGACCGGTAAGCCGATCGTCGACGTCATCCTCGACCGCGCCGGTCAGAAAGGAACAGGGCGCTGGACCGTCATGAACGCTGTCGATAACGCTGTAGTCGTTTCTACAATCAACGCAGCCGTCGAAGCCCGTATCCTCTCAGCCCTTCGTGATCAGCGCCTCAAGGCAGCCCCTGCCTTCGAGTCTCCGAAGACTGACCTCGGCGTCGACAAGGCGGAACTCGTCCAGAAAGTCCACGATGCACTCTACGCGTCGAAAGTGATCAGCTACGCGCAGGGCATGGACCTCATCAAAAACGTTGGCGAGAAGCACAACTGGAACCTCAACCTCGGCGGCATCGCCAAGATCTGGCGTGGCGGCTGCATCATCCGTGCTCAGTTCCTCAACCGCATCACCGAGGCCTACGAGCGTGACCCTGAGCTGACCAACCTCATGCTCGACGATTACTTCACCGACATCCTTAATCGCACGCAGGGTGCATGGCGTGACGTCATCAGCCTGGCTGTGCAGAACGGGATCCCTGTTCCTGCGTTCTCGGCCTCTCTCTCTTACTTCGACGCCTACCGCTCTGAGCGTCTGCCAGCGAACGTGCTGCAGGCTCAGCGCGACTTCTTCGGAGCGCACACTTACGAGCGTCTCGACAAGCCGGAAGGTGAGTTCTTCCACACCGACTGGCCAGACGTCGTCGAGGACTAAAAGTCTCTCACAACGCGTTGAAATCTCAGGATTTGCAACGAAGAGAAACGCAGGCGCTCATTCCGAGCCCTGCGTTTTTCGCGTTCTGACCTACCGTCTTTTTC
>JAHDFZ010000292.1:1626-3598 GCA_020627905.1 Verrucomicrobiota bacterium
GCAGGCGCTCATTCCGAGCCCTGCGTTTTTCGCGTTCTGACCTACCGTCTTTTTCCTATGCAGTTCATCGACCTCGCCTCCCAACAAGCACGCATCCGCCCTGAGATTGAGCGCCGGATCCTACAGGTGCTGGATCATGGTCAATACATCCTCGGACCAGAGGTCCGCGAGCTGGAGGAAAAACTACAGGATCGCCTCAACTGCAAGCACGCGATCGGTGTCGCCTCGGGGACAGACGCCCTGATGATGGCGCTTATGGCCTGGGGCATAGGCTCCGGAGACGAAGTCATCACCGTGCCATACACCTGGATCTCAACGGCAGAAGTCGTAGCCCTCCTCGGCGCTACGCCCGTCTTTGTCGACATTCAGGAAGACACCTGGAACCTCGATCCGACGAAGCTTGAGGCGGCCATCACAGAAAAGACCAAGGCGATCATCCCGGTTGGCATCTACGGTCAGCCAGCCGATATGACAGCGATTATGGAAATCGCTCAGAACGCTGGCATTCCCGTATTGGAAGATGCCGCGCAAAGCTTCGGCTCAACTCATCATGGGCGGCCATCAGGCATTTTGGGTGATATCGGGACAACCTCCTTTTTCCCCTCCAAGCCACTCGGCGGTTACGGGGACGGCGGTGCTATCTTTACAAACGATGATGAGCTAGCGGAAAAGATGCGCTGGATCCGAGTGCACGGACAAGAGAAAAAACACTACCACCCCGTGCTTGGGATCAATGGCCGACTCGACTCTATGCAAGCCGCTATCGTGCAGGCCAAGCTCGATATCTTCGATGAAGAAGTGCGCATGCGCCAGAGCATCGCCGAAAACTATAGCGCACAAATCGCCGCGGCAGGCTGCCACACGGTCACTCTTCCACAGGTGGCAGAAGCAAACACCAGCGTCTGGGCACAATACACCTTACTCAGCGCAGATCGGGATGGGCTCCACGCCAGCCTCTCAGAGCAGGGTATCCCCTCGGTATCCTATTACGCCGTGCCGCTTCATCTCCAACCCGTATTCAGTAAACTCGGCTACAGAGAGGGGGATTTTCCGGCCACTGAGCGCGTGGCAGATCAGTGCATCAGCCTGCCCATGAGTGCTTACGTGACTGAGGGTGAGCAGGGACTGATTACTGAGGCGGTGATTGATGCGACTCGCTGAGACAAAGTCGTGATCAGCCTATGTTAAAGCACGACACCCGCAGAGAATGACGGACCTGCATCCAGCCCTTGCTGAGTTATTGGCAGATGACATAAGCATCTACCATCGCGGATCGCTTCTCGAAACCTCGGAGAAACTCGCGATTCTTGTGCAATTGGGAGAAAGCCTTCAGCGTGGCAGTGACTCTATTGATTCGGACGCGGTGCGCCTTCATTTGAAACGCGAGGGCATCGATGTCATGCGGACGATCAGCGAGGCAGAGCTTAGGGAGGACGTCGAGGCGATGCTCGATCCGTCCTATCTGTAATCGAATGAATTTGCGCCAGACGAGCAGCAGAGATCACCGGGTCTGATGATCCCCGCCGAAGATTCGCTCCCTGTTACGCAGGGAAGGCCGCCGTGACCCCTTTCAGCATCTGATCGATGTAGCATTCGGCGTCATCATACATGAAAGCGATGTGATGATCGAGAAAGTCCTGAGCACTCCCCGTGTCGGACCAGTGCTCGATGGCACTGCGGTGGGTTGGTGAGATGATCCACGATTCCAACGTTACCGCAGGATCCTGCAGTCTCTGCGCCTCGATCTCTTTGATCGTTTTATGAAACTGGATCTTGGCATCCTGAAACGCACGAGCGTGGCGCAGGCCATGGGGATCGAGGAAGAAAATCTGCTGCTTCTCCCCGCCGATGATCCAGAGGATGAAATCAGGATAGAACCCGCCTTCGGCAAAAAATGAGATGCCTTTGCCGCGGCTCTGGTTCCGCAACAGATACAGCTCGCTATCTGCAAGAAAACGGCCTGCTTCCGCTC
>JAHDFZ010000034.1:0-14365 GCA_020627905.1 Verrucomicrobiota bacterium
GCACACCCAGACCGAAAGCACGCGCCTGCTTCAGCATGGTCATCATCGGCTTCTTGGATGGCGGCATGGCAGATGGCGGCAGGTAGCCGTAGATCTCATCCATGTAGAGGAGGGCGCGCAAGCTGGTCGTGCCTGTCTGCGACCGCATCCACCCCAGCATCTGGTTGAGCAGGAGCGATACGAAAAACATGCGCTCACTATCGTTGAGATGGGCGATGGAGAAGATAGAGATCCTCGGTTTCCCTTCCGGCGTGTGCATCATGCGCTTGATGTCCAGCGGCTCGCCTTTCAGCCAGCTGGAAAATCCTGGTGAAGCCAGAAGATTATTCATCTTCATCGCCAGGCTCTTGCGCTGCTTCTCAGGACAGACCGTCTCGAGATCCATCACGCCAATCTTATCAAACGGTGGGACCTGGATGTGGCGGATCAGGCTCTCCAATGTCACGCCCTGCTCAGCCTGCCAGGCATGGGCGAAGATGTTGGACAGGAGAATGTGCTCAGAATCCTGAATGGGGTCCGCTTCCATTCCCACAAGGGACAGCAGGCTGGATACGGTCGACTCGATACGCTCGGCCAGTGCCTCTGCGTCATCCAGAACCTCGAATTCAGGGACATCCAACGAGCTGAGAATCGAAACCGGCAATCCAGCGCTGGAACCCGGAGTGTAAACAGTCAGGTCGACTTTATCGCGAAACTCGCGAATCCGCTCCGGCCCCTGCCCCCAGCTGGCGAGGCCGTCCTTCCACATTTCGGCTGTTTTTGCTGCGTGCTCCGCCTTGGTGCGCCCTTTTTTCTGCGCATCATCTTCATTCACCCATGGCTCAAAGTCAGAGGGTGCTAGATCAGGGAAGGTCAGCAACAAGTTCGCGATATCTCCCTTCGGATCGATAACAATGGCGGGGATATTGTCCATCGCCGCTTCCTCCAGGAGCCCGATGCAGAGACCAGTCTTACCGGACCCAGTCATACCGAGGACAACGCCATGCGTCACCAGGTCTTTTGAATCATAAAGAACCAGCTCGTCCTCGAGCGATTTCTCTCCTAAGTCGTAGGTGCGGCCGAGGTAAAATTTACCGAGTAATTCGTAATCTTGGGTGGGGATATCCATGATGGCGGAAGCTTATCATAGACTCGTCCTTTGAAAGGGCTTTTTTGGCGGCAACTACCTAAGTTTTCTGGCTTTCGGGAGACAACAAGGCAGCTATCTGTTCTGCCCCAGCCTGAAAGCTTAGAGCCCGCGAAGCTCGCTCGGAGCTTTTGCGACACCATTCAGCGTAGGGCTGAGAATCAGCGAAAAGATCAGACGGATCGATCCCATCAAAGGCAATTCCTTCAATCGTCGAATTTCCACCTACGCACAGCGTCCGTGCCAACAGCGCATCCCCTGCGACCTGCCCTGGCACACTGCTGTCGTCTGCCTGCAGGATCAGTTTATGCCCAGCCAGCTCACGCATGTATTCCTGATACGGAAGCCCCCCTTCGATGATACGCAGACACCCATCTGGAAAGAGCGATTTTAGCTCTGCCAGTTGCTGACTCCCCTTCTGCTTCTCCGTATTGATGACCGTGACACGCGGCAGATCAAACTCGTGCGCGAGGGCAGCCGCTCGCTTGATGGCCTGACGATGGCGCCGGGATGGTGTGGCAAACTCCCTCGTGCCGATCATGATACCGGATCGCTCCTCTGCGGGCACCGAATAATCCCACTCCGCTAGCTCCAAAGGATAAGGCGTCGGGATAAAGTGAGTTCTCGCGTCCCACTCGTCATCTGTGATCGCATCCAGCGATAGCGGAGGGACATGGGAAGCGGACCAGACCATCTCGCTCTCCCGGACCAGTTTCCGGTAGCTGTGCCGTGCCCGCCACGAGCGCAGCTGCCCGGCGACCTGATGAGGCGCACATTCCTTCCAGGCAATGGCGACTCGACAACCCGCATCCCTCAATCGCCGAAACGCGCGATACGTAACCCAGGTGCGTCGTCGGATGAGCAGGAGCACGCCATCGAATCGCGCTCGCTCTTCCAGAAAGTGATCAACGCTTTGGAAGAATGCTCCTCGCGTGCAGGCTGCATAGGCGTGGAAGTTCACTGGGGCATGGACTCCCACCTGATAGGCTGGCACCCCATCGGCATAGTCGATGTAGGGGTCTCTGCCACCCGGATTGATGACCGCGAGCCGCGCACCTGGCTGGTAGGGCAGCTTCATTCTTTCCCGCAGTCTTTCTTGCCACAGCCGCAACCAGGCTCCGGCACGGGATCATAACCACAGCCTCCCCAAGGGTGACAACGGGATATCCGTTTGATCGCTAGCCAACTCCCTCGCCAGGGGCCATGGAGACGCAAGGCACGAATAGCATAGCGCGAGCAATTCGGCTCGAACCGACAGGTCCCCCGTCCGCCATTAAAGAACTGCAGGACAGGAGAGAGAAAGATCTGGTAGAGACGAATGCCGAAGATGAGGACCTTTGCGATCATGCCGTCCCAAATTACTTTCAGCTGTGGATTTCAGCAAAGGCATCATGCGCATGGATACTTTCCTCATTACGCACCTGCAGGCGGAACATGCCGAAACGCCCATCGGATGAGATGCGGTCAAACACGTTCCTCGTCGCATCTTCTACGAAAGATGGATTGTCATAGGCCTGCATCGTCACTTGCCGCTCATCCTCGCGTTTCAGCAGGGGAAAAATCGGGGCCGATGCACTGTCTTTCAAAAGATGATAGAGCTCCGATGGCGGAACCACTTCTTCCGCGCTTCCCCAATGCGCTGAGACATCCACCCAGCTGCGTTGACTATGCGCCCCGTAGTCACTGATGTCGCGGCTGCAGGGACAAAGCGTCGTCACCGGTATGCGGAGACGGTAACCGACGATGACACCGTCCTCGCGTGTGTCGACCTGCCACTCCGTCTGGATGCCCTGTAGTGCGGGTTTCTCGGTCACCGGCGCCGGAGCGGGGGTGAACCACATGAACTGCAGGCTCACACGAGCCTCATCAGCCCCCTGACCTGAGCGCATCGCTTCACAAAAATCAATGGTAGCCGCCGGGCTGAACCCCTCACTCCACGAGTGGAGAAGCTCGATGAGCCGACTCATGTGGATACCGCGCTTATCCGCAGCCAGAGACACCGAGAGACTGAACTCTGCCTGAGTCGTCTGGGCTTCGCCACTTTCAGCATCCCAGCCGGTGATCTCAGCAGGGTAAAAGACACGATCGATCCCCACCGTATGGAGAGCGATGTCACGGGTATCCGCGGTGCTTTGCGGGTCGGCTTTCAGTTCAGCTGACATACGTGATTTGCGATAAAGTTAGGCTTCAACAACGGAACGCTCCTCAAGAAGGCGCTCGACGAAGGCATCGACCTCCATAGCGCCTTCTTCACCATTCTTCCGAGAGCGCACAGCGATAGACCGCGCCTCAGCCTCGCGCTGACCGATGACTCCCATGACGGGGATCAGGCCATGGCGGGCACGCTTGATCTTGGCACCGAGCGGATCAGAGGCTGGGTCGACGGTCACGCGGAAACGGAGCTTCTTCAGCTTGGCTGCCACTTCATCCGCAAACGGGATCTGATCCTCGGTGATTGGCAGCAGACGGATCTGCTCAGGGGCCAGCCACAAGGGGAAGTCGGCCGCGTAGTGCTCGATCAGCAGCCCCATGAAACGCTCGATGCTGCCGAAGACGGCACGGTGGATCATCACGGGGGTGTGCTTGCCACCGTCTGAACCGGTGTATTCCAGCTTGAATCGCTCGGGCAGGCTGAAGTCCGTCTGGATGGTCCCCAACTGCCAGCCACGACCAAGCGCATCAAAGGCCATGAAGTCGAGCTTCGGACCATAGAAAGCCGCCTCACCGATACCGATGGTATGCTCGATCTGCAGCTCTTCCACCACATCCGTGATGCAGGCCTCTGCCTTGTCCCAGAGTTCAGCGGCACCGATGTATTTATCACTGTCAGGATCCCGTAGAGACACACGGCACTTTGTCTCGAGACCGAAGATCGCCATCACCTCTTTGATGAGGGCGACGCAGTCCTTGAACTCGTCGCGCAGCTGGTCCTCAGTGCAGAAGATGTGGCCGTCGTCCTGTGTGAAACCACGCACCCGGACCATCCCGGAAAGCTCACCGCTCTGCTCCATCCGGTAGACTGTGCCGAACTCCGCGTAGCGCTGCGGCAGGTCACGGTAACTGCGTGGCTCGAAGGTGTAGGCCTGGATGTGCATGGGGCAGTTCATCGGCTTCAGGAGGAACTCCCGGTCATCGATGCTGATGGGATCATACATGTCATCCCCATATTTCTGGTAGTGGCCGGAGGTCTTGTAGAGATCCAGTGAGCCGATGTGAGGAGAGTAAACGGTGTCGTAGCCGTAATCCTCCAGCTTGCGCGAGATCATGCGCTCCAGCTCTTTCCGAATGATGCCGCCTTTTGGCAGGAGGAGAGGCAGACCGCTGCCGATCTCGCCATCGATGCGGAACAACTGATGCTGCGTGCCCAGTTTCCGGTGATCGCGCTTGGCCGCTTCCTCCAGCTGCTTGAGGTGGAGGCGCAACTCCTTCTTGTTGGCGAACGCCGTGCCGTAGATGCGCTGCAGCATCGGCTGCTTCTCGTCTCCACGATGGTAGGCTCCTGCCACCGTCAGCAGCTTGAAAGCGCCGATCTTCCCCGTGCTCTCGACGTGGGTGCCGGCACATAGATCAGTGAATTCACCATTCTGATAGAACGAGATCGCCTCACCCTCAGGGATGTCACCGACACGGCCGACCTTGTAGCTCTGGCCACTCTTTTCAAAAAAAGCGATCGCCTCGTCCCGAGTCACCTCGCGGCGCTCGAAAGGCTGATTCTCTTTGACGATAGCTGCCATCTCCGCCTCGATCTTCTCGAAATCCTCTGTCGAGAAGCGGTGCGAGGAGTCAAAGTCGTAATAGAAACCGTTGTCCGTCGGAGGACCGATATCGAGCTTGGTATCTGGATAGAGACGTAGAACGGCGGTCGCCAATACGTGAGCGGTCGAGTGTCGCAGTTCCTCTAGAGGAGTCATGGAGTCTTTCATGAATCGTGGGGTTAGGATTGAGGACTCACGAGACCGAGGCCCTCGGGGAAATATAGTTAGGATAAAGGAAGAAGTTCAAAACCGTCCGGAGCATCTTTGATTTGCCAGCCAGCGGCGGTCACTTGATCCCGGAGAGAGTCGGCAGCGGCCCAGTCTTTCGCCTGCTTGGCCTCCCATCGCTGCTGGGCCAGATCGACGACTTCCTGGGGAGCTGCCGCTTTCTCAGGTTCGGCAAGAGCAAGGCCCAGAGCATACTGCACCGCCAGAAACCCTTTTTGCGCCACGGCGAGCTCTTCGCCCGCAAGAGCGCCCTCATCAAGCTGCCGCGAGAGCTGTTTGATGACAGTGAAGAGCTGACCGAGAGCCTCCGGCGTATTGAGGTCTGCTGTCGCTGCTTTCAGCACAGGCTGGAACGGGCCAAGTTCATCGACCGTAGCCGTCGGCGCTGGTGCTGCCTCAGCGCTCAGGCCAAGCTTGTCGCGAAAATCGCGCAGGCGACCGATCGCTTTCTTCGATGCGGACATCGACTCCAGCGTGAAATTCAGCGGCTGCCGATAGTGGGCGGAGATCAGCGTGTAGCGTAGCTCTTCCGCCGTGAATCCCTTCTCGGCCAGATCCTCCAGCGTGTAGAGATTGCCGAGAGACTTGGCCATTTTGGCCCCGTCTACCATCAGGTGCGTCACGTGGAACCACAGCCGAGCAAAGGTCTGCCCCGTGCTGGCCTCGCTCTGGGCGATTTCGTTCTCGTGGTGAGGAAATATCAGGTCAACCCCACCGGAATGGAGGTCGAAACTCTTTCCCAGGTGCTTCATCGCCATGGCCGAGCACTCGATATGCCAACCCGGACGCCCCTTTCCCCAAGGGGATTCCCAGAAATTTGGGCCATCCTCATCGCGATAGGCCTTCCAGAGTGCGAAGTCCGCCGCCGAGTCACGATCATACTCGTCCGAGCTCTCCCGCTCGCCCTCGCTGGGCGCGGTGTCCGTCGTGATCTCCCGCTCGGAAAGGCGGGAAAGCCGCCCGTATTTCGGAAAGCTGCTCACGTCGAAGTAAACGGAGCCGTCATCGGCCTGGTAGGCATAGCCCTTCTCTACCAGATCAGCGATCAGCTCGATCTGCTCGGGGATGTGCTCGACGGCGCTGGGCTCCACGGCAGGAGAGAGCAGGCCGAGGGCCTCGCAGTCCGCGTGGAATTTGTCCCGCCATTGATCGGTGAAATCCTTCAGCGAAACCCCTTCGTTCTGGGATTCGCGGATCGTCTTGTCATCCACATCCGTCAGGTTGCGCACATGGCGAGTTTTCAGGCCCGTCGCCTCGATCACCCGGCGAAACACATCCTGGAGGACAAAGGTGCGGAAGTTCCCGATATGCGCTGGACCGTAGACCGTAGGCCCGCAACAATAGAAGCGAAAGGTATCGCCATCCATCGGCGAGACGGTCTGTAGCTTCCGTGTTTCGGTGTCGTAGATCTGTAAATCCATGGGCGGGTCGCCATAATAGCCGGAAAACGGCAGATTCAAACCGCTGAAACGCAAAAAGGGAGCATCCTTGCCCCGTCTTTGTCAGCCGGAGATGGATGGTGGCTCCGCGCGTCGCAGGGACATGAGAGCTGATCCGGCGACGGCGCGCTTCAGGGCTCACGCTGGCTCAGTAACTCTGGCGAGAGTTCGGAAGGATATCCGATGGCGTTTGCGCGGGCTTTTGGGGTTGCCGCTCCGCTACAGCCGTTGGGCACAAATCGGCGTCGATCGCCGATAAATTCGAACGCAGGAAAACGCTGCCTGTCCTCTAATGCTGAGACGCAAGGGGAAAAGTTGGCGCGCAAGCAAGGCTATTGCAATTGGTTGCCAATTACATGTCAACAAACGTCGCCTGACGCCTCAGACAGACCGCGACAGGGTGGCAACTTACCGTGCCACTCTTTGTTCGATGTATTTTTTGAGCGCCGCCAACGCCTTCTTGCGGACCTCCTCCTCCGAATCTGCCACGTCAAAAGTTCCTATCTTCTCCACTTGGCGCCTCTTGTTTCCATCGGCGTAGAAGAAGTAAATGGTCTTCCGCTGCAACTTTAGATCAGGCCCATCCGAATACGGTTTGCAAAAGAAGCGCACCTTTCGTCTACCCTGCAAATCTTTAGGACCATACCCACAACCCACCTGCGGCTCTAATCCGGGATCCGATTTGTAGAATACTATCGGGGTAAATTTCTCCTTACCTGCATTAAGGGAGCGCCAACCTCCTGTATAGCGGTCTCCATCCGTTTCAAAGGAGAATCCTTTCAGGGAAAGATTCCAAATTTCACCGTCCCTTACGAACAGATCTTCGGCACTCGCCAGGCTGGCGAGAGACATCACGACAGTAAAAAGGGCACCTCTTTTTCTCATCAAACGTTTGAAGTGTGGCACAGCGAGTGAAAGGCATTCAAAGCGAAGCGGACTAGCGGCGTTGTCCGCCGCTGCCACCACTGACTTGTTATCCTTTCGGGGGAATGGTTATAGGCTTTGATCGTTGCACCGCATTGTTTGAACTGAAGTTCCCCGCTTTCGGCAATACAGCCATGACTATCTCGCTTACAACCTGCCGGCCGGATAGAAGCTCGTGTGTCACGGGTTTACCGTGTGAGGTGAGAAAAGAACTTAGTGGCACCGTCCAACTGATAGCTTTTTTGGAGCGAATAGCAATGGTCGGCTCGATCCATGTAGAAGTTAGAAGCAACGTTCGATAACTCGTGATGAAAGCTTCGACCTTCTTCTCAGACTTACTCGTGATCTCGAGGGTCGAATGAAAAGCTTTGTCGTTGACCATTACCTGAAGGTCTTTGCCGGTGGTGTTTGTGAGAGTAGCCTTGAAATGAGCTACTGCTTCGTCGGATCTAGGGTGGAATTCGAGAACATACTCGAACATGTGGGAATGACTCCGAGATGCACTCGGGCCTGGCTCTGCGGATCGTGCGATCGGCAGGCTAGTCAGGAGGATTAGGAGAAAGCATGTGACTGCGGCTTTCATATTTCCAGGATGACATCAAGGGTGCCCCACCCCCTACAGGCAGCGCCACTCCGCAACAGGGTTAAGGGTTGAAGTAAACAGGGACATGGTGACTCAGGGCGTGTAGGCATTTGGTGTCCACTCACCTACTCCTCTTGGGTGTTAGTTAGTCTAGCTCTTTGAGCGCTTGCTCGAGATTGAATCGCAATTGACTGCGGAGATACTTTTTGAGGTTCGCGCTGGATGTCGATCCAACGATTAAAGTCACCTCAGGCTGTCGAAGAATGCGCAGGTGATAGCGAAATCCTTGCTCCATGAGATAATCGCGAACCGTGACGCCCTCATCGAGCAAGTCGCCAGGACTAGAAGTTGATTCAAGGCGTCCACACAACCCGACAGTGTAATCTCCGTTGTCGGAGCGTTTGACCAACCGAGATATGAGATCGTTCGGCTCACATGTTGTCGCAATGGTGGCAAACAACGTATTGCGCTCGTCTCTATGAACATCCAGTTCGAGTTCGTTGCCACCAATGAGCTCCGAAACACCACTAAGAATCGAAATAATTGTTGGATCCTCGAGATCCGAGTCAGTCTCTAAATCTATATTCCATCCTTCCTCACCAGCGCCCGAACCCGTCACTTCGATGTCGTAAGGAAGCTCTTCGATGACATCCTCGATCTCGTCCCGAGCGACTCCTGTCATTTCGTAGCCGTATAGGAAGGCATCCATTTTTGAGCAGAACGTCAAAGTCCACTCGCCGCTGACGCGAATGTCGCCTCAGCTCTCAAACGGTGGAACACATCCAGATTACCGAAAACGCGGGAAAACTCAAGCGCTGTCAGCGGTTGAGTGTGACGTCTTGTTGTCGTTCGCCAGACGCTTGATGTCGACCCGCTCCGACGTCCAAATCCAGGATATCGGAAGGGACACGCTGGTTCGAAATAAAGAGGCCTCAGAAGGGCAATAGCAGCCCGGAGACTCCGCCTCCTAAGGTAGGGATACACAGCCGAGCCTTTTGGTGGATGATCGATCCTCGCAGAGCTTCGCGCGCAGGGATCCACGACAACGTTTAAGGCCTGCCGCCCGAGAAAGGGAGCATGACCACGGGTGCAGAGTAGGAGACCGGACTACGGAAGTCAATCGACACACGACGTTTTTCGGATTGGCCAGCGCCGACCTGTTCTATCAGCGTTACGTTAGGGAGCGAATTCGACAAGTGTATGATCCTCACCCGAGAGCTCTTCATCAATGATTCGCGAGATGATGCCCCAATCTCCTTTTGCGAGTCCGGCACCAATCAAGGGGTAGCCGATGCGACTTCCGCTGAATTCCTGTTTCACAGCTCGCATGACGCCGCGAATCGCATCGTAGTCAGCGCGGACTCCTGAACCTCGCCAGTTGAATTGGGTATACCCGTTCACAATCGTGATCTCACGATCACCCCTGGTCACGGATGCATAGGAAATAGTTCCGAGTTTTGATCGATCTCCCTTCTCAGTCTGGCAGTCTGCCTTAAAGGCCTCGGGGAAGGTAGACTTGATCGCTTTCGCGATGCCAGCGCCCATGGTGCATTGACAGTTGCAGCCATGCACGATGGTTTGAAATGTGCCATCCAGCGCCAACGCAAGCAAATCTCCTTGGACGGTCTTCATCGTGCTGAGTTTTTAGACAGAACGTCAAAGTCCACTCGCCGCTGACTCGAATGTCGCCTCAGCTCTCAAACGATGGAACACATCCAGATAACCGAAAGCGTCGAAAAACTCAAGCGCTGTCAGCGGTTGAGTGTGACGTCTTGTTGTCGTTCGCCAGACGCTTGATGTCGATTCGCTCCGACGTCCACCTCCAGGATATCGGAAGCGACACGCTGGTTCGAAATGAAGGGGCCTCAGAAGGGCAATAGCAGTCTGGGGACTTAGCCTGCTAGGGTAGCGATGCACAGCCGATCCTAATGGGGGGATGGTCGATCCTCGCAGAGCTTCACTCGTAGGGATCCACGACAACGTCAGAGGCATCTCAGCCCGATCGGGGCACGGCCCCGAATGGAGGTTAAGGATCCGAATCAGGGAAGTCAATCAACTCGGGGCGTGATCGGGCTTGAGATCGCCGCCTGGTTAGCCCCTTGTTTGGTTATGCGTGGGATGCGCCTCCGCCCAAGGAATCACGACGTGCTGAACGAAGTGCCTGATCTGATCGAGGCACCTCTCCACGGCATCGTCGCCCCATTCTAATCCGAAATCATACTTTTGTGGACCTGGGCTACCGCGATATGTCCACCGGTCGGAGACTTCGACGAGATAGGGTTTTGCGCTTCGTTTGTTACTCGGGACGATTGAGAATATTACTCTCATTGCAGCTTGGTGACGGAACTTCTGGAGTCTGATCTTGCACGAAGATTCTCCGAAATCTCGGGTGCATTCTCCCCCAGTGGACTTTGTAAATCCAAGCTCATCGATCATTTTGGAAAATTTGCGCTGAACGGCTCTCGCACGGCGCTGCTCCTCTGGCTTGTCAGCGCGTCTGCTCATTTTCTCGGGCTAACATCAAAGGACAGGCACGCCGTTAGGCGTTGCTCTGCTCCGTCTTGTTAGCCCCTCCTGTTTCGTGGTGCACCGCTTCGTCTGCTCGCCGAGCCCCCTGCGTCTTTAGATAGAAGTAGCCGCCGACGGTCATAGCAACGGTGAGCAATGAATACGCCACAGTGACTGTGGGCCAGCATGGCTGCCCTGCGACAATCTGGCAGAGCCCGTAAACAAAAACACCCCCGAAAAGGGAAGTAATAAATGCAGATCCAAGGAGCAGGTAGGTGTGAACACTGAATGGTTTGATGGCCGAAAAATCTGTCTTCGTGTAAAGCTGATTCTCAGCGAAGGTCGGCGCTTCCTCGCGCAGCAAGTGCCTCCTTAATGCATTAATTTGCCTAGCAATGAAGACAAAATATAATCGATTCTGAACCATCGATAAAAAGATCAGAAGAGACCCCACGGATACGATGATCGCCAAAAAGGAGAGGCAGATGTGAAAGTCCTTGGTGGGCGAACCGAATAGCTTGTAGAGAGCAAATTGGGCAGCGGCGACGGCCGATGTCAGTGTGAACAGAAACTTCAATAGGCTGATCTGGCGCTCATCATAGAATCTCAACTGCTCAAAACACAGCTCATACTCCTTGTGTAAGTAATCGTTCTTCATCGAATCAAAAATCCCACTTCCAAGTTCCATCCACGTCGGTTCTTCGGACGTCATTCTTGGTGTTGTCTTTGTATCGGCGTAAAGCTGAAGCGTGAGGCACGTTCCCGTAGACTCCGGACTTCGTCGAAATAAGGGTGTAGCTAACGTTGGCTTTCTTGATAAATCCGAGATGCGCTCCATTCAAACTACCATGGTGGCTTGCGTGTAATATGTCGTCGCAAAAGTTCTTCGTGTTCTGCTCGATGTATTCCAAATTGGTGTCGGATGCATCTCCTGTAAAAAGGCACTTTCGTTTACCTAGAATGGCCTTGATCACGAGGGAAGCATCGTGAATCTCCCTAGTGATGGAGGTCGCAACACTCTTTGCGGGACCGATAACCTCAAATTTGACGCCATTTGTTTCCCAATATGGCTTATCGAAAGTTGCCTGACGGTAAGGCGCGCGCAACTTAGTCCCCTTCTTTTCAAATTTCGTCTTCAAGTCGTTGAACTCGTTCCACTCCTCAAGTGTTACGCTAGAGTCGCCGTGCCGCCGCTCATAGGGACTATAGATCAAGAAATCGATCGAGTATCCTTGTCTGTAAAGATAATCGAGCCCGGAGTGGTCACGGTGTTGGTGTGTCACGAACACCCCCCTAAGCTTCTTAGACGAAGGCAGGAGGTGCTTGTGCTTGTCAATGTCGTGACAATCAACAAGAAACGTAGCCGTATCAGTCCTGATCACGGATGCATCGGCACATCCGACATTGAGGCAGTGTAGTGATCCCATAGTGGTAATTATTTTGGGCTAACGTCCGAGTCATCCTACGCCTGACCGAGGGCGCACTCCGACTTTTGAATTGATGGTCGAATGGTCATGATGCTTTCGACTAGCAACGGGTCAGGCGTTAGGATCGACGCCTTGTTCGCTGTTGCGTTGGTGGTAGGTTCGTTCATCCGAGGAAACGGCTTGGAAGTTTGGTCTCTACTACGCCGGCGTCCGTCATCTCAACTCGGAATGCATCGGCTTCGAGTCTGGAAGTCACGACCTCGACTAACTCCGTTCCTACGAAATGTAGTGCAGCACCGTCATCGGCGGCGAAACCAGCGGGAAGCCCATTGCTAACGAATTGGTGGTAGGCCGGACGTCTCCCCGGCTCTCCATCGTAGTGTGGACAGGCTGAAGCATCAATAAAACCCAGACCATCATCGAGCCGATCCAATGCGCCGAATGAATCGGTGACACTGGCCCGGAACCAGCAGATCATGCCAGCACTCAGGCCGCAAAAAATCTTACCCCCGAACCAGGCATCTCGAAAAATCTGATCCAGTCCATGAGTCCTCCACATCGCAAGCTGGTTGGCGGTATTGCCCCCGCTCACGTAGATGATGTCCTGTGAGGCCACAAACTCAGTGAGATCGGAAGAAAGGGGTGGATTCCGTTCCAGTGACCCAGAATGGAACAGGGTAAGGTCGGTTGGTGTTGCTTTCTCGGCGAATGCGCGATAGAAGCGGACGATGTATGTGGCGGCGTCCGCAGCAGCGGTCGGGACGAAGCAGACTCGTGGTGATGACGAGGGGCATAGCGAGAGAACGAAGTCGTCGAGAAGAGTGTTATCATCCTCCATCGAGAAACCACCTCCGCCCATTGCGACAATTTGACCTTTCGGTTCCGATTGCATTTAGTCAGTTTTCCTCAGCGAACAGTAGGTATTAGTATCATCTCGCAAACGGATATTGCGAACCTTTCCCTCGATCAGGATCTCGCTTAAAGCCCGTCAGATCAAGAGTTTTCTAGAAAAGGCTTCGTATATCAGCTTGTTCCGAAGGGGGTATAATCGCTTTCGGTCCGGAAGCTGATATTACCGTGTCCGTTGTCAAGTATCCTGTCTTTTGGGGTATACGACATTTCTAGAGAAGATAGCGCTGTCCTCGGGACTGAAACTGTCTCAGCCCCGCCGCGCTGACATGAGAAAATCCGGTGTCGCTTTCACCTAGCCCATCATATTTGCCCCGCTCTTGAGGAAAGGATGAATCACCATGGAACGACGCAAACGCAGATTGCATCCCGACTCCGACGCACACAGCGATGATTAGGATGCAAGCAAGGAACAGCGAGGATTTCAACACGCTCCATTCTCTCACAGGCGGGGTTATTCAACCTCAGTTTTGACCGGACACGACCGTCCGACTATCCTCGCCCCGACAGCATCCAGAGCAACGATCCGATATTACCGTTCAGCCTGAGCAGCGCTTTCCAGCCCAGCGGGCAAAACGTGAGACAATACATCTCAACCTTTACACCGAGGACGAAGATCAAAAATCTCGACAGGAAACAGCCGATTCATCGTTTCGCCCTGATACTGAAAGCTTGAGACCCACCCCGGATCAAAGTCATGGCGGAGGATCTGGAAATGTTCCGCCAGCGACTCCTGCAGAAGTGAATCCGCGATGAGCTCAGTCTCGGACACCGTCGATTCGCCGTGCTTGAGAATGAGACGCGGGGTGCAGGAAAGAAAGACACGTCCGTCGTCCTTCACATGCCGGCGCAGCAGCGCAATGTGCTCTCGCTGACGGTTCGCGAGAAACTTGCGATACTGGTGATCGATGATCTCGGCATAATCCCGGTGCGCATCGGATGGGCCCGCGAGGATGGCATCGAGCTGAGCCTTGGGGACGGCCTGGTGAATACAGGTCTGCAGGCTCCGCCCGAGCTGAGAGAGGATGAGGGTGCTGGCCACGAATTCGACAGGCTCTGAAAGGGTCGGCGCTGCTTTCCAACGGGGATTCGCCTTCATCAACGCGAGGGCCAGCTCTTCCAGGCGAGCGCGAAGCCTCACCTTCGGGGATGGGAGCTGCGGCAGCAGCTCCGCAGCCAACCCGGTCACGTCTTCCTGCAGGAGGACAAGGGTCTCGCAGATGCCATCGTCGTGTCCCGTGATGAGAGATTCATCGACTTCCTGCCAATCGAGAAGCTTCAGCGTCTTAAAAGTTGCGAATAAGGAGGGCAGAGGCAGATCTCCACACCGCCCGGCCCCCACGATGAGAGCGGAATCTCCAGCTGCCGGAAGCTGCCCGGCCATCAGAGACGCTAAGCGTTGGAAACAAGCGCTTTTGCTCGGGTTGGTCGATTCCTCTGAAGCGTGACGGCGACCCTCAGCTTTT
>JAHDFZ010000034.1:14375-21954 GCA_020627905.1 Verrucomicrobiota bacterium
GGTGGCTCCTCTGTTGCCCTGAATGCGCTGCGAATTAGGTTCACGACTGGTGGCTGTTTTGGTATATCTTCCGCGCATAACACTGCCCCTAACGCGGTGTCCGCTGTGACCATTAGTCTAAACACCTTGTGAACCATCTGCGAGCATGGATTGGTTTCCCTTACCCATATTCCCCGAAGGCAGCCTGTCCAACTCCGTCTTCACGACGGTCTGGGTCGGGGTGATGGTCTTCTCATTTTTTAATCTCCGGCTGGGGTGGGTCTACTCAGGGCTGGTGGTGCCAGGCTACCTGATCCCGCTGGCCATGGAAAAGCCCTGGGTGGCCGTCGTGGTCATTTTCGAGGCGATCCTGACGCTCTGGACGGTGAAGGGGATGATGTATCTGCTGCCGAAACTGGGACTGGCCTGCGAATGGTTCGGGAGAGACCGATTTTTCGCCATGATCCTGGTGAGTGCCTTTTACCGCCTCAGCTTTGACGTGTGGCTGCTACCAGCCCTCGGCGTCTTTCTTCGGGACGAACTCGGGATCATCGCCGACTTTTCCAACACGCTTCACTCCTTCGGTCTGATCGTGATCTGTCTGCTCGCCAATCAATTGTTCAAGACAGGGGTCCTGCGAGGGGCCATCCCCTTTCTCGTCATCAGCAGCATCACCTGGGTGATCATTCGCTATGGTTTGATGACCTTCACGAATTTCAACCTGACGAGCCTCAGCTTTCTTTATGAAGATGTCGCAGCCTCGATCTACGCCGCCCCGAAGGCCTACATCGTCCTCATCACCGCCGCTATTGTCTCGTCGTGGATGAATCTGCGATACGGGTGGGACTTCAACGGTATCATGATCCCGGCCCTGCTCTCGCTCCAGTGGTATGAGCCCCTGAAGATCGCCACCTCGATCGTGGAGGCGCTCATCATTCTCTATGTCTCCATGCTGCTGCTGAAGGTCCGCCCCTTTAACCAGATGACGATGGAGGGTGCGCGGAAAGTCATGCTGTTTTTCACCGTCAGCTTTGTCTACAAAATCGCAGTTGGTTGGGGGCTATATTTCATCGCACCGGAGGTTAAATCGACGGATTACTACGGTTTTGGCTATCTGCTCCCGACCTTGATGGCCATCAAGATGCATGCGCTGAACAAGGTGGCTCACCAGATCAGGATCGTCGTTCAGGTGTCTCTCTTGTCTGTGGGGGCGGCGAACCTTGTTGGCTTTGCGCTTCTGCTGGTGCCGCCTTTCTTCCAGGGAGCTCCGAGCGGAACCCCTACCGATGCCTCTCCCCGCTTCGTGAAAATCGACAGGCCAGCATCTGAGCTTTTCCGTGAGGGCGCTTTTGAAATCCTGTTCCCGCCAACTACGGAACAAGCCACCGTCAGACGACATGAAGCAGCCTATCATTTCGAGAGGCTGATCACGGAGCTGCTGAAAGACCAGCCTTCGCAGGATCGAATCTCAGAGCTTCTCGCGAATAGTCAGTGCCGGTCTTTAGAAAGCAGCGAAGGCTCGGTTGTCATTACGTCCTCTGTCGAAGGTCGCGAGATCCTTCTGCTCATAGACCCCACGGCTGGCAACGAACTGATCCTGAAAGCTCCGGGCTTTCAAAACGATGTCCGACTCATCCCAGCGATCTGGAATGCTTCGTCGTTTCTGAATCCCCGTTTCATCCTACTGAGTGATGACTATCGGGACTCCGAGGCCAAAGACCTTCACCCCTTCGTAGCACGCCTCCACGATCAATTTGCCAATGGCGGTATCGTCGAGTTGTCAACATCCCTAGATGAAGTGCGACCTCGAGTGCTGAATCGGTTACCACGAGATCTGGAGTTAGCGTCGCTTCGAGAGATTTTTCCGGGTCTCAATTTCGCCTGGTCTTCCCGATCCGAACTGGACCTGGCCCCACTGCCTGTCAGGGGAGGCTATCTCCATTTATCAATCCCTGACAACTTCCCCATTGATGCCAAGCCAGCAAACCCGGAAAAACTGGAAAGTGCCGAGGCTCGATTCGAAGACCTTATATCACTCACCCTCCCAGTCTTTGAAAGAGAGCAGGACACTTATGAACCTGCCAGCCTGGGAGAGCTGCGCTTGATGAATGATCTGGTGATCACCCCCGCGCTAGCGCTGTCACAGGCCCCCTCATTCGACGACAAGCTTTCTGCCCTGTCGCACCATGCCGAATTCCTTGACTATCAGATCACCAGATTCGAGGACCTGCTTTTTATATCCGATGTCTCCTCCCCTCCAAGGTTTCGTGGAGGCCTGGCGCTGCGCATACCATCAGCGAACAAACGCCCCCCGGACGCACCCCTGACCGTCCTGCAGATCGCCTCCCGCTCTTTCGCCGATGGACTGACTCGGAAAAGCCTCGCCTCTCTCCTGGAAGGCTCCTGTGATATCGTCATCTGGGCTCAAACGGCAAGCGACAGCGACCCTTCAGGACTCACGGAGCTCACACGGCTCGAGAATAAGAATTCCGTGCTTCATTTGACTCACGAAGCGGTGCTTCGAGCCTACCGCGACAATCCACTAGCCGTGTTCCAGCTATCCTCCCTTGTTCCCCAGCAGAACCGACAGGCTGGCATGGCTGATATTCAGATTGTCTCGAACGACTATGTGACGGCTGGTGGGCTCCCGAGCGTGATCGACCGCTGGCAGGCAAGGGCAAGGGAGGGCGGTTTTAAAACGGCATTCGTGGATACACGAGGAGAACAGGCCGACCTGGCAATTGGTGCGAACCTTCAGGACACGGCGATGTATCTCTCAAGTCCTGATCACGCTTTTGCAAAGCTGTGGATTTCGCCAGCTCTGCGGGCATCGTTCGGTCCAGCAGAGAGTTACGCTTACGAAAAAACCCGGCTGCGCTCCCTAGGTATCGTCGAGCGCGAAATCACGAGTGATCAGGTGATCGACCTGCAACCTCCACCCGCGCACTTCCCCGATACGATCAGGGAAACGCTGAGCCGCTATCGCGCCACGCGGAATATCCTCCTGATCGCCGGACTGCGGGAAGACCCGCTCGTCTCGATGGAAATGTGGACGTGCCGATTTTTTCAAACGCCCACCCTCGCTCTGCTGAATGATGATGGAGCCCCCTTCCTCATGGTCAATCTTTCAGAATACACCACGGGCAGCAGAACTCGTTCTGCCCAGACGACACTCACCGAGTGGCTGCTCAGGCAGTCGACATTTCTAGGAGACCAATGAGAAACTATGCAAACGATGATGAGAGACGATATGATTATTGTTTTCAATACAGCTGGAGTTGAAAAGGCTGCTCTCACCCTCCGGGCTACAACCCTGATTCCGTCTGGCTGCGTTCCTCGTTGCTCAGGTAGCTATGGCTACCATCGCTCCTCGCGCCTTGCCAGCCGAAAACAGGCTTGCATTCATCGCTCACCTAGTTTCTCAACGGTCTCCTTGGAATCAGAAGCAGAGTGATGAGGCGACGACTTCGAAAAATGGCAGCGATCATTGTGACGCTTGCAGCAATCGCAGCCCTGGCACTGAGATTTGGCTTCGCACCGGAGCAAGCCGCCATGGAGGATGTGAAAATCACAAACGAGGACGCAATCCTGACTTTCTCCGAATACGACCGCACAAAATTATTTTCAGCGAAAGACACTGAGTTCCTGACATTCCGCCTCCCATCGACGGCGACCGCGTTCCGGATTAGCTCACAGCTGATCGTGCCCAGCCAGGAAATCCTATCGGCATCACTGGAGACAGAATACGGCTACCGTGTGGAATGGAGCGGTGACACGATCGGGATAGAGAGTCCGCGAACGATCAGTCATCTTCAGTCTGTATCGACTGGAGAGCTCCCCAAACTCGGGAGACTGGATGGTTCACCAACTCTCACTGCCCTCCCCGTCAAGTCATTCGAGGTTGATCTCGAAGATCGGAGGAACCACACGATCAAAGTCCGTGCCAGCCCCTCGGGCGCTGACCAGGACAATCATAGAGTCCTCCTTCGCGTTTCCGTAAAACAGGAGCGTTCGCGCCGGAAACTGGCCTACTTCTGGCAGAGGATGCGGGGAGACAAACGCGACGAGCTTGCCTCGACTTCGATTTTTGGATCAGCCTCTCTATCTGACACAGAACGTGAAGCTTTGTTCCAGAACCGCTGGACACCCATAGGCCCGACCGGAGTAGAGGGGCGCAATTTTCAGACGGAATTGATTTATTCCCTGAAGGAAGCGCCCCTGACGAGCGAGAACGCCGACCCGAACCTCATCCCTGATCGAAACACCCTGCTTGTGAGTGAGCACTTTCGAGCTGTTGTCCCGATCCTGGGACCGGATCTCTACACCATCCAGGCCATTCCAAGGAATCCGTCCGACAAACTGGACGCCCTGACAATGCACATTTATGACAAGCAGCTCCGTCGGCATAGTTTCCGTTGGAGATCACTGGCAGCGGATTCTTCTACCCAGGTGTTTCTCCCTCATGGGCTGGTCGAAATCTCTGCCGAGCATCACGCTCGTCTCAGGATCCGAAACTCAGAGAGGGATCTGCTAGAACCAGAGCCTCCAGTGATTCGGCAGTGGGATGTTTCGGCCCGTCCTGCTTCCTTTCAACTGACTGAGCCAAGCAGACTGAAACTCGTCGCTCGCAAAGGATCTGCGCTATCAGAGACCTTCCGCGTTACCTGGCAGGGCGAGAACGGGCCGGTGACTGAAACGTTCCCTCTCGTAGACGAAAGATCTGCTTATGATCGATTGATACAGGGATCCGGTGACTTTACGGTCTGGGAGAAGAGCGAATTCATCCTGACTCCGCCTGAATGGGCAACGGAGGTCTCGGTTTCGGCTGACGCGCCTGTTTTCCTGCAGTTTTTCAAACGCCCCCGGGCGCTCGTCCATAAAACCGTCGTCCCGGATGACTACATGCTCGACGACTCAGCTGGCGATCGACAGCCAGTCTGGTTCAGCGCCAGGCCACGCGATTATCGACAGCGGATCGAGGAGGAAACGAGTATTCTACTGCTGACGCAGCCACGTCTCCCCGACGAAAATCTCGATCTTGCCACCGGCACCTATCATTGGGAGGAACTCTCCGAAACACCCTCCCGCCAGGGCACCTATTTCCTCATGGAACTGGCCGAAGAAGAGGAAATCAGGGAAGAGGCCAAGGCGATCCTCTACGCGAGAGTGCCAATGAACACGACCATCACACTTGATCAGGCATCCTCTCCTGCGACTGCTGATTTCCCCTCACGCCGCCTGATCTACCAGCGTAGTAGCGAGATCCCTGTCACCCTCCATTTTTCGACGGACCTTGGCCCTTTAGGCCCGCCGCATATCTGCTCTGCCGCGCGCGGAGAAATCCCCTTTCCGCCCATCCCTTTCGGAGCGAAGACCTTGACCATCTCTGCCTCTGACAGGATCGAGACATTTATCAATTATCTCGACGTCCTCCCCCCTACGCACCGAAAGCGTTTTGCTCAGGAAGCGATGAGTGACCGCACCTACCGACTGATCGTCGAGAAGCGAACCACCGAACGCGAGGTCTGCACGGTGCGAGTGTTCACCGGCCTGGACCAGAATGTAGAGCACCCCATCCGCGCAGATGTAGAAATCGCACACCTCCACTCCGCGCTGAATATCGGATCCTCTGATGCATTCACTCCTCTCACCAGAACGTTTCTGCTGCGAGAGCCCTCACTTATGCAGCTGGCAACGCCCGTCCACTCCGCCCTTGATGAAATGAAACTCTGGCAGGCTTTTTTCATCCCTCTAGGTGAAGATTTACCAATCGGTGAATACTCCCTCAGCCTGACGATATCAGGCGTGGACCGCTGCTTTCTATCCGTCACGAAAATCACCGGTGGAGTCTTCAACAAAACCGTATTCCGGCGGGAGGCGATCCGCACAAAGGTCGATGACTGATCCATGGAAAACACTGGCAGATGCAGCAAAGCTTGTTATAAATTCCATAACGTAACAAAACCTGAAAACGGTTGGCCTCTCTCCTCTTTTGAAGACGATCTCATCAGCAATCCTATCCATTTTATGGCGAGGGTTTTCTGCTGCCTTGATGCTGGGGATTGGCGTTTTTCCTTCCGAAATTTCCGGCTTCGATGGCCTGGAACACGAGGTAGTGATGGCTCATCCCAAGCCTCTTCGCTGGGACTCGGTGGAGATTAAAACCCACTGGCTTGGCGGAGTGGCACCCGAGATTGAGCGCAGGGACGGGTTGCACGTTTTCACGCTGCACCCCGGAGAATTTACCGACATCCGCCTGCCAGGCTATGAACAGTTGCGGGTCACCCCTCGGAATGTTGCCATCGACGAGCATTCCTTGTCCTTCTGGTATTCCAATGGCTCCGGTCTCCTACTGGAAACGCCGTCGCAGCCATCTGACGACCGCATCGAACGCTTCGTAACACCCAGATCACCCACTCCTGGAATCATGCGCATCCGCAATGATGGTCACTCATGGAAGGGTGGAAAGAGCAGGGAGCCGGTTTCCTTCTCGCTCTATGTGTCGAGGAGCATGCCGTTTCAGGACATGACTCTCTACCGAAATGAAATCCCGATCGAAGAACACGTAGCCAGCCCTCTGCGTTTGAACGGGGCAATCCGCGGGAGCTTCTTCCGCATCTCTGCCGGTGTTCCTGTCAGAGTATCGCTCCGTCCCGGTCGGCGCTATCGCTTCGAGACACGATTTCACTACCCTGAGACAGAAGCTCGACTCTATCAGACATGGCGACTAACTCTCCACTCCGGCGGAAAAGGGAGTCAAGAAGTCGCACTCGATTTCAGTGGATCAGCCGACACTGAAGACGTCGTTGTCTGGCGCAGGCGTGCTCTTGCTACGACGCGGGCCACAACACGATACCTCGATATCCCTGAACACGCTCAGGATCGGCCGACCGACTACTGGATCACTCCCAGCAGTGATTTACTTATTCGGATCCTGGAGGAAGAACCCGCTTCCTCAGACTACCTCTTTCCGCGCCTCAATGCACCGCAGCCGCTCGTCGATACACGGGAAGCACTCCACACCTCTTTCGGGAGTGACCACGGAATCTGGAGCTTTTCAGAGGAGAGGATTGCCGCCGTCGTCCGCCAACCCCATTCGGTAAATCCTGAAACCTTGCTCAGCATTGCCGAGCGCGTCTCACGAGACAATTCCTTTCGTGATGGTGGCATGCTGAGTCAGCACTTGCTCCACCAAGCAGCTCAAAGGTCAGAATTCGATGAGCGAGTGCGATCCGTGTGGCGCGAGCAATACGGTTTCCGAACCTTTTTTCGTGCAGCATTGCCGGAGCGCGATGTTCCGGGGAAACTTGATACCAAATATTTCATCGCCAGGACGATGGCTGAAGAGGGAAAAAAGCGGCACAGGATTGTTCTCAGCGAAACTCACCGGGAAGCTGGACTCGGCCGGATTGCTCAAGGAACTTTCACCACGCTCCCAGAATGCGGATCATCCGTGACTTACCGTCTACCCGATATACCCATGGATACGGTTGTTCGGCTCGCGGTCGAAATCTCCAAAGGCACGTCACCTTCTGATTTCTTTCTACACATCGGGGCTCAACCAAGACGAAGGGTAGTCTTCGCGAACAATGCCCTTACC
>JAHDFZ010000293.1 GCA_020627905.1 Verrucomicrobiota bacterium
TCGGCGAAAGTGACCTCTTTCAATCGGATGGACTTCGCTTCCTTCGGAAGAGGTTTGACGGCTTGAGCGAACTTGGCGCCACCCTTGAGCTTTTCGTCGAGAGTCGCCGCAAATTGTTCAGCAGCCTCTTTGGCTAACTGATTCGCTTTCTTCGTCGTTAACGCCTCAACGATGGCCGGCTTGGCCTCTTCCATTGTCAGTTGTGCGGGCTCTTTAAATTCGTTGTAATGGTAAATCGCGAAGCCGCCACCCGGCTGGGTTAATGGGATGGTTACCGAGCCGACACCCGCTTGCTCAGAAAATAGCTCGCCCAGCACCTGAGCGTTGTTGGAAAATGGGGCGGGAGCTTCATTTCTCGCAAAAGGAGGGATAGTAGAGAATGCTGCATCGAAGTCAGGGTTTTCGGCCTTGGCCAGCTCCTGGGCCTGCTTGGCGAAGTCTGCGCCCTCCAGCGAGAGCTCTGTGTAAGCGACGTTGACGGCGCGCGAAAAGGCAAGAGGTGCCTTTGCTTTGTCCTCGGCAGTGGCGTCCTCAGGAAGCTCCTTCGGCGTGAATGTAATAGCCTGAAAACCACGCTCAGGGGATGACAGCAGGCTTGCTTTGTTATCTTCGTAGTAGGTTTTGATTTCCTCGTCGGTCGGTTTTGACTGCTCGTTAAAAGCTTCGCGTGGGAAGGTGACAAGGTTTCCAGTGAAGATTCGGTTCTGGCTCAGGTAGACGGTTTCGACCTGATCAGGTTGGGGAGAAATTCCTGCGGTCACGAGCTTTTTTAACTGTGCGAGAGCCACTGAGTCTTTCACGAGCTGATAGAAATCAGCATCAGTAAAGCCTGCTGGCTGGAGGATTTGCGCTTTCACGAAGTCCTGGTCCGCCCAAGGTTGCTGAAAAATCGGCAGCTTCGCGACAGCTGCTTTGATCTCCTCATCGCTAGGCTCGATCCCCATGGCCTTTGCCTCGTTGCGCAGGGTAAGGAGCGACATGGCGAACTCCGTAAGGTCATTGTCACGGCGGTCGCCGAAAAGAGCGCGGCTGTAGTCGAAAAGTCCGATCCGGTTCGCTACCTGCAGATTCGAAGCCAGCTTCATGATCTGTTCGTCGTCGATGCACTTCCCATCCACCTTGGCTACGCAGTTGCGTTTCCCGAGGGTGCCTTTGATAAAGTCGTAGTCCGAATAGAGGAACGCGAAGCCGATCACCACAACGATGGTGATGAAAATGATGAGCCACTTCTGAAAGTTGCGAAAGGTGCTGAGCATGACCGAGTAGAGATTAGAAAGCCCGATGCTGCAAACCCTGCAGTGATCGAGCGAGGACGGCGAATCTAGGGATGGAATGGGTCACATTCAACCGCTTTTTCCGTGGCAGGCAACGCGCTGGTTACCCTGCCGCTGCCAGCTGCTCTGCATGGCGAGCGGCGAGAGAGCAGCCCCGCGCGCAGATCATGGGGATCTCACCACGTGCCGGGCGCAGCTTACTCACGGGGGATTCCGTCGATAGTGGCCAGGCGATGGTCCGCAGGCATCCTTTTGAGCAGGTTTCGCGCATGATTTCATTCGCCATGGCATCGGTGATCTCAGCTGCTCTGGGAAAATCGGCAGACTGGTCGATCAGTGCCTGGCGCAGTGGCACAGCCTCTGATCCATCCTCGGCATATTGGAGCCAGGTGGTGATCACGCCGGGGTAAAAGGCGTCAAGAGCGTCTGCCAGCTCCTGCGTATCCGATGCTCGGTAGAAGAATCCCGCTTTCAGTGTCGGAGCCGTCCGCAGCATCCGCTCGTCTCCTTGCGGATCCAGCGAGGCCCATTCAATGATCTCGCTTGGGTTGGTCAAGGAGCGTAGCTGCCCCTCATCCATCTGGTCATCCTCATGCCAGATGGAGAACTGCGCTTCTCCCTGCCGGATCCGCAGCTGCCCAAATCGCAGGGGGCGGCCGGCGGCGGCTTCAAAAAGTTCGGATAAGAAGGCGGCGGGGGTCATGGTCGAGTTAGTTCGACCCTATCATGCACGCGTGCCCTACCCGAGGTCAAATGCATCGTGCACCACTTTCGCGGCTTTATCGATGTCGTCTTCTGCTACGGTGACGCTGATCTTGATCTCGGAGGTGGAGATCATCTGAATGTTGATCCCTGCTTCAGCGAGAGCGGCGAACATCTCGGACGCTACGCCGGAGTGGGAGCGCATGCCGATGCCGACGACGCTCAGCTTGGCGATGCCGTCGGTGGCTTCGATCGTCGTATCCTCACCCAGTTCAGCGATAACGGGAGCGAGGACGCTCTGCGCTTGTGCGACGTCATCCTTCGAGAGGGTGAAGGAAATATCCGTAGAGCTCGTGTGCGAGACATTCTGCACGATCATGTCGACCATGATATTAGCCTCTGCGACGGCTCCGAAGACGCGGCTGGCACTGCCGGGGAAGTCCTGGACATTGGAGATGGTGACCTTCGCTTGAGCGCGCTCAAGACTGACCCCGCGGATGACGACGGATTCCATGCTCATGGTTTCTTCTTTCACTAAAGTTCCCGGATTGGTGTTGAGGCTGGAGCGCACCTCAAAAGGCACGCCAAATTTTTTGGCAAATTCCACAGAGCGGGATTGCATCACTTTCGTGCCGGAGCTTGCCATCTCCAGCATCTCGTCATAGCTGATCTCAGGGATCTTCTGCGCGTTCGGCACCACGCGTGGGTCGCAGGTGTAGACGCCGTCCACATCAGTGAAAATCTGGCAGAGATCGGCCTCGATAGCCGCCGCCATGGCGATAGCGGTGAGGTCAGAGCCACCGCGTCCGAGGGTGGTGATTTTCCCGTCGGATGTTTTTCCCTGAAAACCGGCGAGGATGACGATGTGATCATCATCCAGCAGCTCATGCACGCCAGCGGGGGAGATGGTCGAGATGCGCGCCTTTGTGTGCACGCCATCGGTTTCGATCCCGGCCTGCGCGCCGGTCAGCGAGACCGCCTTGGCGCCCATGGCATTGAGGGCCATCGCGGTGAGAGCGATTGTCGTCTGCTCGCCGGTGGAGAGCAGCACATCCATTTCGCGCTCGCTGGGCTTGGAGTCGCCCGTCACTTCATCGGCCAGTTCGATCAGGCGATTGGTCACCCCTGACATGGCAGAAACGACAGCTACTACTTGGTGGCCCGCCTGCTTCGTTTCGAGGATTCGACGCGCCACATTGAGGATCCGCTCAGGCGTTCCGACTGAGGTGCCACCGTATTTCTGGACAATGAGGCTCACGAGGAAAAGGGTGTAAAAGTTGCGCTTCGCGATCTATAAGCCACAAGGCTGATTTGTCTACTCCCAACGGAATTCAGCGCCTGGCTCGGGATGAATGACTTCGCAGTCCGGCAGCTTCTGGTTCAGCTCCTGCTCGAACCATTCCTTAGCTGGAGTATCGCCGTGGACGAGGATGCAGCGCTTGGGCGAAACCTTTTCGATGTAGTCGACGATCTGCTCGCGCGGAGCGTGGCCGCTGAAGTCGAAACGCTCGATGTCGCAGCGGATGTCGGTCTCGTCATCATTGGTGGAGGAAAGCTTCACTTTCCCGCCCTTCC
>JAHDFZ010000035.1 GCA_020627905.1 Verrucomicrobiota bacterium
CTACCTGAGCAACGAGGAACGCAGCCAGACGGAATCAGGGTTGCGGCCCGAAGGGTGAGAGCAGCCATTTCATATTTAGCTGTGTGAAAGTCATTCTCCATATCTTCTCTCATCATCGTTTGCATAGTTTCTCAACGGCCTCTTAAGGGTGAACTTTAGCATTTCCAGAGAGAGGCATCTGACTGCCTGTTATTTGTGAAGGAAAAAGCCGCCTAAGGAGTGTCGACCTCGGTGATGTGGGGGCGCCAAGGCCTACGCCTGAAGCTTGAAGGGGTGCGATTCATCAGCTATTCTGCTTTCAGCCAGCGATTATGAGTAATACTCCACCTGCCCCTGATGTTCTCGAAAAATTCCTGGAGAAAGTGATCTCGCGGCAGGCTGATGGCAATCATGACGTTCTGAGTGTGGATGCACTGCGTGAGCTTGCGGGAAAATACGGGCTCGATGACGCCGCTTACGAGAAATTGATCGAAGACGCTGAGGCTCATCGAACCAGGGGAGCACATTTCTTTGAATTCGGGAATTGGGACGAAGCGATTGCCGAGCTGGATCAGGCTTACGTCGTCCTGCCTCACGATAACGAACTCGCATGCCTGTTGGGCAAGGCTTATGCGCGACACTGGCAGAATGGCGGCAGCGATACGGATCGTCAAAGGGCAGAGGCTTTTTTTCGACAGTGCATTTATCGGGACCCCAACCAGATCGAAGCTGTTAAGGAACTGACCGAATTAGAAAAAATCGATACAGGCAAGGTTCGCCCGTCGTCCATTTGGTGGATTTTAGGAGCGCTTCTTCTCACAGCAGGATGGCTGATTTTCAAGTCAGGGCCCGAGTCCGAGATTGGAGAAGAGGAAATAGACGTCGAATCCCCTGAGCCCGATATTGGCGAAAGGCCCCCGGTTACCACACCTGCGCGGGGGCCGATGCCTCTGCCTGTGAGCTTTCCGCTCGCCGATGCGGGAGATGACTTTTCCTTCGAGAGCCGATCCTCTGTCCTGACTCGCTATGATGACAGCTACGGCTATGAGTTGCGAGGGGTCATTCTATGTGGACCGGTGACGATCCAGACCATGCGGGCCCGGATCGAGCTGCTGGGCGCTGATGGGGAGGTGTATGTGAAATATGATTTTGACATCATTGAGTCGTTTCATGCGGCAGCGATTAAGGGGGATAGTATTCCGTTTCGCGTGCTGATTTTTGAAGAAGGAGCCGCTCCCGAAATTGAGGAGGCGAGAATTACTTCGATACTGACAGAGAGCAATCCGTTCAACGGGGAAGCAGAGTCAGGGGATCGACTGGCTCTAGCTAGCGGAACGGTAAGTCTTCCTCCGAACTACGGATTCGAGTTGCGCGAACGGAACGTGATTCGTTCGAAAGGGACTTTCGGAGACGAAGGCACAGCGCGACTTGATCTTATCCTGACATTGCGCAATACGGGTAATCAGCCGATTAAAGCACTCGAGTTCCAGGCATCGGTTTCGGATCAGGATGGAGATAAAATCCCTGTGGGACACAGCCATATTACAAAGAACCTCAGTGGCGTTACGCCGGGTAAGATCAGTGCTGTCAGCACGATTCAGCCACGGCTCCTCCCCGGCGAGTTGCGCGTTGTTGAGAGTTCTATCTACCTTCCGGATTGCTCGCCTGAGGACATTGCAGCTTATCAGCTCGAGCTGATGTCGATCGAATAGCCTGTCTGTGGCGCTTAATCAGTGTCCCTGAAAGAGGGCGATTGAAGCGCGAGAGCTAAGAGTAACTGGGCATAATTGTGCTTATCGCTTCGCTAAATTGTCCCAGTCTTATGTCATAGGTTTAAAGAAACAGCCACTTTGGGGGATCTCCGTCCAGTGCCTCGGCATTCCGAGTGCGAATCTGTTACGCCTCTAGCGGCGAGTGAGGACAGCCTTGACATTGTCGCCTAAGCATTAGAAAACAAGTGATGGAAACTCTGATTACTCTTGTGACAATCCTGCTTCTGAGTTTTGGAGCTGTGCTTGCTTACACTGTCAGTGGCAGGATTCTCGCATTGAGTGTCAGGGTGGTTTCCTTAGGGCTTGGAAAGCCTCTCTTGTCTTTTCAATTTAGAGGCACCACGTTTCAGTTAAGAAGAATTCCTCTCGGGTATTACGTCTTGTTCCAGGACTCTAAAGGGAGAGGTAATGACCCTTTGCAAGATCGCCCGAAGCTCGAATCCATCTTGATTTCCCTGTCAGGAGTGTTCTTTTACCTGACGATTGGTGTGATCTGCATTCCCTCAATTGCGATCGTTGAGCTAACTTCTGGAGTAACAGAATTCTTCCGAGGGGCTGTCTCTCCGTTTCGATTTGCGCAAACGGCGCTTGCTTCATTTTACGCCGGAGTTGTCGAAAAAGGATGGTTCACCTTTGGTGTGGGAATCCTGTCCGTGAAACTTGGTATGTTAAAACTGCTACCGAGTTTCGGAAACCCGGTCTGGGTCGCTATCAGGCGTCTTCTCCCGGAATCGACGCCTCTGATTGATGTAGTATTGCGCTTTGCGAGTATTGCCAAATTTCTGGGGGTTGTCTCGTGGGTGATTGCGTGGACCTACTTCTTTGTTACACGAATTTGATGTGCCTCTTGAGGAAATGATGTTCTCCCGCGATGTGTATTCTGCCATTTAATGAAAGCCCGAAAAGCAGATATCACCATGCTGACTGTAGATGTGATCGTCAATGCGGCGAATTCATCCCTGCTAGGCGGTGGTGGAGTGGACGGGGCGATTCATCGAGCCGCGGGTCCAGAGCTTGTGCACGAGTGTCGCCTGCTAGGAGGATGTAAAACGGGGGAAGCGAAATTGACGAACGGGTATCAGCTGCCTGCCCGATATGTCATCCACACGGTAGGCCCTGTGTGGAATGGTGGTGGAAAGAATGAAGAAGCCTTATTGGCATCCTGTTATGAAAACGCTTTGTGTATCGCCGAACAGCTTGATGGGGTGCAGTCGATTGCATTCCCCGCTATCAGCACTGGTATCTTCAGATTTCCTAAGAAGCTTGCTGCTGAGATCGCTGTCGAATCCTGCAAAAGCACCAATCTGGACGTTACCTTTTGTTGTTTCACCGAGGAGGATCTTGAGTTCTACGCTGATCTCGTGCAGTAGAACAGGTTACTCCTCCCTGAGGCGAATCACTCGATACAGACCATGTCAGAAGAAAACGCAACCCCGCCACCAATCGCACCTACGGAAACTCAATCTCAGCCGATAGGGCAGAACGGTGCGGTGCGCATTCTGTTGCCTGTAGGCAGATCTGGATGGGCGATAGCCGCTGGCTATCTCGGGCTGTTTGGTTTGCTGATTGTTCCTGCTCCACTTGCCCTCGGGGCATCTCTTCTCGCCCTTCGCGACATCAGGAGGAGCAAAGGCTCAGTTCAGCGAAAGCACGGAACGGGGAGGGCTATTTTCGGGCTTACAGTGGGCACAATCGGAACGATTATCTTAATTGTTGTCATCATCGGGATCGCTCGTGACATGTGACGGAACACGAAGAGCACAAATCGACTACAAACAACCGGTAGTCTTGTAATCTCACCAATCGTTGGCGCTCCGTAACGCTTGGGTGATGATACGAAAGCTCATTTCCTGGTCCCTTTATCTGACAGCCGGTTTTCTTGTCGTTCTTCTGTGCACGGGAGGGGCCAACGAGGACTTGCGAGGGGCCGCCTCGCTGATTTTCATCATCTTTGCAACGGTCCTGTCTGGATGGATGGTGGGTGAATGGTAGCGAGAGAAGCCTGATGGCTGGTCGATTGCCTTAGCGATCGCTACTGCGTCTTTCACGCATCAATTCTGCCCAGGTTTCCCATGCATCCTGCAGCTCAGTCAGGATCTCTGGATGCTCAGATGCTAAGTCTGCTGTTTCAGCTGGATCGGCAGTCATGTCGTAGAGTTCCCAGTCGCTGCCCGCTGTCGCTACGAGCTTCCACCTGTCTGCGCGGACACCTCGGTGGCCGTCGTGGGCGAAGTAGATAGGGGTTTGCCGCGGGGTCGGAGCGGTGTCTGCGAAAAGCTGCTCAGACAGGTCTTCGCCGGAAAGGGGGATTGTCGATTCAGGGGTGTGATCGACGAGACCTAGGATGCTGGGAACGATATCGACGACGTGAAAGGGTTGAGAGTTTAGTTGGGCATCTGTTCGTTTCGTCCCGAGCCAGCTACTGATGAAGGGGGTGCGGATGCCGCCTTCGTGCACCCATGTTTTGTGCTTTCGGAACGGGGTGTTGGCCGCGGTCGACCAGCCGGGGCCGAGGCAGAGGTAGGTTGCCGCCGAACCCATAGGAGCCTCAGGATCATGCCCGTCATCCCGCACCATTAGCTCTGCACTCGCCCCATTGTCAGAGAGGAACATGACGAGGGTATTTTCATCCAATTTCAACTCGCGCAGGTGAGTGATGACTTTGCCGATTTCGATATCCATGCGATGAATCATCGCTGCATGGATGGCCATCTTTTTCGCCTGAAAGTCCTGTTTTGCCTTTGGCAACTTTTCCCATGGTCTAGGCAGCAGCGTTTCAGAATCGATGAAATGAGACATCGACTCCTGGAAGTCATATGGCGCGCCCAATTGGTCGTTTCTGGAAGACAGCTGTCCTGATAAGAGGCCGAGTTTCTGGATCCGCTGCCATCGTTTTTCTCGGATGACATCCCAGCCCTGCTGGTAGATCTCGTCGTAGAGAGCGATATCTTCTGGAAGGGCCTGAAGGGGGAAGTGAGGGGCGCTGAAACCAATGTAGTGGAAGAAAGGCTTGTCAGCATGGTGCGCTGCGTGTTCGCTCAGACAGGACCTAACATGCTCGCCGAGGTTGATGGTTGCGTAAAATTCACTGTCAGGATCCACTGGCGGTAGCTTTTCTCCGTCTTTGTAGTGGACCTTCGGATGAAAGAAGCGGCCCTGGTCCCGTAGGTAGTAGCTGCGATGGAATCCTCCTGCCATAGGTTCGGCATCGATGTGCCATTTTCCCGTATGATAGGATCTGTAGCCCTTTGCTGCCAGGTGCTGGGGTAGCAGCTTAGCCCACTCCGGTCGATCGCCCGATCGGAAGTCTCTTGGCTCTTCGCGGTCGAATCCACCGCGTCGAATCTCCTGAGGATAGTATCCGCTGAGCAGAGAGCTGCGAGTCGGCCAGCAGCGGCCGGTGTTATAGGCCTGTGTGAATCGCGTGCCGTTCGCAGCAAGGCTATCGAGGGCAGGCGTCTGAATTTCCCCGCCATAGCAGCCGAGATCAGAGAAGCCGAGGTCATCGGCTATGATGAGGATGATGTTGGGGGGTGGTTTGTCGGCAGCAGCAAGGCTTGTGATCGAAGCGGGAAGCAGAGCAAAGCAGGCAGAAAGAGCTGAGAAGAACCTCATACTTAAACAAATAGAGGCTGGGAGGCTTCCACAAAAGTCGAAAGTCGCCCTCAGCGCGATGATGCCAGTCGTCCCATCCAGACTCTCAGGCGAAGCGCTACTTGATTGATGGCACCTCGTTCACGGTGTAGTAGAAGGTCTCGTGCCACAGGGGATCGCCGGTGCGAGAGCGCAGTCCTTCGAGACTGATTTCGTGGACGTTACCCAATTGCCACTCCGGCAGAGTCACCATGATAGAGCTGTCATCCGGCCCTTCACTCACTGATACATCCGGGGTGGTTTTGTCTACCTCGGGACTTCCATAAGCTTCCTGGTAGATGTATCCGTAGGTCTCGGCCGATGCCGTCATCTGAGGGAGTGAGGCGGGATCAATCGGCTTGGTGAAGGTCAGAAGAAATCCAGTTGGTTGAATTTTGATGTCGAGGATTTCAAACGGCGTTTTCCCCGTCCAGGTGACGATGTCGGCATGGAAAAGCTCACCGCCACGTGCTCCCCAGCCGCGATTCGATCCCCCGGTGAAGAGCTGCCCCGTCTCATCAATGTGAACGGCGATGTTGCCAGAGGAGAAGCCTTCAAGAAATGGGATGACTGCTCCCTGGTATTGTCCGTTGACTTTCTCTAAAATGACTCGATGCAGCTTGGAATGGGTCTGTTCACCCACAAAGAGCTGACCGGTGAAAGGTCCAAAGGCCCCGCCACTGCTGTCCAATGCGATGCCTGTCGGAGAGTTGCCGATGCGGTTGTGAGGGAAGATGACAGCTGAAGGGATCAGCTGCGGGATCTCTCTCCTAGCGCTGACCATGCGCTGGCTTTCGTCGCCCAGTTGCGGGAATTGTGGCTTTGATGGAAACGAGTCTGAAATTTCGCGAGCTCGATCATACCAGACGTTGCCGTTGGGGTTTCCCTGGAAGCTTCCTTTCTTCAGCCACTTCAGCGCGCTCGATCCGTTCCATGTTCCCTGGTTGTCTGTGTAGAACACTTCCCCATGCTGGTCGAAACCGATGCCCCCGGGAGAGCGAATGCCTGATGCGTAAGGGGTTAGTCGACCATCGGCCCCAATCTCAACAGCCCAGCCGCGGAATGGTGCGTCAGAGTGGAAGGACTGCGTGAGGCAGAGTGCTGCGAAGAGTGAGCCAGAAGGTGAAAACCGTGATCCGAAATTATATTCATGATAGTTTCCAGAGAGCCCCCACTCAGCAGAAAAGATCTCGAACTCATCCGCTTTGCCATCATCGTCAGTGTCGCGCATGCGGGTGATGTCCGGGCGCTGCGTGACGTAAACCCAATCGTCTTTCACAGCGACGCCTAGAGGCTCATGAAAGGACTCGGCAAATCGAGTCCATGCGGGAGTATCCGAGCTGAGATTAGACACCTTCCAAACCTCGCCACGCCGAGTTGAGACGAAAAGATTGCCATCGGCGTCCGTGTCCATGCCGCCTGCCTCGATGACAGCCCCATCTGGAGCCTGGAGGGGGGTGATCCGGTAAAACTCGTCCTGCTTGAGGTCCTCTGCTCGAGCAGAAAATGAAATGAGTCCGGTGACAATCAGAGGAAAAAGAGATCGTGTTATCATCTTATTCGGCTTTCTGGTAGGTGAGGGTGAGATTTGTGGCATTCCCTAGTGGAAGGAGAAACTTCTTATCTGAATTGACGACGAAGGGGATGCTCGTGCTGAGGGTGATTCCATCCTGAGTCACTAGCTGGGAACTCGAGAAATCAGGGAGAACCGCGGATACAGGGGTGGCGTTGAGGTAAGCGGTATCGGAAAGAGGGGGAGAGAAGCTGAGAGAGCGGGTTAGCTCTCCTCCCTTAGCCCGATAGGCTTCAGAGATCTCTGTGTTGCCATATTGCCATGTGAGGTTGATTTCGCCCTCAGCGTTTCGCCTGTATCCGAGGAGCCTGGAGGGTTGACGAGGTTCCAGGAATTCCACCTCCTGAGTGGGGTCGGGATCATCGCGAGCTGTGAGAATGGTGGAGACCTCAGGAGCGGGCCATGGGGACTCCGGCGATGCCAGCTCAGCGATGGCGAAACCGACGTGGGCGGAAAAAACGATGTCGCCTGCGAGCTCGCTTTTGGAGCCTCGGCCTGTCCAGTGAGGGCCGGCATTGATGAAGTCTCCACTAGTGATGTGGCGGAGGTTGCAGAGATTGGCGTCCCAGATAGCATGCATCCCAGTCGGGGATCCAATAGCGAATGCCCGCGTGCCTGCTTCGTCGAGAAAGGTCCGATGGACAATGGTGCGCTCTTCCTCTTGTGGGGAAAGGAGGATGGTTCTCGAGGCTGATTTTTTCGCCTTCTGAGGGTGGCGGGATTTTGTCAGAAAGATTTCCCCGAGGTTCTCCCATTGGTAGATCGATACCGAGAGGTGCTCTTGCTCATCTGTGTTGCGGGCCAAGATCTCAAACTCATACTCTCCCTCTGCCAGGGTTTCCTGACTGGATCCGATGAGAACTTTGTCGCCGGTGCCTTCGACATGGACGAGAGTTTCTCCGTTGAGATTGAAGATGGCTTCCTCCTCAGCTGATACACGAAATCGGTAGGCTCCATAGACGGGGAGTTTCAGCTTCCCCCGATAGGCGACAATGGCTGCCCCTTCCCCAGAGAGAATGTCAGTCGGGATCGTCTGGCCCGCTATCTCTGTCGAGGGGGCATCAACTAGGTTTTCTTTTTTCGGCATCAGTTCGACGCGTCTGGGGAATATCTGGTAAGTTGCCGAGGCAAGCAGGTCCGGTGCCTCGGCTGCCATGATGATCTGCTTGAGCTTCATCCTCGTCCTGGGGAACGGCTCGTAAGAATACCGCTCTCTCCAGGTAGCAACTTCTTCAGCTGATGGTTGAGCCTGCTCTTTTCCGAATCTTCCGGTCAGGTAGGCTAGCAGATGGGCCATAGATTGGTCATCCAGCATCTGCTCGAAACCGATCATTGACTGCACGTAGGTAGCAGACTCTTTTTTGATGCCGTGAAAAAGTAGCGCTGCCAGTGCCTCAGGGTGTGAGGTAGTCAGGAATTCAGATCCCTGAATGGCTGGCGCCATCTGGAGAGTTCCTGCTTTGATGCCGAGGCCGTCTGTCCCGTGACAGGTTGCGCAGAGCTGGTAGTGGGCTGCGCCGGGATGGTTAGACCAGTCGTCTTCTGCAGGCAGAAGTCCAGACGAAGCGATGACCAGAGAGGTAATGATCCTTGTGAGAAATTGGGGCGTTTTCATGGGGCGGGAATTACCGAGAAGCTTTAAGGCCCTCGTGATTGATTTGATGCGCCTGCTTTTCGGTGCCTGGTGGATCTTTGCGGAGCCCCTTTCGTTGGTCTGAGGCTAAGCGTTGACGCTGCGTGGTGAATTGTTCGTTTGGTAGGTTGAGTAAAGTGCCTGTTTTTCGGCTGAAGAAATCAGGTGTGATATTGCCCGGGGTGGTGTCTCCTGTTTCTTCACGCCAGTAGGCGAGGGCGGAAGCAAGTTCTTCCCGCTTTTCCTGATATCGCGGGTCATCGGCCAGGTTTGAGATCTGGAAAGGGTCAGCAGCGCGATCGTAAAGTTCAACCTCTGGTCGGGGGGCGAGGAAGACATCTTCCATAATGGGGGGCAGCATCCTGCCTGCTTGCTTTGCCTTGCGCAGTTCCTGAAAACTCACGCTTTTTACTGCATCAGCGGGGCCTTCCTGAGTGAACTGAGGGCGATCATTCTGGATGAATAACCAGCGCTGATCGCGCACAGATCGACCGAGGGCCTCGTAGTCATGCCAATTATGCTCTGAAAAAGCGTAGGGGCGGATGTCGGCAGCCGGATCAGCGAAGACCGGTGAGAGAGTGCGGCCCTGCAAGCTCGGCATCGGCGGCAGACTGGCGAGGTCGTGAATAGTCGCTGTCATGTCGATGACGCTAACCAGCGAATCGCTAACTGATCCCTTTTTGCTGATGCCCGGTCCGCTAACGATGAAGTAGGTCTTCATCCCATCATCGTGTAGGCGCGTTTTGGCGCGGTGAAACGGGCGTCCATTGTCGGTCAAAACGAAGAGGTAGGTGTTCTCAAAGAGGTTTTGTTCTTTCAGACAGTTGATGACCTTTCCCACGAAGTGATCAAACCGGGTGACCTCGTTCAGGTAGGAGGCGAAGTCGAAACGGCTTTTGGGACTGTCAGGAAGAGAGGGTGGAAGAAGGACTTCATCTGGCTCATACTTGGGACCATAAGCCTCTTCATCCCACTCCCGGTTGCCGTCCCAGACGCGGTGGGCATCATAAGCTGCCAGCCAGAGGAAGAAGGGCTTTGAGCTGTCACGCTCGTCGATGGCTTTGATCCAGTTGGCGTGGCCTCCTGAGTTCCCCTGCACCCGACCTTCGTAGACTTTGTGAAAGAACGGGTAGTTCTGAGTTTGTCCCTCTTTGGTGTTTGTAGGCATGTGGTGTTTCCCCGCTAGAGCTGTGTAGTAACCATGGTCTGCCAGAGTGGTGGTGATCGATGGAATGGTATGGGGGAATGGGCGGTGAAGCTCCGCTGCCGGTCCATTATTGTGAGGGTAACGGCCGGTAATCATGCTCACCCTGCTCGGGCTGCAGCTGCTGGCCGTGAGAAAGGCGTTGGTGAAGTTCATGCCCTCCTCAGCCAGTGCATCGATGTGTGGAGTCCGCACCTGGGGGTTCCCCGTGCACCCGAGGTCGTTGTAGTTGATGTCATCAGCTATCAGGACAACGAAGTTCGGTGGCTGTTGAGCTTGTAGGTGTGTCAGGAAAGCGGCGGAGATGAAAAGTCTGAGTAGCTGTTTCATGTAGGATCGTCTTGGGATAAGGGGATGTTAGCGACGGCGCTCTGCCTCGACTTCGGCATGCCAGGATTCGTATTGATCGATGAGTTTTCTCGTTACCTCCGGGTGCTGGTCAGCCAAATCGTGCCGTTCCTCGGGGTCTTTCGTCATATCAAAAAGCTGATAGGGGGCGGCAGAAGGGCCTTTGAGGTGATTCTTTGTGACGAATGGTTTTATGAGCTTCCACTTGCCTGCGCGAACGGCACCATTGTGCGTTGGGTCGGGCAGCTTTCGATTCCATTGCCAGAAGGTAGCCTCCCGGTTCTGGGGACGACCAGCTTCACCAGAGAGCAGACCTGTGAAACTATGGCCGTCGATGGGAAGAGCATTCGAGATAGGCGGTAACTCGCAGAGATCCATGAGAGTGGGCACGACGTCGATGAACTGAATCAGATCAGTCGCGGTCTTGCTTTCCATCTCAGGGTGCTTCACAAAAAAGGGAACTCGGATGCCACCTTCGTTGACCCAGTATTTTGCTCCTTTGAGATTCAGGTTGAATCTTTCGGCCTGATCGCGATCGGGCCCAATGACTGGATCAGGACCGTTGTCGCTGGAGAAAATAACAATGGTGTCGTTCTCCAGTCCCAGGCTGACGAGGTGGTCCATCACCTCGCCGATACCGCGATCCATGACTTCGATCATGGCGTAGGTCGTCGCTATATCAGGTGCAAAGCCTCTCTGTTCATATTTCTCGATCAGCTCAGCAGGTGCGCTGAGGGGGCGGTGAGGAGCGTAGTGTGCTAAATGCAGGAAGAACGGTCGGTCCTGATTCCGAGAAATGAATCCCTTCGCCTGCTCTGTCAAAACATCGGTGAGGTAGGAGCCTCCCTTGTAGTCCACACGTTTCCCATTCTCCGTGACCCAGAAATCGAAGTAGCTCGGAAACTTATGGCCGAACGCGAAATAGAATGTCTCATCAAATCCGCGTTCATCCGGGCTGTAGGCATCCCCATGGCCTAGGTGCCACTTCCCGACGAGACCTGTCTGGTATCCGCCAGCACGAAAACGATCGGCCAGAGTCACCTCATCGAGACGCAGGCGCGCGAGATCAGGAAATCGCTCTGCGTTGAGTGTCACTACGCCTGTCCGATGAGGGTAGCGACCGGTCAGGAGCGAGGCACGGGCCGGGGCACAGACGGGAGAGGATGAGTAAGCCCTGTCGAAGCGCACACTGGTCGCGGCTAAACGATCAAGCGACGGGGTATCATTCAATCCCCCGTTCAAATGCGAGAGATCACCAATCCCCATGTCATCGGCGAGAATCAGGATCACGTTTGGCGTAGTTGGATGGGCCGCTGGACCTGCCGCCGCCTCGATGGCGAACAGGAGCAGAGTTAACAGTGCTGAACAAATACGTTTCATATTCACATATATACAATCGTATACGAAAAGATTTTCAAGGCGTGTTGCTCGAGCTTGTCCTCCGTGATCACGCGAGGTCGGCGAGGGCGGGAAAGGAGAGTGCCTGATTTTCCGAGAACTGCGCCTGCGCAGGGCCACAGAGTTTGAGGCCCGTGAATGCGGCGGATCTAGCGTCTTCGCGCTACAGGCTCTGTTGAAATAGGCGCGGTTTTAGCTGAAATTATCTCGGAATCGGCAAGTTCTTGTTCTGATCTTTCTGCTATGACTAAATTCACCGCCACAGCGCTCTCTGTAGGGAGTATCCTGGTTTTTTCCGCCTCTGGTCGCGCCGCCGATACAGTTGGTAAGGGCTCTGCCGACCAGCCTGTGAGCGCCGAGCAGGCAACGTTCTTTGAATCGAAAATCCGCCCGGTCCTCGCTGGTAGCTGTCTGGACTGTCACTCGGGACACGGTGCCACCGTAGGCCTGCGTCTGGACAGCCGCAGTGGATGGCTGCAGGGGAGTGATCAGCGTAAAGTGATCGATGTAGACAGTCCAGAGAAGAGCGTCCTGCTGCAGGCGATCTCCGCGCATCAGCCTGAAGGAGTCCCCTCCATGCCGAAAAAGGGCGACAAGCTCAGCGAGGAGCAGGTGGCTGACTTCACGAGATGGGTCGAAATGGGACTGCCATGGCCTGCTCATGTCACTCTGTCTGACGAAGAAGACCCTCGGGATCACTGGTCGTTTCAATCTGTGAAATCACCTGATCGCAGCGAGATTTCTGGCAATCCCATCGATCACTTTCTGAATCAGGCGCGCGAGAGCGCCGGGGTCAGTGCTGCTCCAGCGGCTGATCGGTTGACGCTCGCTCAGCGCACTAAGCTCACCCTGACCGGTCTCCCTCTCGACGCTGACGAGCGCGATGCGATCGCTGAGGATTTCCGCTCGGACGAGATGGTGCATGCCTCGCTGGTCGAGCGTTTTCTTGCAGATGATAGCTACGGTGAGCAGTGGGCTCGTCACTGGATGGATGTGGCCCGCTATGCCGATAGCCTTGGTTACCAACCGAACATCACAAGGCTGACGCACTTCTGGCCCCATGCCTGGTCATATCGGGACTGGTTGATTGACTCATTCAACGAGGACATTCCCATCGACCAATCCTTCATTTACCAGCTGGCAGCTCATGAAATAATTGATTCAGAGGGTGATGATCGAGCGCATCTGGCGGCTTCTGGATTCGTTTCGCTCGGGCGGCTTGCTCGCCAGGCTCCCGATACCATCGACGAGCGCATAGACGCGACCTTCCGCGGGATGATGGGGCTGACAGTGGCTTGTGCTCGCTGTCACGATCACAAATTCGACCCGATTTCCATCGAGGAGTATTACAGCCTCTACGGAGTCTTCAGCAACTCTATGATTGCCCAGCATGTCGTCATCGAGGACATACCTGATACCCCCGCGGGTCAGCGATATGAGAAGGCGCTGATGGAGATCGAGAATGCCATCGAAAAAGAACATGGTGAAGCAATCCGCAAGGCTTTAGAAAAAGATCCGGAAGCCGAGTTCAATCGCAGGCGTTTGTTCAACCTCATTGGTGGCACCCGGGGAGCTGGTGTGGAGTGGGGGAAGAAAGTCGCAAAGCGCGAACGCCTCCAGCTCGCATCTGAAGATCGGGAAAAGGTGGCGATGATCTGGCGCTCGACTGAGAAGCCGCAGAAACAGAGAGTTTTCATTCGTGGCGTTCCTTCGCGCAAAGGTGACGTGGTAGAAGCTGCCTTTCCGGCAATCGTCAGCCCTGGGGGGGAAAGCCTCACCTTCAAGCAGCCGGCAAAGCGCCTTGAGCTTGCGAAAGCGATAGCTTCGCCCAAAAACCCGCTGACAGCCCGCGTGTTCGTCAATCGTGTCTGGATGTGGCATTTCGGGGAGGGTCTGGTGCGCAGTGTCAGCGATTTCGGACTCACTGGTGAAAAACCGGACCATCCAGAGTTGCTCGACTTCCTAGCGCAGTGGTTCATGGATAATGGATGGTCGACGAAAGAGCTCCATCGCCTGATCCTGAGTTCGGAAACGTGGAGGCAGTCTGCACAGAACCCCGGTGCAGCATCCTACGCGGAGATCGATGGTGATAACCGCCTGCTCTGGCGCTTCCAGCCTCGCCGGAAGACCTTTGAGCAGATCCGTGACCGCATCCTACTGGCTGCGGACAGCCTCGACGACCGAATCGGTGGCCCAAGCCGTGATTTCTTCACCCCGCGGAATGGCCTCTATCGTCGCAGCGTTTATGGTCTGGTGGACCGTCAGGACGTGCCGTTGATCGCATCAAACTTTGATTTCGCAAATCCGGCAGAAACGACTGGCAAACGTCAGGCCACGACTGTGCCGATGCAGGGCTTGTTCCTGATGAACAGCCAGTTCGTGCAGAAGCAGGCTGAGCAGATCGCCCGGGTCGCGCGCCGGACAGAGGATCCGATCTCCAGTATTTATGAATCTGTGCTCGGTCGTGCACCGACTGCTGACGAGAAATCCCTGATCAGCGAGTTTATCGAAAGCAAGAAAAAGACGCAGATGGACTTAGCAAGCCAATCCGAGACGGGCTGGCGCTTCGGCTGGGGAGAGATCCATGGACCGGATGCGGAACTCAGCTTTACGCAGTTTGCTGTGCAGTCTGAGGGGCGTAGATTCCAGCCGGAATCGAGCTTCCCCATTACAAAGGATAAGCGTGGGCATGTTTGTTTCGGCCCTGGTCTGATCCATCCTGGAGGCTCCGATGCCCACAGTGCGATTGCCAAGTGGCAGGCTCCTAGAGATGTTTCAGGCTCGGTGAAAGGCGAAGTGTTCCGCGGAAAAGGGGGACTCGGAAAGGGCGATGGGGTGAAGCTGCGCTGGCATCATTCGACAAAAGGAATTTTGAAAACGGTGCACTTTCCGGCAAGCAAAGAAAAAATGGCGCTGACTCTACCAGCCGTTTCCCTGAAGCAGGGCGAGGAATTGGCTCTTGTGGTGGCTCCCGGGCCGAATCCCACGCACGATTCGATCGGCTGGAAAGCCATCCGGTTTCAGGCAAACAACGGAGATGAATGGCACCTGCGGGATGCGCTTACCTCTCTCCCTCCGATGAGCGCCTACGCCAGCCTGGCTCAGGCTCTGATCAACTCAAATGAGTTTCTGTTCGTCAAATAAACACAACCCTCCGCCACCGACTGCGGGACAAACCATACCATCATGAATTCACGTCGACAGTTTCTTTCCCAGGTAGGAATGGGGTTCGGATCCATGGCCCTCGGGCCGATGGCTGCTCGTTCTCTGCAGGCAGCTACCAATCCGCTAAGTGTGCGGGAGCCTCACTTCCCTGCTACGGCCAAACGGGTGATCCATATTTTTGCTAATGGTGGCCCTTCTCAGGTGGATACCTTTGATTACAAACCGGAACTCGCTCGCATGAATGGGCAGACGCTCTCCGAGGGGAACCTGAAAACAGAGAGGAAGACCGGGGCGATCATGCAATCGCCGTTCGGATTCAAGCAATATGGTCAGAGCGGAAAATGGGTAAGCGATCTGTTCCCCAATGTCGCTCAGCATGTCGATAAGATGTGTTTCATGCACTCTCTGACAGCGAACCTCCCCAACCATGAACCATCTCTGGCTCTCATGAACACGGGTGCCGAGCGGATCGCCGTTGACCGGCCTAGTCTCGGCAGTTGGGTGACCTACGGACTGGGGTCAGAGAATGAGAACCTCCCCGGCTTTGTTTCTCTCTGCGCGAAGGGCCTTCCGGTGGCCCACAAACGCAACTGGCGCTCTGCATTCCTCCCCGGCGCGATGCAGGGAGTCCACGTAGATCTAGCAAAGGCCAAGTCCTCCTCACAGGTGATCGAGAATCTCGACAACCTCGCGACGGGCAGCGGTATGCAGCGCTCGCAACTGGACCTGGTGCGCTCGCTGAATGCCACCGCCGGTCTTGGTGACGGAGTGGACAGTCTGTTCGACGCGCAGGTGCAGTCCATGGAGCTTGCCTATCGCATGCAGATGGAGGCAACAGATGCGTTCGACGTAAGCCTGGAGGACGAGCGCACGCGTGAGCTCTACGGGAAGAATTTATTCGGTGATCAGATGCTGGTCGCTCGCCGCCTTGTCGAGCGTGGTGTCCGCTTTGTGCAAGTCTGGCACGGCGGAGGGCAGCCATGGGATGCTCACACAAATATTGAGAAAAACCATGGACGCACCGCGCAGGAGTCAGACCAGCCGATCGCGGCTTTGTTGACAGATCTTGAGCAGCGAGGACTCCTTGATGATACACTGGTCCTATGGGGCGGTGAATTCGGTCGCACGCCGACGGTGGAGCTTCCGAATAACACCAATGGTGGGGGAGCCCTTGGCCGTGACCATAACCACTATGGATTCACCATGTGGATGGCAGGTGGAGGCGCTAAGCAGGGTTACAGCTATGGCAGCACAGACGAGTTGGGTTTCCAGGCTCAGGATGACAAGATGCACGTCCACGACCTGCACGCGACCATCCTGCACATGCTGGGATTCGATCACGAGAAGCTTACTTACCGCTACTCTGGGCGTGACTTCCGTCTGACAGATGTCCACGGCGAGGTGATCAAAGACCTTTTGGCTTGATTCAGTCCTAAGCATCCAGGTTTTTACGCTTCGAACGGTATGGAGGCAGGGTCTCCTGACCCTGCTAAAGCGAAAGCCCTGTAGCCCGAGCCTTATACCGGCCGTGAGTAAGTTCGCTGCACCCCCAACAGGCACGATGCGAGCTGTGGAAGTGGGGCTTCAGCCCCACACGAAAGCCCGGCGAGTTGGTTTGCTGCGGCAGTTGCCTCAAACAGATGCCGCCCGCGAATGAATTCGCTCCTCCCCGTCATGAACAATGCACGGCGGGGGAACTACAAGCCCTGTGCCTGTGCGCTCGTCTTATTTAATCCGGCGCAGTAGAACCTGCCGCACTTCCGCGACTTCCTCTCCCGGTTTCGAAAGCGCGCGCAGACGCAGAGTTCCCTCCTTCTTCGGAAGCGTGATATTTCCCAGCAATACCGGTTTGAAGTCTTTCTCTGGGCCCTCACCAGCCTTGTAGCGCAGATAAGTATCTGAAACAATAGGCGACTCGTTCGGCTCTGTGATCTTCCCGGTCACCTCGGCATCACCAAAAGTCATGGCCAGTTCTGTCCCCGCTACATCCGGCCCGGAGGCATAAAAGACAATGACTTCGAAGGTCCCCGCTTCCGCGAGTTCTGCATTCCAGTGAATTTCGTCGTCCTTGTTTTTCCAGTTCAGGAAGAACGAAGAATTCGGGTGACGGGATGACCGTTGAATCTCACCAGTCGCCGTCGCGTCCCGGATTGGGAGCTGGGTGTATTCCATTCCGGGATCACCAATCAGAAAAGGGCGCTCATCTTTTTTCGGCAGAGGAGGGAAGCTGGCCAGGATCGCATCCATCTCCTTCTGGAGCGCTGCCTTGTGCTGGGGATAAATGTCTGAGAGATCGCGCAGCTGACCGAGGTCGCGATCGATCTCATAGAGCTTTCCTTCACCCATCAGGCGGAATCGATCATTGCGAATCGATACCTTTTTCCGCCATTGGTTGAAAATGACCCGTTCCTCGAGCCCCTGAGTTGCTGCGCTGTCCCCTTTCACAAAGACTTTCGATAGGTCTTTCCCGTCGAGCGGATTTGTCGTTTTCAGGTCGATGCCAGCCAGGCTGGTGAGGGTCGGCATGAGGTCGAGACCGCTGGATAGGGTCCGAGCTAGAGTGCCGGCCGGTATTCTGGCTGGCCAGCGCACGAGCAGGGGAGAGCGCACGCCACCCTCTTCATGGCTCGCTTTCTTTCCCGCCATTCCCCCGTTCCAGCGCCAGCCATTCGGGCCGTTGTCGCAGAAGTAGAGGACGATGGTATTCTCCGCCTGGTTCGACTCATCCAGATAGTCAAGAACACGACCGACGTTGTCGTCGATGTTCTCACACATCGCGAGAGCGGCCAGGGCGTGATTCGGGCCATGCTGGGGTTCTTTTGTAGCTTCCTGGGTCAACGCTCTGCTTTTGAATCGGTCCCAGTATTTATCGGGAACAATCATCGGCGAATGCGGTGTAGGGATCGGAATGTAGGTGAAAAAAGGCTGATCACCGCTGGTCTTCATGAATTCGATGGCTTTGCTGACCGTGTCATCGACGATGAAGCCCTCTCCTTTGACCATGTTGCCATTGTGATCGAGCCACGGATCTACATAATTGCCCCAGTGGCCGGAGCAGAATCCGTAAAATTCATCAAATCCGCGACCCAGCGGATGATAAGGATACTGCATGCCGTTGTGCCATTTTCCGAATGCACCGGTGCGATACCCTGCCTCAGAAAACGCATCAGCGATGGTTGTTTCGTCGAGATTCAGACGCTCCTGCCCCTGGGAAACTCCAAAGACACCGGAGCGGGAATGGTAGCGACCGGTGAGGAATTCCGCACGAGTCGGCGCACAGACGGGCTGCACGTAGAAGCGCTCCATGACCAGGCCATCGCGCGCCAGTGAGTCGATTCTCGGCGTTTTCAGGTCCTTATTTCCATGAAGACTCAGGTCACCCCAGCCCTGGTCATCGGTGAGAAAAACGATCACATTCGGTTTTTCTGCCTGGAGGGGAGAAAGAAGCGAAATGAGCAATGCGAAAAACAGCAGAGAAGTCGAGATCAACTTAGTCATCCCTCACGATGAACCGTGAAAGCTAGCTAAGCTAGACACGTAAATCGCCAGAAAATACTTCGGCAGATTCTGATGCGGGCTGATCCATCGGACAGAGAGGTTAGCAGTTGGAGTTTTCCTTGTGGGCAGGGGCTTTTTGCCTTGAATCCTCCTGCATCTTGCTTATGAACTACCCTGCTCGGGAGAGATTGTTCTGGCTGTTATCGAAAGATTTTGTCTGCACGTTTGTCCCGTGCCGATACCTTACGGGGTCCGTTCTTTCCACATGAGGATTACTCATGAGTTTCGATGAAATCAGAGGAGCATGGTGAGAGGGGGCTCTCACCACATTTGTTCCCTTCATCTATGAGTTTCATTGCCGAAAAATTTGGAGAAATTTCCCCTTCTCAAACCCTCGCTATCACTGCCGCCGCCAAGAAAATGAGGGAGGAAGGCAAAGACATCGCCAGCTTCGGTGCTGGTGAGCCGGACCTCGATACGCCTCAGCATATCAAGGATGCTGCTATCGAGGCTCTGCAGAACGGCGCCACCAAATACACGCCGGCTACCGGAATTCCTGAGCTGAAAGAAGCGATTCAGGAGAAGTTCCTCCTGGAGAACCAGATCGAATACGACATCAGCCAGATCTCTGTGAACTGTGGCGCCAAGCATTCCTGCTACAATGCGATCCTCGCTACCTGCGACGCGGAGGACGAGGTCATCATCCCGGCACCATACTGGACCAGCTATCCGGAGATGGTGCGACTGGCCGGGGCCGAGCCTTATATCGTGGAAACGAAGAAGGAGAATGGCTGGAAAATCACACCCGAGGAGTTCGAGGACGCCATCAGCGGTCGCACAAGAATGCTCATTCTCAACTCTCCCGGCAACCCCACAGGTGCCGTTTATACAAAAGAAGAGCTTGAGGCGCTCGTCGGAGTCGCTGTGTCAGAAGACGTGCTCATTCTCTCCGACGAGATCTACGAAAAGCTAGTCTACGGCGACACCAAGCATGTCAGTGTCGCGGCACTTAGCGAAGAGGCGAAGAATCTAACGATCACCATCAATGGTCACAGCAAGGTTTACGCAATGACCGGGTGGCGTCTCGGTTACACCGCAGCACCGCCTGAGATCGCGAAAGCCATCTCGATCATCCAGAGCCACACGACTTCAAACCCGACGTCCTTTGCTCAGTATGGTGGTATCGCGGCCCTCCAGGGCGATCAGTCGATGATCTCCGACATGGTGGACGAATATGATATGCGCCGTCAGTATATGATGAGCCGTCTGCAGAATATCAGCAACGTTGACATCGTCGAGCCACAGGGGGCATTCTACTTCCTAGTTGATACATCCAAGATGGGGCTGAACTCCATGAATCTCACGGAGAAGCTGCTCTCCCGCTATGAAGTGGCAGCTGTCCCGGGGATCGCATTTGGCCATGACCACTCAATCCGGTTGAGCTATGCCACCGGCCTGGACATCATTAAGAAGGGTCTGGATCGCTTCGAAGAATTCTGCCTGGCTCACTAATCAGTAGAGATCCTGATTTTGACTTTGCGGGTGAGTGTCTTTCGAGGCCTCACCCGTTTTTCGTTTTGAGGCTCTTTGTAGAAAGCATGACCATTACCTGGATCACTCAGCAGGACCCGCTATGGGAGTCATGGGTGTCCCTGCGCGATGAAATCCTCCGCCGCCCCCTCGGTCTCCAGTTCACGGCTGAAGACCTGCGTGCTGAAGCGGGCGAACTCATCTGCATAGCTCTCGACGAGAATCATCAGATTTTCGGTGGGCTGCAGGTGAAGAAGCTCGATAACGGTGAGATCCCAGCGGTGAAAATCAGACAGGTCGCCGTGCGTGAAAGTCAGCAGGGCAGCGGGATCGGCAAGCAGCTCATGATAGCAGCTGAGCAGAGATTGCTGAGAGACTTCCCAAAATTACTGATCGTTCTTCATTCTCGCGCTACCGTGACGGGGTTCTATGAGGCTCTCGGGTATCGGGTCGAGGGGACAGGCTTTTTAGAGGTTGGTATCGAGCATGTGAAGATGGCCAAAAAGCTACCATCCAGCACCCCGGGTGATGCTGCTGAGTAGACGAAATTGTCAGCGAAATCCTGTAAGGATTTGTAAGTGATTGATGCTGAAATATTCGCAAAATCCTTACAGGGAATTGGGTCTGAATCGCGCCAGGAACAGCTCCCTTTTCACCGGATCCAACGATTTCATGCGCCCGTAAAAATGAGTGCTATGAAAAAAACCATACTCTCATTAACCGCTATCGCCATCGCTGCAATCCCTTCCATTCAGGCTGAGGAATATGCAGATCACGTCAGCTTCCTACCTGAAGGTCCGACCATCACACAGGAAGATGTAGAGGCGGCGCAGAAGATGTGGGGTGAAGCTGTTGTTGCTATCGGCGAGGCAGGAGATGAAGCTGAGAAGGTAGCAAAGAATGCTGCACGCACAGCTTATGCCTTCGACCTCGGCCCGATCCAGTTCAAGCCGACGCTTGCGTCTGAGCAGCCATTCCGTCCAGACATGGAGGGCGCTCTCAGCTACTTCATCGGTGGCAACGAGGAATACACGGAAGACAAGGGCTTCGCTCTCAAGCCATGGTCAAATGTCCGTTTCGACAACCATGTGATCAAGAAGCAGGGTAACATCGCCATCGCCATGGGGCACTACTTCTTCACCGGGCCTAACGGTGAGGAGACAAAGGTTGAGTATACTAAGGGATACGTGAAGACACCTGACAATCGTGTCCTTATCTTTCTCCAGGACTCGTCTCTCCCTTACTCACCAGCGCCAACCGTCGCAGCTGCTGAGTAATAAAATTATTGCAAATCTAACCATCTGATTACCTTTTAAAATGCTGGCGTCCATTGGGCGTCAGCATTTTTTTGTGATGACAACCCACGCTCTTTCAGAATGCACCCCTACCGAAGAAGGCTCAGCCGTTCATCGATGGGACCGGGTGGGGGTATGTGCCTCAGTCCTCTGTGCGATCCACTGCGCCGTCACACCATTTATTTTCCTCGTTGCTCCGCTATTCGGTTCCATCTGGGCTCACCCTGCTTCCCATTGGGGGATGGCACTCTTTGTGATTCCTCTGGCTGGGGTGACTCTCGTGATGGGGTTTCGGAAGCACCGGGCAAGGGTGCCTCTCATCCTTGGGGGAATTGGCGCTGGAATCCTGATTGTCGGCAGCATTTTGCCATACTTCGAAACGCGTCCGCTTCATTTGCCCTGGTTCAACTCAGCACCGGGCACGGAAATTTCAGCTGTGGAGGAGGAAGTCTTCGTTTGGAAGAAAGGGGAATCGCTCGATGAGGAGCTTGTAGATGAAGTGCCGTCCTCGGAGGTATTCCATTGGAAGAAAGGGGAGGGGGTCGTGTCTACGGGCGGCTCCTGTGATGCATGCTGCCCTTCCATTCAGACCGACGAAAGCGGCAGAAATTTCCTGAATGTCCCCCTCGCGAGCATTGTAACG
>JAHDFZ010000036.1 GCA_020627905.1 Verrucomicrobiota bacterium
AACCGCATCCTGCTCTGCACGAAGCTGATCGCTGAAGAAAACGCAGCACCCACTGTGCTGGTAACGAAAGACCTGAACATGCAGTTGAAAGCCCATGCGATGGGCCTGCCCTGTGAGGATTACCTGAATGACAAAACTCAGGATGAAAAGGTCAGCAAATCCGGCCCGACAGAGGTGGAGGTGACGCCGACCGATCTGCAACGTTTCGCCAGCGCCGGAGAACTCACTCTATCCCCGAAGCCCAGCTTTGCTCCCAATGAATACGTGCTCCTGAAAGCCGGTGAAAAACGCTCAATGCCCGCCCGATTCGGCGCGGACGGGATTTTTCATCGCCTGATCATTCCCGATTTCATTCGCATTCAGAAAGGGGTCACTCTGCGCCCGCTCAATCTTGGTCAGCAGTTTTTTCTGGATGCCCTGCTGAATCCTGAGGTCACTCTGCTGACCTGTTACGGCCAGGCAGGCACCGGAAAGACTCTGCTGGCCGTGGCGGCTGCCCTGCATGACTGCTTCGGCGGGAACTACACCGGCGTGACCGTCAGCCGTCCCGTCGTGGCGATGGGAGATACGCTCGGATTTCTCCCGGGATCTCTGGAGGATAAACTGGACCCCTGGCTGCAGCCGATCTATGACGCCCTCGAATTCATCCTGACACCGGAGCAAACACCTGCGAAGCGCCGCCAGAACACACGCTCCCGCAAGGGCGGCGGTGACGGAGGAGGCCCCGGCGGTGCTCCGAGTGCTGGAAAAGTTTATGATCCCTTCATCGAATCTGGGATGATCGAGGTGGAGGCGCTTTGCTACATCCGAGGGCGCTCGATTCCCAATCGACTGTTTATTCTCGATGAAGCGCAGCAGCTGACTCCACTGGAGGCGAAGACGGTTGTGACGCGGATGGCAAAGGGGTCAAAGCTGATCCTGCTCGGGGATCCAGCACAGATCGACAATCCCTATGTGGATCGGTTGAGCAATGGGCTGGTTTATACGCGAGAGAAGTTGAAGGGCGAGGCGTTCACGGCGCACGTGGCGCTGGAGCGCGGCGAGCGCAGTGAGCTGGCGGAGGCGGCAGCTACGAAGATGTGAATGGAGTTGCTTGGCTTGGGAAGTGATTATCCACGAATCTCACTAATTACACGAATTGCTTTCGCAGATAGGTTTGGATGCCGAGGGCAGGTAGGCGGGAATGTGAAGGACCGTTGCGATAGGTTGGGTGCTTGACTTGAGAAACGAATGCCCACGAATCTCACCAATTGCTTTCGCGGATAGGTTGGGATGCCGACGGCAGGTAGGCGGGAACGTGAGTGACCGTTGCCGCTATTCGGGCCTGCATTCGGTAAAACGGCATGCTACACCCTGCACTGATAGATGAAGGCGGGAGGGAAGTTGGCCCAGATGGTCTTGCTGATTTTCACTTCGGAAAAACGCTGATGCAGGGTGCTACGGAATCGCTGACCAGCTGGCAAAGCAAGGCCCTGCCAGTAGGCAAAGGTAGAAAAGTAAGCGCCTGGACGCAAAACGGAAAGGGTAGCATCGAGCAGCTCTTTCTGCAGCGCAGGAGGGAAACTCGCCCAGGGGAGGCTGCTGATGACGGCATCCAGGGTCTCGATTCCCCGCTCCGAATTGTAGCGCGCTACCTGACTGACGCAGCCGTTGATGATTTCAGCCTGCGGGCACCGGGCACCAGCTGTCGCGGCCAGCTCAGCATCGCGCTCGATTGCATAAAAATGAGCATCATCGGCTTTATGCCGAAGGATCGCCTCTGTGGTCACTCCTACTCCGGGGCCATATTCGGCGACTGCAGAAACGTCGGACCAATCAATCCAGGAGACTAAGCTCTGAGCCAATTGGCTCGAACTGGGAACGATAGCACCCACATGACCCGGGCTGCGGGTCAGGGCTCGAAAAAAAGCGGCGGTCGACATTCAGCGGTTCAAAGGAGACCATTCAAAAACTAGGTGAGCGATGGTCGCACCTCTGTTTTCGGCTGGCAAGGCGCGAGGAGCTCAGGTAGCCATTGCTATCCGAGCAACGAGTATAGCAGCCAAACGGAATCAGGGCTGCGGCCCGAAGGGTAAGAGCAGCCATTTCGTCTTCACCTTAATAGAAGGCATCCCCCCTATCTTCTCTCACCATCCTTTGCATAGTTTTTCAACGGTCTCCTAACATTTCACAACGAGGTAGCGCCGAAGTCAAGAAGTGAAAAGAATCAAGAGGCCACCGCGCCGAACTTCACTCTGATGTTCGACTCCCAGCGATCCCTGTCATGGTGAGGAGAGGCAGGATATTGAAGCCCTCGCCATCGTCGTAGACCGTGGCGAAGGTCCCTTTCGGCGACAGAGAGATGTAATCTCTGATGAGGAATGAAATACTCCTTCCCGTCTGCCATCCGGATGGAAAAAGGGGCACCGCTATCGATGGCTGCTTTTACCTGGCTGCGACTCATGAGGACAGGATAAGCCGGAAGGGACCTCGTTCAACAGTTTTTTTGAACATATGCCACGGCTTGTATAGAGCCTGCTGTCTCCATAGCAAGAACGACAGGGCTTTCGCCTGTGCGAATAAATTCGCACGTCCATGGCTCGCATCGTCCTCATCGGGGAGAAGCGAATTCATTCGCGGACAACATCTGACTCCGGCGGATTAAGCCAGCCACCTCCCGATTCGTCGACCTGAGCCCAGGCTACTTCTAGCGCAGATTTCTCGAAAAAATCGCTACACTTCTGATGGTTATAGGCGAGTATCTGCCTCTCTCGCCCATCGGGGCGTGATCAGATACACACTTTATGGCTAACGACGACAACACGGTAGAACTGGAGGGAACCATCCACACTGTGCTCCCCGGGACGATGTTCCGAGTGGAGCTGGAGAATGGCCACCTCGTTCTGGCTCATATCTCAGGAAAGATGCGCAAGCGTTTCATCCGCTTGGTGGCGGGCGACAAAGTGCGCCTCGAAATGTCTCCCTATGACACTGAGAAAGCCCGCATCGTCTACCGTGTGAACCCCGGCGGCGCGAATCGCGCGGGTGGTGGTCCCGGCAAGCGACGCTCTCCGCGCTCCATGTCGCGCCCTGGTCAGCCGAAGAAGCGGGCGAAACCGAACCTTACCCCACGACGCGGATCCGGCGGCGGTGGAGGTGGCGGCAAGCCCGGTGGCGGAGGAAAACCTGGCGGCGGTGGCGGAAATCGCTCCGGTGGAGGCGGTGGCAATCGCTCTGGCGGTGGCGGCGGAAACCGTTCAGGTGGCGGTGGCGGACGCCGCTAAGCAACCTTCGTTTTCGATATTTCAAAGGGGAGCTGGCTAACGACCACTCCCCTTTTTTGGTCTTAAGCTGTCTCCTATGGATAACGCCTTCACACTCCTCGACCTATCACCAACTCTCCAGCTGACAGACGAAGAAATCACCGCAGCCTGGGAGGCGAAGACGAAAGCGACCGATGGAGCTACCGAGTCTCTTACCGAGGCCCGAGGCGCATTGCTCAGCCCGAGCTCGAGATTGGCGATCTGGCTGAAAGCGCGTGGCCATTCCGTCAATCAGGATCACTCCGGAGCGATCCCCAGCCAACTGATGGACTGGTTTGCCGAAATCAGCCCCCTGCTCCAGCGGGCGGATGCCCTCATCCAGAAGGCTGCGGGAGCGACCTCTGCGCTGACGAAAGCGCTGCTTACCTCAGAGGCTATGAAATGCCAGGAAGCTGTTCAGGGAGCGATGGCTAAGCTGCATGCTGAGCTGAGTCAGCTCCCTCAGGCCTTCGAACATCTTGAGAAGGCTGCCGAGCCGGAGGAGATGGCGAATCATCTTCTCGTCCAGCTGAAGTTTCTGGAGAAGTGGCAGAGCCAGCTACAGCGACGTGTCGTTGAACTCATGGCAATTTCATAAAACACTGAACGAATCGCCGCGTAGACAGTCTGTGATTCTGCCATGCAGTTTCAGCTTGCTCCATCACGCAGCGCCGCTTTCTCTTCATCCATGCCCGCCACGAAAGCCCATAGAATGACGCGTCCTGATGTGGACGCTCATCTGGTCGCTCGCGCACAGGAGGGTGACACTGCCGCCTTCGACGAGCTGGTCGTCAAGTATACTCCGAAACTATACGGGCTGATCTATCACATGACATCCCATCAGGATGATACGAGAGATCTCCTGCAGGATGTTTTCTCCAAGGCCTTCCGCTCTCTGAAACGCTTTCGGGGCAAGTCTTCCTTCTACACATGGATTTACTCCATCGCGACCAACACCACGCTGAATTTTCTTAAGAAGCGGAATCGACGGAAGAATTTCAGCCTCGATGACATCGATTCCAATATCCAGCATGATGAGGAATTCATCGAGTTGACCAGCGGAAATGATCCGATCCGTGAGGCCTCTCTGAGCGAACTGCAGCAGAGTTTGAACGAAGCTATGCAGAAGCTGTCTGACAAACACCGGGTGGTGGTGACCATGTTTGACGTGCAGGGAATGCCTCATGCTGAGATCGCGAAAGTCCTCAACGTATCCGAGGGAACAGTCCGCAGCCGCCTGTTCTACGCCCACCGCGAACTCCAGAGCCACCTGGCTGCAGAATGGAAACAGCACACCTCCCGTTAACTCCCTCATCCCCGAAAGACCATGTCCTCCGAATTAGATCCCGAATTTCAGAAGCTGCTCCGCTTGAAGCGATACGAAAAGCCGGCGGATGATTTCACGGAAACATTCCTGGCTGACCTCAAAGATCGGCAGCGCAAAGACCTGATGCATCAATCCACCTTGCGCATTGCGGCTGAACGAGCAGCAGCATCCGTGACCGGAAGCTTCGTCCAGAGACGGAGCGTCCTCATCGGGGCGGGATTCGCCTGCCTCGGGCTGATCGCCTCCTGGGCGATTTTAACACCGAAGAATGATCCATCGATCGCCGGCGAAACATCCCTCGATAGACAGCTAGCAGATCTGCGCAAGGAGGAAGCTGCCACCCCATCGGAAGTAAAGCCATCGTGGGCCAACAACAGTGGCTTTGTTCATGCGTCTATGCGAGGCGAGTATCGCGAATTATAGTTTCTTCAGAACATGAACAGAGATTCCATCCGGTTCAGCTCTCTACGGCTCGCCTCTATTTGTCTGGCGGCTCTAGCTACTGTATGCTCCTCGTTGACAGCTTCCGAAGCGACCGTCAAACAGGCGCCATCGATCCTTAGCTGGCCCTCAGGTGACGCATCTCTGGTCACTTTCATCGAGGAGCCGAATCTACTGGTTACCGTCGTCCCTCAGCAAGCGGGCATCCAAAGCGATGAACAACTGCAGGAGGCCCTGAAATTGGCGGCGAACGCCAAATGTGCGCAGGTGAAATTCTTCCGCCCTGAGTCCGGCCTGCTGATTTTCTCCTGTGGGAAGGTTGCAAAGCAGCACGACTCCTGCGCCCAGCTTTCGAAGCTGGTGCCACACGTCGGCACGATCCTCCCGACGTTCACAGAGGAGACTTCTGCAGACCACTGTCCGCTCATCATCGGGCGAGACGCATACTACCAGGGACGTCCTCTCTCTCCACCGCTGCTTCGCGTCCGGTTGAGCGAACTGTCTGAGTCAGAAGCGATCGCAGGCAAACCCCTTTACTGCGGGAAAGATAAGCTCGTCGGGTTTCTCAGCAACCGCACTCTCGATCAAGAGCAACAGGCACATGCCATCTGCTCCAGCACGGTGCTGAAACACATCACCGAGCTTTCCCGCTTCGGGCGAACCGGTTCTGTGCGTCTGGGGGTGCTATTTCATGATAAAACAACCACTCCAGAGGTCCTGGCTATCTCCCCCGATTCACCGGCTGCTGCTGCCGGATTACAGCCGAATGATGTGATTGTTTCCCTCGGAGAAAAGGCGATCACGAGTCTGGATCAACTGACGCAGGAACTACAATTCCTCACCGCTGGATCGGAGATCAGTCTACGCGTGCTGCGGGGTGTAGAGAAACGGACGATTGCCATCACCCCTGCATTGCGTCCCGAAGCAGCTGGAGCGGAATAAGTCTAGCGATCCTGATTTCTACTAAGCTCAAGAGCCGGAGTGTTTACCTTTCGCTTCAGGAGCCAGGATACCCCGATGAGGTCGTGAATCCCGCGGAGGGCACGATCCAGGTTGGTGTATTTCGACTGGCCGGCAGCGCGCTCCCGATGATTGACATCCACCTCACTGATCCGCAGGCCTGCCTGTAGAAAAATCGCCGGCAGGTAGCGGTGAAGTCCGTTGAAAGGCACGAGAAGGTCCACGTGATCCTTGTGAAACGCCTTCAGAGAACAGCCGGTATCGCTGATCCCATCGTTCAAAAACAGACGCCTGATCCGATTGGCGATCTTTGAAGCAACACGACGACTTGCGGTGTCTTTTCGGACCGCTCTACGACCGCACACGACGTCGGCCGATCCAGCTCGCAGAATCTCCAGCAATCGCCCGATATCAGCCGGATCATTCTGCCCATCTCCATCCAGCATAACCATCAGGTCTCCCGAGGCATATTGGAACCCTGCGTAGAGCGCTCCGCTCTGGCCTCGATTTTCGGTCAGGCGCAGCCCGGAAACACCTTCCTGCTGGGAGATGAGTGCCCATGTATCATCCGAGCTTCCGTCATCGACAGCAACGATCTCTGCCTCTGGCTGAGCCTCTTTGATTTCCTGTAGGACATCCTCAACACACTCCTGCTCGTTAAAAAACGGAACGACGATGCTTACGCTCTCAAAAGTGGATTCGGCAACACGAAGGCCTTTGCGCAGGGGGAAAGGGTTCTGAAACGGTTTCGACATGAGAAGCTACTGAGCGGACGACGCAGCTTTCGGTTGTTTCGGCCAGTCACGCAAGCCGCTTGCGGCGAAAACATGAAATTTCTGCTGCCGATCCCATCGATAATCGACAAAGAACTCACCGACTTTTTCGACAGAGCCAAAAGCCCCTTTGAACATTGGAGAAATGCCCTCGAAAGGGGCGATGATCAATCCATCCTCTCCCGTGAACCCGCTTTCAACCGGGTTCGGCCACACCTCGTATTGCGAGTCGAGAACCGGCGAGGCATCCCAAAGGAAAATCGGGACTTCATGGTCCGCGCCGAAGGCCAGAAAGCTGGCGAGATCGCGATGCCCAAGCACTGCCAGAAAAGCTGGTGACTCTCCCTCAGTCGTTCTTTCAGAAACGGTTCGATTCACAGCCAGGGCCAACTCTGAGTGGCCATAAAAGCGCCGCATCGGGTCCGCCTTGTGCCCACGCTTGCCCATGGCGTCGAAGACGAGATGACCGAAAAGGAGAAAACCACTCAGAGCAATACCTCCGATCACCCCGTAGCGAAAGAGTCCGCGTAGTTTTTCGCTCAACCAGGTGCAGGTGAAGTTTCCGGTATACCAGGCTGCAAGCAATGCGAAGCCTGACACGTAAAAGACCGCCGGCCAGTTCGCATTTATTTCCTGACGAAGTGCTAACAAAGCAATCCCCAGCAACGGAACGGCGGAGAAAATAACGCAGAACCGCACCTGTGCAGGCAGCCTCCGATAACGAAACAGAGCATTCCAAACAACGAAGAACAAAGCGACGCCAAACACCGGTGAGAGCATACCCACCTGACTGGCAAAAAATGTGACAAAGGTCTCAGCACGCTCCGCAAGGAGTGCAGAAAGTGAAGGCTGATCCTCCACGTCGAAGTGGTGCGCGGAATGCTCAAATGTGATCCAGTCATTCCGGGCATTCCATATCAATGGTGCGGCAAGAGACGTGTAGGAACCCAACAGAACCAGCCAGAATCTCGACTGCGTCAAAAAATGCCGCTTCGCCTGAACGCTGGCCACGTAGGCGACCACTAAAACAGGAAAGACCAGCATCATCTGCTTCGTCAGATGCCCTAGCGCCAGAACGAAGAAGAGGCAAACCCAGTCACCCCATCGAGCCTGCCCCTGAGTAATCCTCCAGGTGAGAAATAGAGCGGCCGACCAGAAAAAGACCAGCGGCGCATCAATGGTCAGCACAAAGGAAAGGAGAGTGATCGCAGGAGCACAAACGGCAATCAGGGTGGCGCACCAGCCTGTGCGCGCATCGAAGAGGTCCTGGGTTAGGAAGAACAGAAAGAAGAGGCTGCCTGCCCCGAGCAGGGCTGAGGCTACGCGAATAGCGAAAACACTGGATGGTGCCAGCGCATCGATAGCTGCGTAGAGCCAGGCTATGAAGGGAGGCTTTGAAAAATAGCCGAGAGCTGGCGACTGTCCCCAATGCCAGTAGTAGGCTTCATCTCCGACCAGATTTCCTGGAAGGAAAAAGGCATAGGCAACGCGCAGGACGAGAACTGCAACAATCAGCCAGATCGCTCGGCGCTGGAACTGGTTGCGGGATAGGGTAGCCTGCATGCGGGAAAATAACTCCAGCGCCCTGTCGCAGAGCACAGGAACGGTGCATCAGCGCTCCGATGAGCAACTCGAAAGCCCTATCGGCGCTTGAGCAGCCGCTCAGAAACTGAAGGGCGCCGAGCATTGATGTCCCTCCAAGACCGATAGGTCTTCACCCCATTGATAATCACGGGTTCCTCTCTTGGGCCTGTGCTCTGAGCAGATGCTTCCTCACTCGCCAGCGGGGCTTGCCGTGGATTGACAAATCGGCCTTCCTCATAGATGACCTCGAGACCATCACCCGAAAGCTGGAGATCAGCAGGATTGACATTTGCTCCCTCCAGAGCAACCGGGAACTCCTCTTCCGATTCTTTTTTTCCGAAACGGAATCCCGTCCACTTAGGCTTCTGCTCCTGAGCAGTTAACTGAGTGCGGGGAGGGACGATCACAGTGCCACCGTCGCTCGCGTTGGATGAAGCGGAAGCAGCGGCGAACTCACCGCTACGGCCAGTCGGAGCCGCATTGGCAGCAGGCCCATCGGGAGCATCGGATGTCGCAACTGATTCGAAAACCGGCTCCGCGTCACCATTACTCTCCTCTTTTTTCTTACGGAACAGATTGAAAAGCTTGGGCTTGCGCGCGCTTTGCTCTTCGACTTCTGCTTCGACGACCTCAGCAGCAACGGTCTCGGGAGCAGCTACAGGCTGTGCGGCCACGGGTGCGGGTGCTGCAGGCTTCGGAATCGGAGGAACTGCAGGTGGCTTCGGAGCTTCTTTTTTTACCACATTCGTGACGGAAGCCGCTGCTGCGGCAGCCTTTTTCACCGGTTTTTTCACGGCATTGAAGGCCGATTTCACGGGAGCTGCTGCTTTCTTCACCTTCTCAGCAGGTTTGGAGGCAGCCTCCGTGACTGACTCCTCCGCTTCCGACTTTTTCTTTTTGATAAACGGGATCTTCACCAGTTTTGACTTCAGACTCTCCTCAGTGCCCGCTGCGGAGGGTTGCTCCGACTTCTGATCAGCCGACTCCTCAACGATTCCTGAACTGATCGATCCGGAATCTTGGGAATGGCCCAGCTGAGGCTCGACGATAAGAGGCAGCGCGACGGCTAGGAAAAGGGAGGCTGGGCGACGAAGATTTCGGAAAGTAAATGAGCTCGAGTCCATCACAGGAGAAGTTTATGGCCGATCTGCAAAATATCAAGTGCCCCGAATCAATGCCCCCCTCCAACGGCCGGCATCAGCGCCGACGCTTCCCGTCGAGTGAAGCCAAATAGGCGACGAGGTCGCGCAGCTCATCGTTCGAAAGAACGTAGCCCATGGGTGGCATCGCTGAGATAGGCGGTTGTTTCGAAGCAATCTCGGCTTTCGGGATGACAATATCGTTGAAGGCCCCCGCCTCTGAGGGGTCAGGCTGCCGGAGGACAACCGCGCCATCCTCCTGGTCACGCAGGAAGGCTCCACCGACAGTCGATCCATCAGTCTTGGTCACCATTGTCATGCCATATCCACCCACGACGACGGCGCTCGGATCGATGATAGACTCAAGGATGTAAGGAGCCTTGTTCTTGCGCGCTATCGTGCTGAGATCCGGCCCAGCGACCCCGCCTTCTCCCTCGATGCGGTGGCACTTCGCGCACTGTCCGGCAGCGTGAGTGAGAAATACCTTCTTGCCCTCTGCTACGTCACCTCCGGCTAAGGCGAAGGCATAACGCTCAAGGACCGGTTTCGTCGTATCGGCCATCATAGCCTCATAGGCACTTACGTCAGTGTTTACCAGATCGTTTGATGACGCTTTCGCAGCCTGGATCAGCTCGAGCAGGGCGGGCTTGCGCTCCGCTTTGATCTGCTTCATGCGCTCCAGGAGCAGCGAGTCGAGGCTCTCATCCTCAACACCGGCAGCCAGTCGATATCCCTCTTTCCGAGAGCTTGCCTGATCCGATTTGATCAAACTCACAACCTCTCCGATCCCGCGATCTTTATCGGTCTGGAGAAGCCCCTGAACCGCTGCCGCCCGCACACTTTGCGATTTCTCAGAAAGGAGGGCATCAACACTACCGAGGAACTGTTCCTCGAAACGCTCGCTCAGGCCCTTGATCGCTACAGCCCTTGCGATCTCCGGGGCATTCGCCTGGCTTGCGACACTCTGAAGGGTCTCTACTGGCAGCTCGGTCCCGGATGCGAGGGCTAATTCGAGAGCCTTCCCGAGGCTGTCACCAGAACTCACATCCAGCACGCTCAAAATGCCATCCTGCACCACCTGATCGATCGAGACTCTTCCCGCTGCATCGATGGGACGATACTGCCCGTTTGTCGGATCGACTGGTGTCGGGCTCCCCCACTCCTGCAGAGCAGCGAGAGACTGAGTGCGGAGTAGCTCAGGAATCCTTTCATCAGCAGCATATCGCAGGAGTCGTCGGGCACTTTCTTCACTGCCATCGCGGAAGTTTGCGCCGATCAATCGGTGATGAATGATCCAGCCATAATGATCAAGTTCTGCCTGGGCGGCCTCTTCCTGCGCGCTCGGCAAGTGGGCGGCCAGCTCGGAGACTGCCTCTTCGATATTTAAATCCGAGATGGCTCGAATGGCTGCCCAGCGAACGCGTTGATCCGAGTCTTTCAGGAAATAATAGATGCGGGAATCCTCAAGCTTTCTCGCGACGAGCAGCGCTCCCAGTCTGACACTGGCACTTTCGTCTTTCGTCAACTTGAAGAGTTTCTGTGGGTCATTGAGCAGAAAAAGTCCCTGCACATAGGAATGACGCAGAAACGCATCGGTATCTGCATTTTCCCGCAATCCCTCCACCAGCAGGTCGAAAGCTGGCTGATAACGAACTTTGCCGACCCCGATGGCTGCCAAAGAAACAACACGTGGGGATTCGTCGTCGAGTAGTTCGACAAGGGCCTCTCCAATGCTTTCCGAGCGCACCTCGCTGAGCACGCGGACGGTCTGCGCTCGGATCTCAGGATCGGCATCCGAGAGCAGCGGCAGGACCTTCTCGCTGAGCGCATGGTCTTTTCGTATCAGCTGACCTAGTCCCCAGATGCCATGAATGCGCTGGAGCTGCGGATTCGTCTCAGCCGTGGCAGCCAGCAGAGTCGTCACTTCACCGTCCTCGGCCAGGGCGAATTGGGCACGCTGGCGGACTCGCATATCGTTGTGAGCGAGGAGGCCGAGCAGCTCATCACCCTTCTTCGGGCGAAAGTCGCTCGTCAGCAGAGCATGAGTCTTTTTGATCCGATCGCTTGCTGCCAGCTCCTCATTGTAGAGCGTGTAGATGTTGCCCAGGTCCTGCTTATACCATCCATTGTTATTAAAGCAGCTCAGATACATTTTACCGTCAGGACCGAACTCAACATCGGTGTTTCCCGTGCCCTCCATGAATTTCTCATGATTCCCTAGGGCGAAGCCCGCCCCTGAATTTGAAACACTGAACGCCTCCAGATCACTTTTTGCCCCGCCAAAGTTGCAGATCCAGAAGTGATCTGCATAGCGCTCCGGCATTGCGGTATCTCCGTAATTGTAGACGAAACCACTCGGACCCCAGGCGACGTGGGCGATCGGCGGCAAGGCGAACACCGGCCGTTGCTCCGACTCCAGATCCCATAGCCCCTCAGTGATCCATGGAACCACTGGGAACTCGCTTCGATCTGGGTGAGGATAGAGCGGAGTGCGCAATTCCAGCTTACGCCGGAAGTTCATCAATACCTGATGCCCGAAGTGCCATCCGCTGTCCCCTCCCTCGATGATGTAAACGAGCCGTGCGTCGTCCCAGGCATCAGCATTGTTATCGGAGGTGAAGAGGTTGCCATATTTGTCAAAAGCCAACTCCTGAGGATTGCGCAACCCCCGGTAGATTTCGACAAGGTCAGAACCATCCATCTCCGAGCGGAACACGGACCCCTCATATGATCGTTTCACTTCACGACCCTCCTTCGTCACGAAGTTTGATCCCCGATCACCAATCGACCAGTAGAGACGTCCATCCGGCCCGATCACGACACCGTGCATGTCATGACCGGAATAACTCATCCGCACGCCAAAACCATCCTGCAGAGACTCCTGCGCCTCCGCCTTTCCATCCCCATCCTCATCTGACAACTTCCACAGATGGGGAATATTGGTGTAGTAGACCGATCCATCCGCATCGGCTACGAGGCCGATGCCCGGCCCATCGAGGACATCATTGAATCCGTCGGCCCAGACAGCGGAAGCATCAGCCCGGCCGTCTTTGTCCTGATCTTCAATGCGGACGATGCGGTCTTCGAACTCCTGATAAAATGAAACAGGACGCGTGGCCGTGTCGGCTTTGATGTAGGCTAGACGTTCCTCATTCGTTGTCGTCGCGATATCCTGCAGCAGCACCTGCTGCTCACTTCGAATGTCCTGCACTCCGGCTCGCCAGCGATGGGTTTCCGCGACGTAGAGGCGCCCCTGATGATCAAAACAGATGGCTGTGGAGTTCTGTGTTTGAGATGCATCAGCGAAAAGCTCAGCGCTCACATCATCCGGCAGAATGTATCCAGCAATGCGCTGGGCGGCCTCCTCCTCGTATTCCGCACCTGTTCGAAACGAGAGCGGCGCTCCGCCTGTTTTCCCTACGCTACCCGAAACATCGGCAGCGTGGATATGGCATACATCTGCGGAAAAGAGCAGCAGACCGTAGAAGAGCTTGGCAGAACCTCGTAGCATTTTGAACATATCGCCAACAAATGCCATCATTTGTATCTGATTCAACAAAATCGCTTGGCGTAAGCGCGGCAGGGGCTTGCTCAAGCCATGCAAGTTATGCAATAATCTCGCCACTGTTCCTTATGAAATTGAAGAAACTCCTCACCCTAGCAGTAGCGACGAGCTGCGCCGCTGCCTCGCCCTCTGCTTTCGCTTTTGAAGCGTCCGATGCTGATGCCAAATGGATTTGGTCTACAGAAGAAGGCGAAAAAAAGCGCGCCTTCATTCGCAAATCCTTCAGCGTCCCTGCTGATGCTCAACGAGTGCTGATCCTCAATCATGCGGACGACTCAGCTACCATGTATCTGAATGGCCAGCGCGCGCGAGCCTCCGCATCCTCCAGCTGGCAAAAGCCCACCATCTGGGATGCGACCGATATTGTGACCCGAGGCGGAGACAACCTTCTCGCTGTTGATGCAAAGAATGCAGCAGGAGGTGCCGGATTCCTCGCTGTGATAAAAATCGAGACCAAAGGCGGGAGCGCTGAATACATCGCAACCGATGAGACGTGGCTTTCCGCGGCGAAACCATTCAAAAACTGGAGCCAAATAGACGCGCCTGCCGCTGAGAAAGCAGCGAAGCCTTCGACAGTCCTCGCCGCTCTCGGGGAAGGTCCGTGGAAGGATCGGGTTTCCTTCGCATCCATCACTGACAGCCTCGATGTTCGCGTGCCGGAGGCCACACCCGTCGAGGACATCAACCTCGTCGACGGTTTCAAAGCTGAGCTCATCTATTCCGTCCCCAAAGTCGATCAGGGTTCATGGGTCGCCATGACCATCGATGACAAGAGCCGAATGATCGTTTCTGATCAATACGGTGCACTTTATCGCTTCCCGATCCCTGCTCTGGGTGAAACCTTGAAAGATTCAGATGTCGAAGAGATCGACATCGACTCCGGTTCTGCACAAGGGCTGCTCTGGGCCTTCGACGCGCTTTACGTCGTCCAAAACACGGCCGAAATGGGTGGACGCGGCATCTATCGCCTCACCGATACAAACGGTGACGACAAGCTCGACAAAAAGGAACTCATCACCAAATTCGAGGACATCGGTGGCGAACACGGACCTCACGCGATTGTAAAGTCCCCCGACGGTGAGTCTCTCTTCGTCGTGGTGGGTAACCAAACCCCTATGCCCACGTTTGATAAGACGACTGTTCCTCCTGTCTGGGGAGAGGACAATCTGCTGAAGAGACCCATTGGTAAGGGTTTTATGAAAGGCACCTTTGGCCCCCGCGGTTTCATCGCCAAACTTGATCCGGACGGCTCCAACTTCGAAATCGTCAACACCGGCTACCGGAATCAGTATGACGTCGACTTCAACGAATTCGGCGACATGTTCACCTACGACGCCGACATGGAGTGGGACATGAACCTCCCATGGTATCGTCCAACCCGTATCAATCATGCCGTGAGTGGAGCCGAGTGGGGCTGGAGAAACGGAGGTGCCAAGTGGCCTGAGCGATGGCCTGATACCCTCCCCGCTACCGTCGACATCGGCCCTGGATCACCTACGGGTGTCTCCTTCGGACTCGGTGCGAAATTCCCGGCAAAGTATCAGCGGGCATTTTTCGCAGCCGACTGGAGCTACGGAAAGCTCTACGCCGTTCACATGGAACCAGCGGGAGCCAGCTACAAGGCGACCTTTGAGGAATTCATGAGCGCTCAACCTCTGCCCCTCACGGATCTTGAGGTGAACCCAGCTGATGGCGCGCTCTACATCGCCATCGGTGGACGTCGAGTTCAGTCCGGCCTCTATCGCGTGACTTACACAGGAGACGAGAGCACCGATGCCATCGTTGCCGGAGAACTGCCCGAGCTGCACAAGCTTCGTCGGGAGATCGAGACCTACCACGAGCCAAAAGCGGGAGCCGTCGATTTCGTGTGGCCACACCTCGGCCATGAAGACCGGTTCATTCGCTATGCAGCGCGGACAGCGCTCGAGCACCAGCCCGTCGGTTCATGGCGGAACCTCGCCCACAGTGAGGAAGACCCAGTAGCGAAAACTCAAGCTCTCATCGCCCTTACCCGGACAGGTTGGGAAAGCGTTGGGATCGAGGTGATCGGATCGCTCGATACCATCGACAAAACGAAACTTACGGACTCACAGCTGATCGATGTCTTACGCGCCTATGCATTGACTTACACTCGTCACGACTCAGAGCAGCTCCGACTTCCCCGTGAAGGAGTGACAAAGTTCCTTGAAGAGAACATGCCATTCTCCCACATGCCGGCGAATATCGACGCCCTGGAGATTCTCGTTTACCTCGACTCTCCGAAGGCAGCAGCCGTGGGTGTGGCTCTCCTGGCGGACACCACCTCACCAACAGAACAAATCGCTCTGGCAAAGTCTCTTGCTCATCAGAGTGAAGGATGGGAGGGCGACCTGCGGGCGAAGTTCTTCAAGTGGTTCACCCTTGCGAAGAGCTACAAAGGCGGGCCCAGCTTCGACCTTTTCATCGCAGACATCAAAAAGAAGGCCCTAGCTAACACCCCAGCGGCTGAGCAGGAAGCTCTCAAAGAGATCATCGAGGCAGAGCCACCATCCGAGCCCATGTTCACTTTCGAGCCTCGCTCGTTCCAGAAAAACTGGACCGTTGAGGATTTCGACGACGTTCTCGCTGTTGGACTCGAGGGCGGACGCGACTTCGACAACGGGCGGAAGATGTTCGGCGCAGCTACCTGCTACGCCTGTCACCGCTTCAACCAGGAGGGCGGCGCTCTCGGGCCGGACCTCACAAGTGTAGCGGGCAAATTTAGCCCTCGTGACCTTCTGGTGTCTATCGTCGATCCCGGCGAGCAAGTGTCCGACCAGTATGGCCAGATGGTGTTCACCATGAAGGATGGATCTGTTGTCACAGGACGCATCATGAACCTCGCTGGCGACAGCGTTCGCGTGAATACGAACATGATGGACCCCAATGCGATCACCTCCATCGACCGCAAGCAGCTGGAAAGCATGGAGCAGTCTCCGATCAGCATGATGCCTATGGGTCTCATCAATACACTTACAAAGGACGATACACTCGACTTGCTCGCATATCTGCTATCACGAGGCAATCCTGAAGACCCGATGTTTGAGCAGAACTGATCCGGCGGAAACTCGCTTGTTCACTTCGTTCTCTGAAGTTTCAGCTTCTTCCCCCTCTCAAGCCGATTGCGATGATCTCGCAGTCGGCTTTTTTGTGTGGTCACGACCTTTCAAGAAGCACGCATTTGCGTGGTGACACCATTGCCAAGAAGTCGTATCCTCTATACCAATGTCAGACGCTGCCGATACCGAAAAGGACTTGTTCACAAAATTAATTGGTGCCAAACAGATCCTGCTTCCTGAAATTCAGAAAGTTGTCATTGGCCAGGCTGAGGTGATCGACCAACTCCTCATCACCATCTTCTCTGGCAGCCATTGCCTGATCATGGGCCCTCCCGGATTGGCGAAAACGCTGCTCGTCAATACTCTCGCCATGGTCCTGGGGCTGGATTTTCGTCGCATTCAATTCACTCCCGACCTCATGCCATCGGACATTATCGGCACAGAGATCCTCGAGGAGAATGCCGATGGGCAAAGGTCTCTCGCCCGCAAGCTTGGCCCGATTTTCTCAAACCTCGTGCTGGCTGATGAAATCAACCGCACACCTCCCAAGACGCAGGCTGCGCTACTGGAGGCCATGCAGGAGAAGCAAGTCACCCTTGCCGGCGACACTCTTTCTCTGCCATCACCTTTCTTCGTGTTAGCAACGCAGAACCCCATCGAGATGGAAGGCACCTATCCCCTTCCCGAAGCGCAGCTCGACCGCTTTCTCCTCAATACCATTATCGACTACCTACCGGAAGAAGACGAAGTCTCCGTCGTCCAGAGGACAACCGGCTCTGCGCACCAGATCCCTGACACTGTTTTCCAGGCCAGCGAATTAGTCGCCTGTCAGAAATTTGTGCGCGACGTGCCAGTGGCTGAGGACCTGGTCCGCTACGCGGTCCGGCTCGTCACAGCCTCTCGTCCGAAATCAGAGAAAGCGACAGCAGACATTCAGCAGTGGGTGCGCTGGGGAGCTGGCACCCGTGCCAGCCAGAGCCTGATCCTCGCAGCAAAGGCGCGCGCCGTCCTCGATAACCGCCCTTGCGTAGACTACGAGGATATCGCGGCTCTTGCGAAACCCGTCCTGCGGCATCGTATCCTCACGACCTATCGAGCCGAAGCAGAGGCGATCACTGTCGAGCAGGTCATCGAGCACCTTCTAGAGAACACTTCGATAGCCTAGCGAAACGTTTTTTCCTGAGTCCACTCTACAGATGAGCGTCGCCACTGCCATAGAGCCAGTCATTACGGACTCGAAAGCGGGATTTGAGCTGCTGGCGAAACAGCTTGTGGAGGGGACCCGCCTCGGCCTGCACCGATCGCCATTCCAGGGATCATCCAGCGAGTTCTCCGAGTATACTGCCTACACTCCAGGTGAGGACACTCGGTTCCTCGATTGGAAGATCCTCGCCCGCACAGATCGCGCCTACGTTCAGAAGTTTGACGATGAAACGAATCTGTTCACCCACTTCGTGGTCGATCAGGGACATTCGATGTTCTTTTCCTCAGACTCATCCGATACAGCGCCTCAGCTACCCACGAAGTTCCACTACGCTGCCACCACGGCGGCGACGATTGGCTGGCTTCTGCTGCGCCAGCAGGATGGCTTCTCTCTCAGCCTCGTCGATGAAAAACTGCGAAACCACATCCCGGAGTCCGCATCATCCTCACAGTTATCCCGCGTCTGCGCACGGCTTGATGCTATTGCCGGTAGAGTGCACGAACAGATAAGCGCGGCTAAGCCACAGGAGACCAGCGATTCCCTTCCGTCAGCTCTGCCCTTCTTTTCCTCCCTGACAGAGCTCACTCCAATTATTGGCCGAAGGCGCCTGGTCGTTCTGCTTTCAGATTTTCTGCCGAAGGTCACTCTTACCGAAGAGGAGAGAGCCCGTGTCTTTCTCAATACACAGCATGCGGTTGCCACCCTTCAGAAAGCGGGAAACCAGGTCATCGCGCTACAGGTGCTCGACCCAGCAGAGCGCCGGCTGGAGACCCTGAAGAAAGCAAACTTCCTGCGTTCGCTCGCCACGCGACAGGAGTTCTTTGTGGACTCGAACTCCCAGGCGGAGAGCTATCGTGAAGCCTTTCTGGAGTATCAGAACGATCTTCAGGCGCTCTTTTCTGATCTAGGAGTCAAACACATCATGCTGAAGACAGAGGCGAGCCTGATGACCCAGATTCATCCACTTTTCGGGTGATGGATAGTGCAGTTTGCCGCGGCGGGGAAGCGCAAGCGGGGCTTTCGCCTGTGCGAATGAATTCGCACGTCCATAGCCGCCCTCAGGATCAGTGAACCGGTGACTTCCTCCAAGCCACCAGTAGCAAGGCTAACAAAGGGAGCAGGACAGAAAGGATCTGGATATTTGCCATGATCGCCATCATCCCGATCGCCACCATACCTGTAAAGATGCCGATTCTCCGAAGAATGCGAATCCGCTCGGGTAACAGAACCAGACAGGCCAGTCCTGCCTCCGTGAAAATCATCAGTCGCGAAAACCACGCTGCCAGTCGAGGTAGCAGATCACTCGAAAAACGTGCCCTCACCCACTCCCAGAAAGGCTCAGGCTTCCCCTGAAAATAGATGTCGTAGATCACTTCACCAGTCCAGTATTCCGGCGTCAGTTTTCCCATGAACCCGCCGAGGAAAAACAGGGAAACGACACCCAGCGCTGACCGACTGACAAAAGCCGGCCGCGGATCATCCCTCCCGCTCAGCTGAAAGACAATCCATAACCACCCCCACACCGCAACGGTAAAGGTCGCATCATTGTGCGTCTGGATATGCCAGAGCAGGCCAAGAGCACTTACCAGGTTGATCACAGCAACGCAGAGCAGCGACTGCCGCAGGAAGCGTTGCGGCAGCAGCCATACCGGAAGCGTCAAAAATGGAAAAATCCACGCTACCATCGCCAGACCTGGCGATGTCGCCCACCCGGGGAAGGGCTCATAGCTCACTGGATGGTCCAGCCGCCACATCAGCATTGAGCTCAGCCATTGCCATTTCACCGCATTGGCTAACACAAGGGCAAACCACACAAGCGCCACGGTAGGCAGCCGTCGATCCGCTGGCGCTGATTTCATGGAGTTTCCGAACGGACTTCTAGAAGCTCCCCCAATTGCTCATCGTGTGTAACGACGAAGGAGCTGGACAGCTCCTGCCCGCGCAACCGTGATCGCACTCGGATCTGCACATCGCTCCACTGCGAATGGTCAACAGGCTCGAAAAGCACGCGCCGCAACGGAAAATGATTCACTCGTCCAGCCGCTTTTTCTGTATAGGCATTCTCTACGGCCACTCGATTCCCCTCCTTATTTTCAGCGGTAACTTCCGCATGGTTAGAAAACGAATACATGGAGGGCAGCAGCTGAAGCCCGACCCACTCCGCATAAGACGCGGATCGCAGGTGATACTGAGCCATGCGACGCTCGATGAGCACTGGCATCGTCATCGACCCCACGATCGCGAGTGCAGCAGCCAAGAGAATTCCGTAGAAAAGCTTTTCCCTCATCGCCTTTCTAGCCAGCGACACCCTCATCCTCATGAAGAAAGTCCCGCTGCTTGTAAAAATGCATCACTGGGAGAAACACAATGGCAGACACCAGCATCAGCTTGGTAAAGAACCAGAAATAGTCGGCACCTCGCAGGCTGCTTTCTGCGCCGATCCGGTAGCTAACCTCCAAACCAGGCTCCGCGGCCTCATCCTCGTCGATCACTCCCAACTCCAGCTTGCGGCGCTCCAACCAGGTCAGCCTCTCGTCACCATTCGCATCTTCTACTTCGATCAGATCTTTCATCGGAGCCAGCTTGACCGAGAGAATCTCGTCCCACGGAGTATCGCGTTCGCCATCCGGCCCCAGAGAGGTCAGGCGTAGACGCGTCGAGTCGATCACTTCGTAGATGAGAGGGTTGCCGTAAGCATCAGGTTCGGCCGCAAGCAGGCGCTCGGCATCCTCGCGCAGGAGCGGTTTGAAACCAGCGCTCTCAAGAGCTGGGCGCAAACGTGTGAGGGCTGAATCGAGAGCCTCTCGGCTGGCAAATTCCGAGAGTTCTCCGTCTACCTGACGGATGTCGTCAAGAGTTCCCATTTTCCGGTCATAGCCAGCGAGCTCCACCGCTGTTTCTCCAGCTATACCGCTATCCTGCTGAATGTTGCTGTTGACCACTCCAGCCACCAGGTTTCCAGCTGCCACGGCGAGGAGAAATAGGGACATGACGAGACTCTTGATCTTCCTCGGAGCCTGCGTGTAGCTGAACTCCAGACAGACAATCGAGACCATCACCTCTGAGGCAGTCATCAGCACATAGCCCGCTAGCTGCCAGCTGATGTTCGGCACCTCCCCGTTATCGATTTTCTCCTGTGCGATCGAAACCACGGCGAAAGATGCCACCATCAGGAAAAGCCCGATCGCCACTTTTCGCAAAGGAGTCAGGGTGAAAAGCTGATTTAGCTTCGGGTATAACACATACGTAAACAGCGGGATAAACGTCAGGATGAGGATCGGATTCAAGGCCTGGATCTGGGACGACAGCCAGGTGATACCCATGAACTCCCGATCCATTTTCTCTGCCTGCAACACCCAGGACGACCCCTGCTGATCGAAGAGAGCCCAGAACATCGCTACAAAACAATAAACGATCGATAGCTTACCCAATGCGATCCATGTGCTCTTCTTCCGCAGCTCATCGAGAAAGCCATTCGCATCGGCGGGCACATGAACAAAGCGCTTACGCCCCATCCAGAACAGAAGCGTTGCTATCGCCATCAGCACCCCCGGCACACCAAAGGCCCAGTGCGGCCCATACCACTCCAGCAGCCATGGCGTGAGCAGCGAGGAGACAAACGCCCCCAGGTTGATCGACCAGTAGAACCAGTTAAAAACCTTCGTCAACAGATGCTGGTTCCCCCTGCCGAACTGGTCCCCCACATGCGCTGACACGCAGGGCTTGATCCCCCCTGACCCGAGAGCGATCAGCCACAACCCGAGGAATAGCCAGGTCTGCGCATCACCGAAAAACCCCATGAGCGCAAGAGCCCCGTGCCCCAGGCAGTAGACGATGGATAACCAGATGATCACATGATACTTCCCAAAGAAAACATCTGCTAACAAAGCGCCAAGAATGGGAAGGGTATACGTGGCAACAGCGAAGAAATGGAAGGTCGCGCTAGCCTTCGCTTCGCTCATCTGCTCGGCCGGCTCATCCCCTATCAGCCAGAGATACTTGGCGATGAAGATGGTCAGGATGGCGCGCATCCCATAATAGCTGAAGCGCTCTGCCGCCTCGTTCCCGATGATAAACGGGATGCCAGGCGGCATGGTCGCCAGATCCTGAGGCCTCGTGCGGAATCCTGCCATAACGTGCGAGTTTACTCCGCGACTGCCTCAGCTCGATGCCTGCCCCAGGCGGCGGCACCGAGCACTCCAGCGTCATCTTCGAGCTCGGCCGCGACAACGTCAAACCGGTCCTGATAGGCACCGATAACATGCT
>JAHDFZ010000294.1 GCA_020627905.1 Verrucomicrobiota bacterium
GCGGAGTGAAGAAAAATGGAGGCGAATGGTCGAGCGCGACCATTCCGCCTTCATACAGTGGAAGAGATAATCGGCAAAATCCTCGGAATCGAAGCACTCCCAGCTTGTCTCTTTTTTCCACGCGGCAAAGGTGCGCAGTGCGTGCTCGTAGTTGACCAGCGTCTGCGTCGACAGATTGCGCTCGGTCGAGAGGTAGTGAAAGAAAGCCTCCGGCAGCGAGCCTAGATCCAGGCCTCGCAGCTTCGTCGGATCCTTCGCTTCGTCAGCTGGCATCCTCAGCTGTGCCTACTGGCCAGAAGTGAGCTCCCCGAAAATGATGCGATCCGCTGAGTGCGCCTACCTTTTCCGAGCTCGTTGGCGCGACGTTTTCTTTGTAAAGCGTCTCAAAACGCCCTTCAGCAGCGAGACCGATATGAACGGCATAGGGCTTTTCAGCATCCTGCAGAGGCACTCGAAACTCGCCGCGGTCGGATCCGAGAAAGATTGTCTCCTCTGTTTCTCCGTCCTCCACCTTGAGACACAAGCGAGAGCCAGCAGCCATCGGCAGTCGGCAGCCCTGCATATCCCATTTCACTTCTGCGAGGCCAGACTCTCCAGCTTCAACGGAGAAGGAATGGTCGGGGTTCGCTACCCCTAATTCACCAAATGTAGCCTCGTTCATCATGATCTAGGTTTGTTGACAGTTAAGAGAAATTAACAAAACAATCTATAATTTCCAGAATTTTTTCATATTTCTGGCTGGGCGGCGCCTCCTCCCTCTCATGAGATGACGAAAATCAGCAGGGAACCTTCGATTTTTCTGCTCTTTTCCAGAATGAAACTACCCGATCGCGCTGTTGTCTGCTGCTCTACACGAAACGATCTTATTATCGTATCAAACCTGTATCGACCATGATCACTCGCAGAAAAGTTCTCGCCGGCATAGGAGCTTCCCTCGCCCTTCCCCACTTTGACTCGATCGCTGCTGCCCAGGTAGGAAGCAGCAAAGTATCGGCTCAGAAGTTTGTCGGCATCGGCATCTTTTTCGGGATGAACCCGGACTGGTTTTTCCCTGAGTCAGGGCAGGAAACTTTCGTGATGCCGGACCTACTGAACTCCCTGACTCCCCATCAGGACGACCTGACGATTTTTTCTCAACTCGATCATCCGGGAATCAAGGCAGGGCACAATTCGACCCACACCTTCCTGTCTGGCGTGCGATATGACATGGCCAGCTCGATGCCGGACGGAAATCTGACGGTTGATCAACGAATTGCTGAGGAGCTTGGCGGCTCAACCCGTTTTCGTTCGCTGCAGTATGGCATCGCTCCCCACAGCAGCAGCTACCTTTCCTGGACACGGCATGCCGTTCCGCTGCGCCCGGAGCAATCGATCGAACGGGCATTCGACCGCTTGTTTTTAAACGAAAACGCCGCGGAAAAGGCTGAAGCAAAGGCGCGACTTAACCAGGGGAAGTCCGTGCTTGATCTTGTGAACGATCAGGCAAAGCAACTGCAGAAGCGTCTCGGCAAACGAGACCGCGATAAGCTCGACGAGTATTTCACGTCCGTGAGAACGCTGGAGAAAGACCTGAATCAAACGCTTGCATGGGGTGACAAGGAGAAGCCGAAGGTCGATTATCAAAAACCTTCGCCACCTTCTACTTTCGTTCAGAAAGTGCCCCTCTTTTATGATCTCATCGCGCTCGCCATGCAGACGGACTCCACACGCGCGATCACGTTTGACATCACCGACTTCGGCGGGGCCAGCGGTATCGCCGGGATCGATAGCGGATATCATACGCTGACCCATCACGGAAAGATGGAAGGCCGACTCAGCCAGCTGAGGAAGATCGAGCAATTTCACGCGGACCAGTTCGGCCGCTTCCTCGGGCTGCTGAAGAGCAAGCAGGGAAGCTCCGGGAAGCGCCTTTTAGACGAAGTGAACGTAGTTTTCGGAAGTGGCCTGGGCAACGCCAACTCGCACTCCAATCGAAACCTACCAATCATTGCAGCTGGTGGCAGCTTTCAGCATCGCCAGCACATGACCCTACCGAAAACACGGTCGACTCAGGTTCCAGCCTGCAATCTCTTTACCTCGATTCTCCAGAACATGGGGATCGAGGATGAGAAATTCGGCACGGCGGATGGAACGCTGACAGATTTCACCGCATAATATCGCGTTTCGTGATCCAACTCTCCTAGATGAAGCGCGTATATCTTTTCATCGTCTGCCTAAGCATTGTGGACACTCATCTGAAAGCTGATGACCGATCCGATCAGTTTCAGAATTTTCTGAGCAGTTACTGCCTGGATTGTCACGACGAGCTGACAGCTGAGGGTGATCGTGACTTCGAGTTCACCAACTTCGATTTTGCCAATGCCGATGACCGTCATGATCTAGAGGAGATCCTCGATCAGCTGAATCTCGGGGAAATGCCCCCTGCGGACTCCAAGAATCAGCCCAAAGCGGAGGAAGTTGCAGCCATGGTTAATCTTCTCACCAGTGGGTTTAAAGTTTATGAGGAAGCAGAAGCTTCGCAGAAAGAGCCCCTACGGCTCCGTCGGCTCAATTCGCGGGAATATCGATCCACGGTAAAATGGCTGCTCGGGCTGGAGGGTGAAACCTTCGACCCTTCATCGGGGTTCCCGAGCGACGAGGAGGTGAAAGGCCTCAATACGAATGCGGAAGCGCTCGTCTTCTCTGATTACTTTCTGAAAACATCTTTTGATGCAGCGCTGAAGTCTCTCGATCAGGCGATCCGATGGGGGGATCAACCCGAGACGGTGAACAATCTTATCAAACCTGCTGATTTCGGAGGGAATGAGTTTCACCACCCTGGCTACATCCACTACGTGGTGAACAAAGAGAAGTTCGTCGAACTCGGCGGGAGCGGTGCCGAGGTGGATCGCCTGCCAGCGAAGAACGGGCTCCTGAGAGCTCTTCACTCTGGCTATTATGACATCGAAGTGAGAGCCGATGCTGTCGGTAGAAACCACCCCTATGATCCCAAGGTTGTGAGGGTCGACCCAGAAGCTCCCTTCGTGCTGGAGCTCATCTCCACTGACCCACAGGTTGGCTCCGTCACGCGCCGCAACTCAAGTGACCATGTTGTAGCGACCTTTGAGATCGACGACAAAAAAGTATCCAGCTACCGTGCGCGCGTCTGGCTTGATAAGGGCAGGCACATCATCCTGCGCTACAAAAACGGTCCTCCACGGATTCGCACATCCATCCGGAAGATCTTCCCCATTCACCATCCAGAATTCGATCGGAAAGGATGGCTGGAGGGCATCGAGGTGCGGGATTGGCCCTATGAAATCAAGCCACCATATGTCTCTGATGTCTGGCTCGGCCCCCGCATCCGCATTCACCAGGCGAGATTCTCCGGCCCCCACTATGAAACCTGGCCACCGGCATCGCACGTGGCGACGATCGGCCGCACTCAGGATACTCCTTTTGGCGGAGTTCAGCGAGCTGTCATCCGCCGTTTCGTCGAGCGAGCCTTTCGTGGGCGAGCGACGGAAGA
>JAHDFZ010000037.1:0-3586 GCA_020627905.1 Verrucomicrobiota bacterium
CGCGAATGGGATGGCGCCACTGGCGTATCGGAAAAAGTTTGGTAAGGTCACCTGATGTTGTTGTTACCATGCAAATCGAAGGTCTTTTTTCGGCGGAGGCTGATTCCTGCCCTCGCCTTGGCGCTGACGGTATTCAGCCATGTTCTGGCGGATGAGCCTGTCAGGACATGGACGACAGCAGACGGGGCAAGCAGCTTCGAGGGCGCGTTTCGCTCATTCAACTACGACACCCAGCTCATGCAGATCGTCGCGGATGGAGAGGTTTTGGACTTCCCTGTTAACCTGCTGTCGGAAGCAGATCTGAACTACATACGCTCGCTGCTTCCTCCTCCCAGGCCTCGGGAAAAGAGTCCGGAGGCGATTCTCGAAGAGGTGGAATCTTCTGCCCTAGGAGCGCAGATCCAGAAAGCCAAACCCTATCGTTTTGATGGACGGCGATACCGTCGCACAGAGTTTCAGAAAACGCCGGATTTCTACATTCTTTATTACGCGGCTTCGTGGTGACCACCCTGCCGTGCGTCTGCTCCACAGGTTGTGGACAGCTATGAGAGAATCATCGAGGGCAACCCTCGTGTCGAATGGGTCCATGTATCGCAGGATGACTCGGAGACCGCTGCTACAGCCTGGGCCAGACAGAATGATTTTTCCTGGCTCACGATTTTTGAGAAAAACACCCGCCGCACCTCCATCATGGAGCTGAAAACGAAGCAATCTGTCCCGCACTACATCCTCGCCGATAAGAACGGTCGTCGCTTGGCCTCCGGTCAGAGCGCTGTCTTTGCCAAGCTTGCTGAGCTGATGAAGAAGTAAGCGGCCAAGCCATGGAATCGCGTTTTCAGTCGCGAGCCGAAGCCCTGCCGCCCGAACTGTCAGCGTTCCAGCTCAGTGGCGCTATCAGCTGTCTCATTCTTCACCCAAGGGGCGTGTTCCCCGATTAACACACCTGAGGGGGTTGCCATGAGAGAGCTATACCTTTCCGAATCCTCCGTTTGACCCCTAAGTGGAAAGGGGCGTATCGTCCCTCATGAGTTGGATCTCGAATCTGAAACAAACTGGCCGACGGGCGCGCCTGCTGTCCCTAGCCGTCGCTGGAGGGTGTTTCTTCACCTTCCAAGTGGTGACCGCTGATGAGCAGTCTCGCACCTGGACCAGCGCTGACGGCTCCCGCACCTTCGAGGGGAAGTTCCGATCTTTCGATGAGACGAGTGGAGAAGCCGAGGTCCTCATCAACGGACAGTCCGTGAAGTTCAGTATCGATCTCCTGTCAGCCGCTGACGCGGAATACATTCGCGGTCTGGCGAAGAAGGAGGATGTCCTCGATCCCTCGCAGGTGAAAGAAGCTGTCGAGCAGACCGCGTTAGGGGCGCAGATCCTCAAAGCAAAGCCTCTGCGCTTTGATGGGCGGCGGTATCGTCGTGCTGACCTGGTGAAAGTCCCGGAATACTACGTCCTTTACTACGCAGCCTCCTGGTGACCACCTTGTCGTTCGTCTGCTCCACAGGTTGTGGACAGCTACAACAGATTGATCGCCGATAATTCAAAAGTGGAGTGGGTTCACGTATCTCAGGACAGCTCGGAGAGTGCTGCTACCTCGTGGGCTGAACAGGCGAATTTTCCCTGGCTTACTGTTCTGGAGGAAAACCTGGATCGCACCACGATTCTGGAGCTGAAGACCAGCAATTCGGTTCCCCATTACATTCTGGCCGATAAAGAGGGCAACCGTCTGGCTTCCGGCAAGACCGAGGTCTTAGCGAAGGTAGCAGAGCTGACGAAAGGGTGAGCTGGATTCGATAGGGAGGCACTCTCGTTTTCCTCGAACCTGACGATCCAAGCTAGGGCATCGACGGCAGGAACCTCCTTCGCCAAGGCTACGGAGCTCCTGATGCTGTCGGTCCGGACGCAGGGCTTCCGAGCCCTGCAGGCAAAAGCCTTGGGCCTTTCTAGTTGGCAGCAACTGCCTCAATCACGTCTGGCAAAGAAACCGCCGTGATCATCTCATCCAGCGGAAAGCTGTGCTCACCCGGGTGGACGACATATAGATGATCAAGCGCAAGATCCTGCAGGGCCACTCGCATGGATTTTGTCGTCTTCGGATTCTCTGAATACTTAAATTCGAAGCCCAGCCGCTTTCCCTTGTGGAAAAGAAGCAAATCCAGCTCCGCGCCTGCGTGGGTTGCCCAGAAGTAGGCTTCGCGATCTCCTGTGACGGCAAGGATCTGTTCGATGGCGTATCCCTCCCACGAGGCTCCGACCTTTGGGTGGGCTGGGAGCGAATCTCGATCTGGAATGCCTAGCAAGGCATGGCAAACGCCTGAGTCACGCACATAGATCTTCGGTGCCTTCACTTGGCGCTTTTTCAGATTTTCGAACCAGGGAGGCAGTTGTCGCACGACATAGGTGCCGCTGAGAATATCGAGGTATTTCTTCGTTGTCGGCTCGCTGACTCCGAGCGAGCGAGCCAGTTCGGAGGTCTGCAAGGTCTGACCATGATAGTGAGCGATCATGGTCCAGAAGCGCCGCATCGTCGTTGATGGCACGGTGATACCAAGCTGGGGGATATCGCGCTCGAGGAAGGTGCGGAAAAAGTCCTCATGCCATTGGCGAGCCAGCTCGTCTCTTTTGGCGAGAAACGCGCGAGGGAATCCTCCGCGCCACCAGTGTGTCTCTAGGGGGGAGTCGGGGAGTTCGTCGAGCGAAAACCCTGAGACATCAATAAAGGAAATCCTCCCTGCAAGAGTTTCGCTGACACCTGCCACCAGTTTTGGCGAAGCGCTGCCAAGAATGAGGAATTGAGCTTTCTGTTCAGGTCGGTCAGCGAGCACGCGTAAAACCGGGTAGAGTTCGGGAAGTCGCTGAATCTCATCCAGAATGATCAGCCCCTCCAGGGGAGAGAGGGTGAGTTCTGCATTCTGGAGGCGGGCAAGGTCACTGGTCGACTCGAGGTCGAAATGATGAACTGGTGTTCTGACAGAATCTGCAAAGGTCCGTGCGAGAGTTGTTTTCCCTGCCTGGCGAGGGCCAAGGAGAGCAACGATTGGCACGAGATCGAGACGCTCTCTGATCGTCTGAAGATAGTGAGTCCTTTCCAGCATTTCCTTGAAAATCTAAATCTTGACTTTAGGATTTCAAGGAAAACGAGCGGGTTTTGGAGTTGAAGTGTTCTCGCGAGCAGTTTTTACATTTCTGAAGAATTCACCTTACCGAAACTTCCGCGCGACGATCAGTCGATACAATGCGGGAGTGAAAACCGCCGCGAGCAGGGTCGCTCCTCCGACTCCACCCGCAAGCACGATGGCCAGCGGCGGCCAGAATTGACCACCGACAAAAACCAGCAGAGGGATGAAGCTCCCGACTGTGGTCAGCGTTGTGCTGACGAGGTGACGTCCGCAGCCAGCGACCTCCTCGACGATGGCGTCGATATCGCCGCGTTTGGCTTTCTCGTTCGAGAAGATCGCTGCCAGCGAGACGATGTTGTCATTGAAGGCCAGCCCGACGAGCCCGATGCAGCCGAGGATGGTATTGAAGCTAAGCGGGAACTGCATGGCCCAGGTCGCGAAGAGACCATAACCGACCGAGAGAAACGCCG
>JAHDFZ010000037.1:3607-21403 GCA_020627905.1 Verrucomicrobiota bacterium
CTGCTCCGAGGATGAGCATCACGCGGACGCTGCGGAAAGAGAGGATGAGAATGGCAATGGTCAGCGTGACGATAATCGGCAGATAGAGCAGGAGGTTGCCCACAGCATCGCCCTGATTCTCGGCCTCACCCCCGAGCTGCAGTTGATAGCCGGACGGCAGTTGGAAGCCATCGGTCTCCAGCGCTGCCACGACTTCATTGGTGATATCGATAGGCAGAGAGCCCTGAGCCGCGTAGCCGAGGATGCTGTTGACTCGCTCGCCGTTGCGCCGGGTGATGGCACCGGTTTCTGGAGTGAGTTGAAATTCTCCTAGCGCTCGCAGAGGCACTGCCTGGCCATTGGCATTAACAAGGCGGAGGTCGGCCAGCTGCTCGACTTCGCGACGCTCTTCATCGGCGATCCTCACCCGCACGGGTAGCTCCGTGACGGACTCGAGCAGGCTCCCGCCTGTCCTGCCCTCGAGAGTGAACTGCAGCTGAGCAGCGATCTCCGCAAGGCGAAACCCGGCTTTGCGCGCTTCTTCCTCATCAGGGATGAAAGTCAGCTTCGGCTCACCGCCGCGCAATGTCTGCTCGGCATGGATGATATCAGGATGCTCCAGCAGGCGACGCTGCACTTCGTTGCCGATGCGTTTGAGTTCTGTCAGGCTGGGGCCGAGGATGCGCAACTCCACATCCGCATCAGCTGGCGGGCCTTGTGCAAATTTACTGACGCGGACGAGCGCAGCGGGGAATTCCCGATCGAGCATCGCCTGCAGCTTCGGGACGAGATCCGCCACGGTTTGAAAGGTATCGGCATCGACGACTCCCATGACATATTCAGAGGAGTTGTCCTGGTTCTCGATGAGGTTGTAATAAACCGGCGGGAAACTGGCACCTGCCAGCCAGTGCACGCGCTCGATTTCGGCTGACTGGCGGAGAATGACTTCGGCTTCCTCTGCGACACGAACCGTCTCCTCAATAGCCGTCGTGGATGGCAGCGTCATCTCGATGGTGAACATGTCGCGATCAGTCCTTGGGAAAAACTGGCTGCCCAAAGTCTGAGCAAGGATGAACCCGAGGACAGGAATCGCCCCACTGACGGCGATCCCGACGATCGGAAAGCGCACCGACAGCCGGATAAGCTTACGCATGGGGACGGCGAACCAGCGTGCCTCGACCCCTTCGCGCAGCCATGATTCTTCTTTCCGGGAAAAAAGACCGGCCAGTGCCGCGATCACCGTCACCGACAGGACGAAGGAGAGACCGACAGCGACGATGACGCTGCCGCCTATCGATCCGACAAAGTCGCCCGCATTCCCCGGTAGCAGGAGAATGGGCATAAAGGCGAGCATCGATGTCAGAGTCGATGAGAGGAGCGGCACAAACAGATGTTTGAGGGAGGAAATGACTGCATCTCGCCGCGATTGCCCCTCTGCGAGAAACTTCCGCACTTCATCCGTGATGACGATGGCGGTATCGATCAGGAGGCCGAGGGCGATGATCATCCCGAAGATCGACATCTGGTGTAGCGCCCCTCCCTGGAGAGAGACCACGAAGAGTGTCGCTGCCGCGGTCAGAGGAAGGGCGAGACTGACGATGAGAGACCTCCGCCACCCCATCGTGAAGAGGATGACGATGAGCACGACGAGGCTGCCGAGCCCGAGGTTCTGTGCGAGCGTTCCCAGCCTCTCTGTCGTGTAGTCGCTCTGACGAAAGATCGGATCAAGCACCAGGCTGGGGCCGCTTTCCTCTGCGAAGGTGTCGACGAGCGACTGCGCTTTGTCATTCCACGAGTCGATGCGCCCGCCCTCCGACATGCGGGCAGCGACGAGGACGCTGCGCTGACCATCGACGAGTGAGATCTGGCTGGGGGGATCCGTGGCGCTTTTCTCCACCGTGGCGATGTCGCTCAAGCGAACGGTGCGAGCAGCATCGGCAGTCTCCTGCAGAATGATGATCTCTCTGATGCGGTCGAGGGAGTCAAGTTTCCCCGATACCTCGATGAGCAGATCGGCCTCCTCGCCCCGCAGCTGACCGGCGGGCAGTTTTACATCCGCTGCCTCCAGTGCGCGGGAGACCTGCTGGGCTGTGATTCCGTAAAAGCTCAGGTCCTCCGGCCGCAGGGTTACGCGAATTTCTTCTTCGGCGGCACCATAGAGACGAACGATCTCAGTGCCGCTGAGATTGCGTAGACGATCTCCGAGGACTTCTGCCCGACGGGTGAGGATCCCCAGATGGTCGCTGTCTTCCTGAGCCTCATCCCAGCGTAAGGCGACAATGAGCGAGTAGGCTACCGCGCTGCGTTTATCATCATAGATCGGTGGGAGTGCATCGGGAGGGAACTGTCGCGCTGCCTCTGACAGCTGATCACGGATCTCAGCGTGGACGAAGTCGACTGTGTCTTTCGTGATGGAATCCACCATCTCGAGGCTGACGATCGAGATGCCTGAGCGCGAGGTGGTGCTGATGTTTTTCAGCGCCTCAATCTCATTCATCTTTTCCTCGATCTTCTCGGTGACGAGAGCCTCAACGCGATCGGCTGATGCCCCGGGGAAGGGGGTAAGAATGAGGGCGTTCCGGTTGGTGATCACCGGATCCTCCTGTCGCGGCAATCCATTGAGGGCGGAGATGCCCGCGACGATGGTGACGACGATCGTCAGCACCAGCAGGTCGCGGTTCTCGAAGAACAAGGATACCCAGCTGGACGGTTTTGGTTCGGTAGCCATAGCGAGTCGGTTGTGTTAGCGATATTGCTACGGACGGGTTTCCGTCTCGCTACCCGTGAATGTCCTGACAGACACCCTCTGGCCGGGCGCGTGTTTATGCAGGCCGGTAGCGAGCACGAGATCTCCGCTCGCTAGAGGGCCTCGCACGAAAGCCTGGTCGGCGTCTTCATGCAGCAGCTCCAGGTCGCGCAGTTGCAACTCGTAAGTGCCATCCTCGGCCGTCGGCACAGCTACATAACAGGCCCACAAGCCCCTGACACTCTCCGTCAAAGCGTCCCGTGGCAGGGCAAAACCTGGGGAAGAGACCGCGGTCACTTGTTTCAGGGTAATGAAGTCACCGTCGCGCAGACTGTCGCGTATCTCGCTCGGTGGAGTGACAATGATGTCGATGGTGCGTGTCAGTGGGTCTCGCTGCGGCAGGATGCGCGTCACCTCCCACGACTGTGCTTCAGGAGCGAGCTCGGTCATTACCGAGACCGTATCTCCGGGGGTGAGATTGTCAGCTGTTGTGCGAGGAACGGCGATGCGTGACTCGAGGGCTGCCGTTTCGCGGAGTTCGAGGACAGGGGAAGCAACGCTGACCACCGCCCCTTCATCAGTCATGCGACTGGTGATGGTGCCAGAGAAAGGAGCCCGGAGGATACTTTTCTCCAAGTCCACGCGGATCGCATCAGCGCGTGCCTGGGCGAGACGGATCCGTGCGGCCGCAGCATCGCGCTGTTGCAGAGCCTCATCCACATCCTGCTGGGAGACAGCCTGCGATCGCTTGAGCCTCTCGGCGCGCTCGAGAGTTGTCCTCGCCAGAGTGCGCTGAGCCTCGGCCTCGGCTATCTGCGCTTCTGCTTCGGCCAGGCGGGCCTCTAATCTCGCAGTGTCGAGAAGGCCTAGTTCCTGACCTTTGTCTACCTGATGCCCTTCGTCAGCCGCGAGTGCGATGATGGTTCCAGCTACTTCGAAGCGAAGCATTGTCGAACGTCGCGCCTCGATCGTCCCGAGAAAGGACTCTTTCACTGTGTATCCGGGTTGCTTCTCCAGCTCGATCACGGGAACCTCGACAATGCGGAGGTTTTCTGACCCCGTGCCGTTTTCCTCCGCTGCTGGCTGGCAGGCTATGGTGAATAGGGGGATGAGCGAGAGTGACCGGAAAAGGGTGCGTTTCATGAGAGGGGGAAAGTGCTGTTAGTCAAGAAGGAGAGATGCGCGCAGGCGGTGCTCGGAGTCGTCGTAGTCGAAGTCCCCGCTGAGAGGAGTCCATCCGATGCCATCAAGGAGGGCATGATAGTGGTTGAAGAGGGAATTCATTGGGTTCCCCATTTCGGCGAAATTGCTATTTTCGACGAGCAGGTGAGCGCCTTTGGAGAGGCTGACGAGGCCCCACACGATCTCTGCGGGGTTCGCATCGCAGGGTAGGTCTCCTGCGTTTTTCGCCTCTGAGGCGACGGCGATCGCGAGAGAAAAACAGGTGGCGAGGGAACTTTCGTAAGCATTCTGCCGCTCCGCGCTGCATTTTCCCCAGATGGATTCAGTGCTCACTAACTGAGAAAGCGAGAACGCATGAGGCAGTGAGTCGGAAAGCAGGCGATCCGCAATGCCGAAGGCAAACATCTTCTCCCGTGAGTGTCCCTCAGCGTTGGCTGCAAGCTGGAAGAGCCTGCGCCGATGTTCAGAGTGCTCAATGGCGACCGCGAGAATGAGATCCTCTTTCGATGAAAAGTGTTTGTAGAGGGTGGCCTTGGAGTATTCCACCTCATCGGCGAGGAGATCCAGATTCAGCCCCAAGTAACCGTGCTCGCGCAGCAAGCCGTCCGCTGTCTCGACAACAAGCCGCTGTCGTGCCTCGAATGCGCGTTGCTTTCGGTCTGTGGTGGCCATTTGTAACTATAGGTTATAAAGTAACTCTGAGTTACGTTTCTATCAAGTTGAGCGGATGTCAAACAATGAAAGTAAGCGTGTGCTGCCGACTGACAAGCGTAGCCGCGCCGGTCACGGCGTGGATTCACGAAAGGGCCGCCTGTGCCCACAAAGAAGCCGCTTCCCTCGTTCCACGTCCTGACGGCGCGCGGCTACAGATCGGCTGGCGACCCTCACGCGTATCTCCCCCCCCATGCCAATCACACGAAAAATTGACATGCGAGAGCTATTTCGCTAGAACGGCCAGACATGCCTGACCAAGCGATTCTTCGCCCGCCCCATTTGCCATGAACATCGGCCTCATAGCCATGGGCGGGCTGCGTGTCCGTGATACAGAGCTCCTCGAGCAGGCGATGGGATATCCGGCGCTGGCAGCACGGGCAGCCGAAATTTCCGCCCTTCCGAGCCTTGGGCTGCTGACAATCGGTGGCCTCATCCCAGCCCCTCACACCTGCGAATACATCGAGCTGGCGGCCGAGGATGAGGCATTACCCATGCAGTTCGATGCCGTGTTCATCTCCGTTCTCTCGGCTGTCAGCGCAGAGGCGTATCGCTGGGCCGCCCGTTTTCGCCAGCTCGGGACGCGTGTGATCCTCGGAGGACTGCATGTGACGATGAATCCCTCCGACGCCAGCCCTCATGCAGATGCCATCGTCATCGGTGAGGGAGAGCCTGTCATGCCTGAGCTGATGCGTGACCTCGAGCAGCAGAGCCTTCAGCCCGTTTATGATGCCCGTCTGAGTGGCGCCTTTGATCTTGCGGAGGCACCTATGCCGCGCTTCGAACTTCTCTCACCGGAGCGTTATCAGCGCTACACCGTGCAGACGCAGCGGGGCTGTCCTCTGGCCTGCAGCTTCTGCGCATCATCCATTCGCCTGCATCCGAAGTTTCGCGTGAAACCCGTGGAGCGAGTGATCGAAGAGATTCGCACGATCAAGAGCCTGCACCGACGCCCCTTTTTCGAATTCGCGGACGATAACACATTTTCAAACCGCAAACATTCCCGGCAGCTGCTGCAGGCTCTGGCTGGGGAGCAGATTCGCTGGTTCACCGAAACAGATGTTTCGATTGCTGACGACGAAGATCTCCTCAAGCAAATTCGCGACGCTGGGTGTCAGCAGGTGCTGATTGGTTTCGAGAGCCCTGACGCCTCTTCACTATCCGGTATTGAGACGAAGTCTGATTGGAAAGCGCGCAAAGCCCCTCATTACCACCGGGCGGTTGAGCGCATTCAGTCGCATGGAATCGCTGTCATCGGCTGCTTTGTTTTAGGCCTGGATGGACAGGATCCTTCAGCCTTTGATGATATCGCTGATTTCGTTGAGTCGAGTGGCCTTTTTGATGCACAGATCACTTACCTGACCCCATTTCCGGGGACGCCTCTCTACTCGCAGTTGAGCGAAGAAGGGCGGCTGCTTGTGCCTGAAGCACATGAGAAATGCACCCTGTTTGATATCAACTTCCGCCCCTTCGGATTATCCGTAAGTGAGCTGCGGGAGGGATACGGGAAATTGATGGACCGTCTCTACGATCCCGGTAGGGTGGGGGAGCGTCGTCGTCGCTACTGGCGCGTGACGCGCACCTTACCGCGCACAAAAGCATGAATGAAAAGCTAACAATCCGACAGCTATTCGGTTTCTATATCGGTAGAGAAGAATCCATCCGCGCTGTCGCCTCGACGAAGGGTGTGTTTCTCCTCGGGTGCTTGTTCATCGTGACCGCGGGTCTCGCGCGCAATTACGATCATCATCGTCTACTCTCCGATCCCATTTGGATCCTCGGGCCCTTCGGGATGGCGTTCTTCTCCTCACTGTTCATTTTTGGCTTTGTGAAATGGATCGGGCGAATCCCTGCCCCCACTGGCGAAAATATTCGTCAGCCTGATCGGCTTGGAGTGAAGGCTTTAGAGAATCTGGCAGCCTGGGTGTCCTGTTTTTTCCTGACCGCTCCGCTGGCCTGGCTGTATGGGGTTCCTTATGAGATGTTTCTCGACGTGCTTACAGCAACGAAGCTGAACTTCGCGACGCTATTACTTGTCTCTTTTTGGCGTGTGTTCATCATGCTGCGCGTGATTTTTGTTCTGTTCGATCTTCCGCCTGTGCGCGCCTTCGCTGCCGTGTTACTGCCAGCCAGCGCGGAGATGTATTTTGGCTCGATTTTGAGCAGCCTCAACATCGTGGGGATCATGAGTGGCATGCGCTTGTCCCCGGAAGATCGATTCCTTCTCGACGCGACCTCGTTTGTGTCGGCAGCCAGCGTCGGGGTGTTCATTGCTGCCATCATCGCTCTCGTTGCATCCTGGAAAAAACCGCACGGGATGGCGTGGCAACCCGATGCCTTGATGACCGTTGGAAGATCGGCCTGGGTTTTTCTAGCCGTCGCCCTGGTAGGCTGGCTCGCTGTCGCGACGATGATGCAGCCGAAGATTGAAAACCGCGATACCCTTCGTTCGCTCGTCCGGCAGGAGGATCAGGCTGCCGTCGTATCCTTTATCAGCGACAAATCTCCCACGGATTTCCCAGCGGGGCAGGATCCCTTCGCTAGTTACTATCACTCTCTTGAGAAAAAAGAGTGGCTGTTGTCCTTCGCTGAGAAACTGCCGAGCTGGGCAGTCGATCACCTTCAAGCGGATGTCAAAAACCTAAGGAGCGAAATAGGGTCTGAAACATGAGTTTGGCAAAAGTGCGAGAGTTCTCACCCTCTCCACAGCAGGTGGAGCGCAACCTTTTCTGGCTGGGATGGATGCTTATCCTGCCATCGGTGAGTTTGTTTTTTGAGTTTCGGCCATGGATCGCTGCCTTGCTTGTCGCAGGGTGTTTTATTCGGCTCATAAGGGTCGTTCTCCAACTCCCGACAGGGCAGCGAGGCTTCTTCCACTGGTTACCGAAGTCATTTGCCGTCTGGATCCTTTTGCTATCGTTTACCGTCTTCCCCCTGAGATTCCTTTTGTTGCCAGCGCTGTGGGGCTTCCTAGCCTATGCTGAGTGGCGGCTTCATCGGCACCAGAGGCTGGAGTCACGGTCGCCCGAATCCAACGGTCGGCAGCTGATGTCGCCCGCGCCCGAAAGCGTAGATCCATAGGCCGGGATGCCGGTTGGGGAGGTGGAAATTCATTCCCACCGAGGAAGAGCTGCGCCCCATCCACGACATGATTCACTTGTGCGGAAACCTCACACTCCCTCCGTGCCTGTCTTTTCGCCTTGAAGCCCCGAGAAATGGCCTGTAGGTCAACGTCTTAGAGCGCTTGGGAGGGCGGCCTATCTGGCACATGCTCTGCTCTTGTGCCTATCCATTATTGTGCTAAAAAAGCCTTGGAATCACTGTATATGACAAAATCTAGCCCTCAGGGAACTCGCGAGCCTTTAGCTATTGTCGGAATCGGATGTCGCCTGCCTGGCGGCGTCACTGGACCTGACTCATTCTGGGAAATGATGGTGGACAAGCGCTCCGGCGTAGGCCCCGTCCCGGCGGATCGCTGGAATAAGGAGCGCTGGCACCATGAGAATGTAGATATTCCGAGCAAAATGATCACCCAGCGGGGTGGGTTCATTCACGATCACGACAAGTTTGATGCGCAGTTTTTCGGCATTTCCCCGCGCGAGGCGCTGCGCATGGATCCGCAGCAGCGCTGGCTCCTGGAGACTTCCTACGAGGCGCTGGAGGACGCAGGTATCACGCCGGATTCGCTACGCGGCTCGGACACGTCTGTCTACGTCGGGATCGCTTCCAATGATTACGCCAATGTGGCCCAGAGTGACCCGCGCAACGTCGATGTGCATACCAACTCCGGCAGCACGCTCTCGATCGCCTCGAACCGTATTGCCTACCTGTTTGATTTCAAAGGTCCTGCGGTTTCTGTCGATACGGCTTGTTCGTCGGCTCTCGTGGCGATCAACCTTGCCTGTGAAACCGTCTGGTCCGGTCAGTCATCCATCGCGCTCGCCGGTGGGGTGAACGCATTGCTCACACCGGATGCCTCCATCGGCTTCTCCAAGGCTTCCATGCTTTCGCCATCGGGGCTCTGCTACGCCTTCGACGACCGGGCAAACGGCTACGTCCGTGGCGAAGGGGCCGGGATGTTTGTCATCAAGAAGCTTTCCGATGCCCAGGCTGCTGGCGATCGCATCTACTGCAGCATCCGGGCCGCTGTCATCAATCAGGATGGCAACACCTCCTCCATGACCGTTCCCGGCACGGAGACACAGGCAGAGATGCTGCGCATGGCCTACGAGCAGGCTGGGCTGGAGCCGAAGCGGGTCCGCTACATGGAGGCACACGGCACGGGGACACCTGTGGGTGACCCCATCGAGACGCGCGCTCTCGGACAGGTCCTCTCGCAGGGCCGCGACGAAGGAGATGTCTGCCTTCTCGGTTCGGTAAAAACGAACGTCGGCCACCTGGAGTCCGGCTCAGGCGTGGCCGGTCTGGCCAAGGCGGCCCTTGTGCTGCATCACGGCAAAGTCCCGCCGAACCTCAATTTCAAGAACCCCAATCCGAACATCCCCTTCGATGAGTTCAAGCTGAAGGTGGTCACCGAGCTGACGCCTCTCACCAAGCTCGGTAACCATCCCCCAGTGGCCGCCGTCAACAGTTTCGGATTCGGAGGAACGAACGCCCATATCGTGCTGGAGGCCGCGCCCGAGAGCGAGGCGAAGCCGAAAGCAAAGCAGCAGAAGTCCGCAAGTGCTGAGCGCCCAGTGCTCCTGCCATTGTCCGCTCGCACAGATGGCGCGCTGCGCGACACCGCCATTCGCTGGCGTCGCTTCCTGAAGGTAACCAGCGACGATCTGCCGACGATCGCTGAGCGCGCGGGTGTCGCCCGTGATCATCACGATCAGCGTCTTGCCTTCCTCTCGGATTCGAAGGAGGGAATGGTGCGGGAGCTGACCGAATACATAGCTGGGAACCCCACCGAAAGCTGCCTCAGCGGCAAGCCGGAGGAGCATGTGAATCCGCTGACCTTCGTTTTCACTGGTCAGGGTGCTCAGTGGTGGGCGATGGGGCAGGAGCTCATCGAGCGCGAGCCTGTCTTCCGCGCGGTGCTTGAGGATCTCGATAAGCATCTCAAGCCGCTGGCCGGGTGGTCGCTCATCGATGAGATGACCAAGGACGAAGAGTCCTCGCAAATCAATCGCACGAACATCGCGCAGCCCGCCATCTTCGGCCTGCAGATCGCTCTTGCCGAGCTGTGGAAGTCCTGGGGCATCGTTCCGGGCAAAGTCGTCGGCCACTCTGTAGGTGAGGTAGCCGCTGCCTATGTAGCGGGTGCCTACACCATGAAGGACGCGGCGACGATCATCTACCACCGCTCTCGTCTGCAGGATCAGACAGGGGGGAAAGGTCGCATGGTCGCGGTCGGTGTCTCGCAGGCAGAGGGGAATCGCCTCATCCGCGAGGCCGGGGTAGAGGACCAGGTAGAGGTGGCGGTTGTCAACAGTCCGAACCTTGTCACCATTGCTGGTGATACGGAGCCACTGGAGGCACTGATTGCCGATCTCGAAGAGCAGGGCAAATTCGTCCGCTGGCTGCGCATTGACTACGCCTTCCACACGCACCAGATGGAGCCGATCAAGGATGAGCTCCTGAAAGTGCTCAAGGACATCAAGCCGCGTGCCACGACTATCCCTTACTTCTCCACCGTCACCGGCGGCATCTACGATGGCCGCAAACTCGATGGCGAATACTGGTGGAAGAACGTCCGCCAGGCCGTGCTTTTCGCCCCGGCGATCTCTAACCTCATCCGTGGGGGCGAGGACAGCTTTCTCGAGGTCGGGCCTCACCCGGCGCTGCAGAATCCCATCATGGAGTGTCTCTCCGAGCAGGGGCGCAAGGGCTTCTACACCCACAGTCTCAAGCGCAAGACGGACGAGTCTCAGGAGATCCTCAGCAACTTGGCCAGCCTTCACCTGCGCGGCTACGAGATCGACTGGTCAGCGGTCAACCAGGGCACCGGTGCGCACGTGCGCCTGCCCACCTATGCCTGGCAGAAGGACGAATACTGGCTGGAGTCTGATTACAATGAATACCTGCGCTGCGGTGCCCTTGAGCATCCGCTGCTCGGTCTCAAGCAAATCGCTCCGAAGCCGACCTGGTCTTTCGATCTCGATCCGCGCTACTTTGGCTGGCTGGATGATCACCGCTTCTGGGACAGTGTGATCTTCCCCGCCTCTGGTTATGGCGAAATCGGCATCGCCCTCGCTCGTCGCCTGTTCCCCGAGGAGAACTATGTCGTCGAGGATCTTGAGATGAAAAAGGCGCTCTTTGTCACCGAGGCGAAGGTGCCCACCCTGCAGGTCGTTTTTGACCCTGACACTCGTGCCTTCCAGATTTTCAGCTCGACTGGCGAGAATGATGGTTGGGAGCTGAACTCACAGGGCGTGCTGAGAAAGCAGCCTGAGCCGGAGGCCAGGAAGGTCGACTTTGAAGGGCTGAAAAAGCGCCTATCCGAGCACTTCGATCACGAGCAGTATTACTCCGACTACGCGGATGCCGGCTACCAGTTTCAGCCGCTCTTCCAGCACCTGCAGAATGTCTGGCGTTGTGACGGCGAGTGCTTTGCCGAGATTGTTGCCCCTGAGGGCATCATGGAAACGGTGGAAGACTATCATGTGCACCCCGCCGTGCTCGATGCCTTCTTCCACACCGTAAAAGGTGGACAGGTAATCCCGGACGGGGCGAAGGGCTCCGACTACTTCTATCTGCCCGCAGCCATCCGCAGCATTCGTCTGCACAAGGACCAGCCGCCACAGCGCGTCTGGGGCTATGCCAGGGTCAACTCTGACAATGATCGCGAATACATTATCGCCGATATCGAGATCTATGATGACAAGGGCGAGCTGGTCGCCGAGGTCTTCGGCTTCCGTGCGGATCGCGTGGAGCAGAATGATCTGGATGATCTGGAGAAGTGTCTCTACCAGGCGCGCTGGGAGCCACTGCGCCTGCAGGGTGCGCCCGACGTCGATCGCACACCGCTGCAGCCACTGGAGACCGTAAAAGCAGCAGCTCTCGAGCGCCTGCCTGAGCTCTACGCTGAGCGCGAGCTGGATAAGCACTACGACGTTTTCATGCCTGCACTCGAGGAAGTCGCACGGCAGCACATCGTCAACGCCTACTTCCAGCTCGGCTGGAAGCCGAAAGCAGGGGACAGGATCACCGTCGATGGCCTGATGAAAGAGCTGTCGATTGCTCAACATCATCAGCGCCTGGTTTTCGGTCAGTTAACGGCCCTCACCGAGGGCGGCTATCTTGAGGAAGCCGGTGACGATGCCTGGAAACTCATCGAGGTGCCGAGCTCGGAACGAGTCGAGCCTTGGGTGGATCGCCTGGCCGAGGAGCTGCCGCAGTTCCAGTCAGAGACAGCGCTTCTCCAGATGACTGGACCCCATCTCGCCGGAATTCTCACGGGCGAGGTAGATCCTGTGGCCTGCCTCTTTCCTGGTGGATCGAGCGAGGCGATGGAGCGCTTTTATCGCGAGGGTGCGGATTTCCCAGTAATCAATGAGCAGATCCGTGACGCCCTGCGTGCTGCGATCGATGGACTACCGCAGCGGCGGGCCATCCGTGTGCTGGAGATCGGAGCAGGCACCGGTTCCCTGACCTCGACACTGCTGCCGATTTTCGACTCCTATCAGACGAAGTATGTCTTCACGGATAATGGCCCCTCCTTCCTACAGGCAGCAGAGGAGAAGTTCGGCGAGAAGTATCCTTTCGTAGAATATCAGGTCTTTGACGTGGAGCGTTCTCCTGAATCGCAGGGGATCGACCCCGGTAAGTTTGACATCGTCATCGCATCGAATGTCATCCACGCCACCCAGGATCTGAAAGAGACCCTGACAAACGTCCGAGCCTGCATGGCTCCGCAGGGCCAGTTTTTCCTGCTGGAGGTCACCTGGCGTCGTGCCTTCCTCGATGACATTTTCGGTCTGCTGCCAGGATGGTGGCGCTTCACCGATACCGAGCTGCGGCCTACGTCAGCCCTCCTTTCTGAGGAGCAGTGGCGCGAAGTCCTGACAGATGTCGGCTTCGAGGGCGCGACCAGCTTCACCTCATCGGTCAAAGATGACGAGTGCCAGCAGGCCTGTCTACTAGCTGCCGCACCTGCCGAGGCGGAGCCGACCGAGGTAGCGGAAGAAACCTCCGATGAGGATGCCGAAGAAGTCCTGCCAGACCTCTATCTCATCACCCTCGATGGTGCCAATATCGGGGAGAAACTCTCCAAGCAGCTGAAGGACGCAGGTGCCGAAGTCGACTTCGTAGCCCCACGCTTCGGAGCGATCGAGGCGACGCTGCAGGATCTGAAGAAGGAGGGCCGTGAGCCGAAGGCGATCATTCATACTCTGAGCGCAGATCACCCGCGCGCCTATGAGTTGGATCTCGAGCTGCTGAACCGGGCCCAGGAGAGTGGTGTGCACTTTCTGCACGAGCTCGTCCGAGCTCTCACCGAGCAGGAGTGGGAGACCCGTCCTCAGGTGTGGGTGGTCACCCGCGAGACCATGCCGGTGACTCCTGCTGATCAGCTGGCGGGTATTGCCTCTGCGCCAGTAACCGGACTGCTGCGTGTCGCGAATAACGAGCATCCGGATTTCCTCTGGGCGCAGATTGATCTACCTGCCGAGATCACAAGCGCGGAGCAGGCTGATCTCGCCAATGAGATCCGGTTCTCCAAAGGTGAGCATGAAATCGCCCTGCGCGGCGGGCGTCGCTATGTGCGCCGCGTCCACAGGGTGAAGCCTGATGAACTGCCGCCACGTCTCAGCTCAGCAAAGAACGAAGAGGGCGAGGTGTTGCCCTATCGTTTGCAGATCGACAAGCCGGGCATTCTCACCAATCTCTCACTCAACGAAACCTCCCGCCGTGAGCCGGAAGGCGACGAGATCGAGATCGAGGTGAAGGCTGGCGGCATCAACTTTCGCGATGTCATGAAAGCCCTCGGCATCTATCCGGGGAATCCGGTCGACCTCAAGTGGTTCGGTGATGACTTCTCCGGTGTCGTCGTGCGCACGGGCGAAAACGTTACCGATCTCGAGCCGGGCGATGAAGTGGTGGGCATGGCCCCATACTGCTTCCGCTCCTACGTGACGGTGAACCGCAACATGGTCTTCCGCAAGCCCGCCTCCATGAAGCACGTGGACGCTGCGACGCTGCCGACTGTCTTCCTGACATCCCACTACGCCATGAATGAACTGGCCCGCATGGAGAAGGGCGAGAGCATTCTCATCCACGCCGGAACGGGTGGGGTAGGGCAGGCGGCCATCCAGATCGCCAAGCATCTTGGCTTGACGATTTTCTCAACCGCCGGAACGGAGAAGAAGCGCCAGCTGCTCCGCGACATGGGCGTGCATCATGTCCTCGACTCCCGCTCGCTCAAGTTTGCCGACGAGATCATGCGCATCACCGATGGTGAGGGCGTGGACGCCGTGCTCAACTCGCTCGCGGGGGACTTTATTCCGAAGAACTTCAGCGTCCTCAAAACCTTTGGCCGCTACCTGGAAATCGGAAAGGTTGACGTCTACGGAAATTCAAAGATCGGACTCGAGCCGCTCCGCAACAACATCAGCTTCTTTGTCATCGACCTCGCTCAGCACCTGCAGAGCAAGCCTGCCTACGCGGCACGCATGTTCGGCGATCTGGAGGAGATGTTTGAGAAGGAGATCTATCAACCGCTGCCGAACGAGGTCTTCCCCATCACCGATGTCGTCGAGGCATTCCGCCACATGGCAGCTGGTAAGCACATCGGGAAGAACGTCCTCGATTTCGACGTCGACGGGATCGAGGTAGGCCTGCCGACCGAGCAGGGCCACCGTTTCCATGCTGATGGCACCTACCTCATCACCGGTGGTGCTGGCGGATTCGGTCTCGAACTCGCCCAGTGGATGGCCGATCAGGGGGCGCGCAGCTTTGCCTTGATGAGCCGTTCCGGTCCTAAGGAAGATGCGCTGGAAAAGATCGAAGCCCTCCGCATGAGTGGGGTGCAGGTGCTCGACGTCCGTGGTGACGTCACCAGCCGTGCGGACATAGACGCCGCCATTGCCAAAGTGCAGTCCAGCGATTGGCCACTCGTCGGTGTCATCCACGGGGCGATGGTTCTCGATGATGAATTTATCAACGAACTGGATCGTGAGCGCTTTGACAGCGTGCTATTGCCGAAAATGCTCGGTGCGTGGAACCTGCATGAGGCGACACTCGATATCCCCCTGCGCCACTTCATCAGCTTCTCCTCTTTCTCCGCTGTCATCGGCGCGGTGAAGCAGTCGAACTACAATGCGGGGAACGTCTTTCTCGACCAGCTCTCGCATTACCGACGCAGTCAGGGCCTGCCCGCCCTCACCTTTAACTGGGGTGCGCTGGAGGGAGCCGGTTTCGTTGCTCGTAATGAGAAAACGCAGCAATACCTGGAGATGGTCGGTCTCGGTGCGACCAACATGGAGGAGACGCTTTATCTCTTCTCTCTCGGTGTCCCGAGTGCTGTCACTCAGCTGGGGGCTGCGCGTTGTGACTGGGCGGCGCTCAAGCGCTTCAGCCCCTCCGTCGGTGGCTCTGACATGTTTCTACCTGTGGTGCCGCGTTCTTCCGGTGCTGGTGGGGACTCCATGGCAGCGCGTATCCTGGAGGCTCCGGCCGACAAGCGCATGAACATGGTAGAGGACCTCATCGCTGCTCAGGTGGCGGCCGTTCTCGGCACAGATGCCTCACGCATTGACAAGGATACACCACTGACCAACCTCGGTCTCGATTCGCTGATGGCTATCGAGCTGGTCAACCGGATCGAGGAGAAGCTCGGCATGTCGATGCCCATGGGCTCCGTGCTCAATGGCCCGAATGTCCGGGATCTCTCCATTCCTGTTCTCGAGAAACTGCAGGAATCCGGCGCTGCCAGCGGTGACTCCGGTGCCGTCGCCAGCGATCTCACAGGATTTGATGCCACGGGTGAAATGCCGGAGGTTCTTCCTCTCTCAGAGGGGCAGAAGGCACTGTGGTTCCTCCACCGTCTCGCGCCGGACTCGGCTGCTTACAACCTCGTCTTCTCCGGCAAGTTTACGCCACTGTTAGATATCGATGCGATCAAAGAGGCGTTCACGCTGCTCTTTGAGCGTCATCCGCTGATGAACGTCACCTTCACCACCCAGAGCGGCGAGCCCGTGCAGGTGGTGAAAAAGGGCGGCACGATCGACTTCACTGAGCACGACTGCTCGAAGCTTTCTGATGATGCGCTGAAGGCGAAGGTCTCCGAGCATGCCAATAAGCCATTCGACCTCGAAAGTGGTCCTGTTATTCGTCTGGAGCTTTTCCGCACAGGGGACGACGCCCACGTCGCGCTGCTGAGTATGCATCACATCGTTTCGGACGCCTGGTCGATTTCGGTGATCATGAACAATCTCATCGAATACTACTTCTCCGCGAAAGCGGGCCGTAAGCCGGAGATCGAGGCACTGCCTGCGAGCTACGCCGACTACGTGCGCTGGGAGAAGGCGCATCTGGATAGCGCCGCTGGAGAAGCCATGGGAGACTTCTGGCAGGAGCACCTCTCCGGTGCGCCGACCCTGCTGGAGCTGCCGACGGATCGTCCGCGCCCTGACAGGCAGACCTTCCGCGGAGCGACCCATGGTTTCACGATGGACTCAGCTCTCACCGAGCAGGTCCTGGCGTTTACCAAGGATCAGGAGGTTACCCTCTTCACCACTATGCTCTCGGCTTACGAGCTGCTTCTTCACCGATACTGCCAGCAGGATGATATTGTGATCGGGGTTCCTCTCGCAGGTCGTTCGCAGCAGGAGCTGCGTGATGTCGTCGGCTACTTTGTCAATCCGGTGCCCCTGCGCAGCCAGCTGGCTGGCGAGCAGACGGTGTCAGAATTCCTCAAGGCAAACAGCGGAACCATCGCTGGCGCTCTGGAGAATCAGCACTACCCGCTTTCGCAGATCGTCGATGACGTGAAAGCAGAGCGCGCTCCCGGGCGTTCTCCGCTTTTCCAGGTGAGCTTCGCCATGGAGAAGGTGCCAGGGTTGGAGGGAGAAGACGTCGCTGTCTTCCTCGTCGGTCAGGGCGGACATCAGTTCCACGTCGGGGATCTGACGATGGAGACGATCGACCTGACCACGCGCCAGGCGCAGTTCGAGATTACACTGGTGGTTGAGGAAGCAGGCGGAAAGCTTTTCGGCTGCTGGCAATACAACAAAGACCTCTTTGACGAGGCAACCATTGAGAAACTCAGCGAGCTCTATGAGCAAATGCTGCGTGCCATGGTCGCCGATGGTGGAAAGTCCCTGGCGGATCTATCCCTGACTACGAAAGCCGAGGAGTCTCGTCTGACGACCGATTACAACGCGACACAGACCAGCTGGACAGGCCCGGCTCTGCTTTCGCAGGTAGCAGATGCATCAGTGAAGAACTCAGCGACCAAGCTGGCCTATCGCTGTGGTGACAAGGCGATGAGCTTTCAGCAGCTTTCCGATCAGGCAGATGCCGTAGCGGCAGCTCTTCAGGCAAACGGTGTCAAAGAAGGGGACCGCGTGGCGGTTCTCGTCGAGCGCTCCCTGCAGATGCCGTCAGCCCTGCTGGGCGTTCTCCGCGCAGGGGCCGCCTACGTGCCGCTGGACCCGGAATATCCTCAAAGCCGTCTCCAGATGATGCTGGAGGATGCCGATCCGACGGTCTTGCTGCACAATGGTGCCAGCACTGTCAGCCGTCTGGCCGGATCCTGGAAGGCGCTTGCTATAGGCGAAGCTGCCGCTGGCAAAAAGCCCAAGGCCCTGCAAAAAACCAATGGCGACTCTCTCGCTTATATCATTTATACCTCCGGCTCCACTGGGAAGCCAAAGGGAGTCGAGATCTCGCATTCGGCTGCGCTGAACTTCCTCCAGTCCATGGCCAAAGAGCCGGGACTGGCGAAGAACGAGACGCTGCTTGCAGTCACCACGCTTTCCTTTGATATCTCCCTACTGGAGATCTTCCTGCCTCTGATGCAGGGAGCCACTGCGATTATCGCTACGCAGGAGCAGTGTCAGGATGGACGACAGCTGGTGCGCCTGCTGGACGAGTATCAGGTGAGCGTCATGCAGGCCACCCCGGCCACCTGGCAGATGCTTTTTGATGCCGGTTGGACGGGATCATCAAACCTGCGCGTGCTCTGCGGTGGAGAAGCGATGACCCGCGCCATGGCGGATCAGCTGCTCCACGCT